>DISE01000019.1:11261-22666 GCA_002421865.1 Castellaniella sp. UBA6218
GTAGATCTGGCCGGTGGTGAAATTGTTGACCTTGCGCATCCGGGCGGACACGAATCGCTCGTAGTGGCCCAGGTCCAGATCGGTTTCCGCACCGTCTTCGGTGACGAAGACTTCTCCATGCTGGAAGGGGCTCATGGTGCCGGGATCCACATTGATGTAGGGATCCAGCTTCAGCATCGTGACCCGCAGCCCGCGGGATTCGAGGATCGCGGCGAGCGACGCCGCAGCAATGCCTTTGCCCAGGGAAGAGACGACGCCCCCTGTGACGAATACGTATTTGGTCATTTCAGATAGGAGCCCGGTGTGGACGGGCGCAGCGGGAAATGGGAATTATAGCTGCTCGGACCGCCGCCGGCGCGGTGGCCCGCCGCGCATTTCAGCGCTTTACCACGCCGCCCGTCTCGCCTACCATGATTTCCACCCCTGTCCATGGATAGACACCGGAGGATGCCATGACCCGGCTGACCGCCAAAGACTTCGCGCCCGAACTGCTGGAACTCTACGATTTCTACGCGCACGGGCTCATCGACCGGCGCGAATTCCTGAGCCGGGCATCCCGCTACGCCGTCGGCACGCTGGGCGCGGCCTCGATCCTGGCCGCACTGTCCCCCGACTACGCGCTGGCCGAGCAGGTCTCTTTCACCGATCCGGACATCCACGCCGAATACCTGACCTACCCATCGCCCCGGGGCAACGGACCGGTGCGCGCCTATCTGGTCCGGCCGGCCAAGGCCGCCGGCCCCGCGCCCGGCGTCGTAGTCGTCCATGAAAACCGCGGCCTGAATCCCTACATCGAGGACGTGGCCCGACGCCTGGCCAAGGCGGGCTTCATGGCGCTGGCCCCGGACGGGCTCAGTTCCAAGGGCGGCTACCCCGGCAACGACGACCAGGGCCGCGCATTGCAGCAGCAGGTCGATCCGGAAAAACTGATGAACGATTTCTTCGCAGCCATCGAGTTCCTGCCGACCGTGGACGGCTCGACCGGCAAAATCGGCATCATCGGCTTCTGCTATGGCGGTGGCGTCGCCAACGCGGCAGCCGTCGCCTACCCCGAGCTGGCGGCAGCCGTGCCGTTCTACGGCATGCAGCCGCGCCCCGAAGACGTGCCGCGCATCCGGGCGCCCCTGCTGCTGCACTACGCGGGGCTGGACACTCGGGTCAATGCCGGCTGGCCGGCCTACGAGGCCGCCCTGAAGGCAAACGGCAAGACCTACGAGGCCCACGTCTACCCGGGCGTGAACCACGGTTTCCACAACGATTCGACCCCGCGCTACGATCGGGACGCCGCCGAACTGGCGTGGGGCCGCAGCATCGCCTGGTTCAAGCGCTGGCTGGCCTGATGCCGGGACGCGCCCCGGATGCGTCCAGCGGCCGGAAACAGGACTACAGCGGCTCGGTCCGCGCCAGCAGCCAGCCGCGCGCCGCGCCGTCCACCAGGGGCAGCAGGCGTTCACGCACACGGGCATGATAGGCGTCCAGCCACGCAATCTCGTCGGCGGACAATTGCGCCCTCACGATGCAGCGCGTGTCGATGGGACACAGTGTGACGGTCTCGAATTCCAGGAACGCGCCGAATTCCGTCTGTCCGGCCGGCACGGCCAACACCAGGTTTTCAATGCGGATGCCCCATTGCCCGTCGCGGTAAAGACCGGGTTCGTTGGAAGTCAGCAGGCCGGCCTTCATGCCCTGGTGAGGCCGCGCGTGGCCGCGCACGGAGATCGACTGCGGGCCTTCGTGGACGTTCAGGAAATAGCCCACGCCATGACCCGTGCCGTGGCCGTAGTCCAGGCCCCGTCGCCACAGCGGCATGCGCGCCAGGGTATCCAGCGTGGAAGACGGCGTATCCACCGGAAAGCGTGCGCGCGCCAGGGCGATGTGGGCCTGCAGCACGGTGGTGTAGTCGGCGCGCTGCGCGTCCGAAGGCGTGCCGACGGGCACGACCCGGGTGATGTCGGTAGTGCCGCCCAGGTATTGTCCGCCGGAATCGATCAGCAGCAGACCGTCTCCCTGGATGTGCGCGTGGGATGATTCGGTGGCACGGTAGTGCGGCATGGCGCCGTTGGCGTTGAAGCCGGCGATGGTGGCGAAGCTGAGGCTGACGAAGCCCGGCCGCCGGGCGCGCGCCGCCGACAGACGGGTATCAACGTCGAGTTCGGTGATGCGCTCGCCCGACGTCAGGGCGGCCTCGAACCACGCGAAGAATTCGCACAGGGCGGCGCCGTCCTGGGCCATCGCGGCCCGGATGTTGTCGGCCTCGGCCGCGTTCTTGACGGATTTGAGCAGTTGGGATGGATTGATGGCCTCGATGCGTCGCGCCCTGGGCGCGTGCGACAGCGTGCCCGCCGTGACCCGCGCCGGATCCACCAGCAGCGCGGTGTCGGCCGGCAGGGACGCCAGATCGGCGGCCAGATCGGCATAGTCGCGCAGCGCCACCCCGTCGGCCGCCAGGCGGTCGGCCAGCGAGGCGTCGATCTTGCCGGGCGCCGCATACAGGCGCACGCCGTCAGCATCCAGCAACGCGTGCGCCAGAAAGACCGGGTTGTAGTCCACGTCGGCGCCGCGCAGGTTCAACAGCCAGGCGATGTCGTCCAGCGAGGACAACAGATGCCAGGTCGCGCCGTGGTCGCGCAGGGCGACCCGCACGGCGGCCAGATTGTCCGCCCGGGTGCGGCAGGCATGCGGCGGCACGTGCTCGAACACCCGGGCCTCCGGCAGGACCGGCCGATCGATCCAGATGGCGCCGACCGGATCCTGGTCCAGCACCAGCGCCATGCCGGCCCCATCCAGCCCGGATCGCCAGCGACGCTCGGACGACAGATCCAGCACACGGCCATCGACCGCCACCCGGTCGCCGCGCGCCAGGTGCGCCAGCGCCCAATCGAGAGGATCGGGCACGTCCGGCGCGCCGGCCCGCATCAGCGCGATACCCGAACCCCGCAGCTGGGAGTCGGCCTGGACCCAGTAGCGGCTGTCGGTCCACAGGCCGGCGAAATCCGCCGTGACCAGGAGGCTGCCCGCCGACCCGTCGAAGCCCGACAGCCAGGCGCGCGCGGCCCAGTGATCCGGCAAATATTCCGACAGGTGCGGATCGGCGGTGGGCACCAGGCAGGCGGCCAGGCCGGCGCCCGCCAGTTGCGTGCGCAGGGCGGCGATGCGATCGGCGGGCGCCGCCAGAGGATGTTGCAAGGTCACGGCGGGTTCCTCGGTAAAGGTCTGAATGAGTCGGGCGGAATTCAGACCTTTCCTAGGCGACGGCGGACACGTCCAGCCTGGCGGAGGTCTTGGCGCGGATCTCGTCGACCGTCACGCCGGGAGCGAGTTCGGTCAGCCGCAGGCCGTCGTCGGTGACTTCCATCACGCCCAGGTCGGTGATGATGAGATTCACCACCCCCACCCCGGTCAGCGGCAACGTGCATTCGGGCAGCAGCTTCTGGGACTCGGTGCCGTCCTTGGCCTTCGCGACGTGTTCCATCAGCACCACGACCTTGCCCACGCCGGCGACCAGATCCATGGCGCCGCCCATGCCCTTGATCATCTTGCCGGGAATCATCCAGTTGGCCAGGTCGCCCTTTTCGGACACCTGCATGGCCCCCAGGATGGCCAGGTTGATCTTGCCGCCCCGGATCATGGCGAACGAATCCGCCGAAGCGAAGATCGACGAGCCCGGCAGCGTCGTCACCGTCTGCTTGCCGGCGTTGATCAGATCGGCGTCGACTTCATCTTCCTTGGGGAAGGGGCCGATGCCCAACAGACCGTTTTCCGATTGCAGCCAGACTTCCATGCCTTGCGGCACATAGTTTGCGACCTTGGTGGGCAGGCCGATGCCCAGGTTGACGTAGAAGCCGTCCCGCAGTTCCTGCGCGGCGCGCGCCGCCATCTGTTCGCGATCCCAAGCCATGATCTGCCTCCTTATTGACGAGTGGTGCGTTGTTCGATGCGCTTTTCGGGATGCGCGTTCAGGACGATGCGGTGCACGTAGATGCCCGGCAGATGGACTTCATCGGGATCGAACGCGCCGGTGGGCACGATTTCCTCGACCTCGACGATGGTGACGCGCCCGGCCATGGCGACGTTGGGATTGAAGTTGCGCGCCGTGCGGCGGAACTTCAGGTTGCCACTGCGGTCGGCCTTCCAGGCCTTGACCAGAGACACGTCCGGCACCAGCGAGCGTTCCATGATGTAGGTGCGGCCATCGATCTCGCGGGTTTCCTTGCCTTCGGCGACCACGGTGCCCACGCCGGTGGCGGTGAAAAACGCGGGGATGCCGGCGCCGCCGGCGCGCAGCTTTTCGGCCAGCGTGCCCTGCGGCGTGAATTCCAGTTCCAGTTCGCCCGCCAGGTACTGGCGTTCGAATTCCTTGTTCTCGCCCACGTAAGAAGCGATCATCTTCGTGATCTGGCGCGTGGACAGGAGCTGTCCCAGGCCGAAGCCGTCGACCCCCGCGTTGTTGCTGACGCAGGTCAGGTTGCGCACGCCCGAATCCCGCAGCGCGGCGATCAGGGCCTCGGGGATGCCGCACAGCCCGAAACCGCCGACGGCGATCATCTGGTTGTCGGCCACGACGCCGCGCAGGGCGGCCTCGGCACTTTCATAGACTTTATCCATACAACGGTTCCTTCGTTAGATGAACGGAAATCGGTGGCGCGTCAGGCGGCGAAGCAACGGTCAAGCGCCAGCCGGTCGGTGTCGGTCCAGGGCAAGGGCCGGCCGGTGGCGGCGTCGGCGCACACCAGCACGTTGCGTCCTCGGGCATGCAATGCTCCGGGATCCCCGGCGTCCGCGATCCAGCAGTCCAGTTCCAGGCTGGTCCGGCCGACGCGCGCGAGCCGCATGCCGACGACGACACGGGCAGGATACATCAGCGGTTTGAGAAAATCACACGAGGCATGGGCCAGCACGCCGTAGCGGCCGTCGGCGCCGTCCAGGCCCATCGCGGAGAACAAACGTACCCGCGCCTCTTCAAAATAGCGGAAGTAGGCGGTGTTGTTGACATGGCGCAGCGCGTCCATTTCGCCCCAGCGGACATCGATCGAAATTTCAAACGTTCCGGAAGGTGTTTGAATATCAAGGGGTTCTGGCGACATGCAAGGATTCCTCTCGTCCGCTCCGGAAGGCCGGCGGCAAAGGTGCAGTATAACGATCTGCAATACAATGGCCCGCANNGAATCGATGGAATACGACGTCGTCGTCGTCGGCGGCGGGCCAGCCGGTCTTTCGGCGGCGATCCGCTTGAAGCAACTGGCCGCCGAGCGCGGCCAGGACGTCAGCGTCTGCGTGCTGGAAAAGGCCGCCGAGATCGGCGCCCACATCCTTTCGGGCGCCGTGATGGATCCCCAGGCCCTGAGCGAGCTCATCCCCGACTGGAAGGAACGCGGCGCCCCGCTGGAGGTGGCCGTCTCCGAAGACCGGTTCCTGTTCCTGACCGAATCGGGCGCGCGCGCCACACCGGCCTGGCTGCTGCCCGACTGCTTCAAGAACCACGGCAACTACATCGTGCGCCTGGGCCATGTCACCCGCTGGCTGGGTGAACAGGCCGAGGCCCTGGGCGTGGACGTGTTCCCCGGTTTCGCCGCCGCGCAGATCCTCTACACCGAGTCCGGCGCCGTGCGTGGCGTGCTGACCGGCGACATGGGCGTGGCGCGCGACGGCAGCCACACCGACGCCTACCAGCCCGGCATGGAACTGCTGGCGCGCTACACGATCTTCGCCGAAGGCTCGCGCGGCCATCTGGGCCGCCAGCTGATCGATCAATACCGCCTCGACGCCGGCCGGGACCCGCAGAGCTACGCCATCGGCATCAAGGAACTCTGGGAAGTCGATCCCGCGCAATCCCGGCCCGGCATGGTCATGCACACCGCCGGCTGGCCGCTCGATTCGGACACTTACGGCGGCTCCTTCCTGTACCACTTGAACGACAACCTGGTGGCCGTGGGCCTGGTTGTGGGTCTGGACTATGCCAACCCATGGCTCTCACCCTTCGAGGAATTTCAGCGCTACAAGACACATCCGGCGATCCGCGCCACCTTCGAGGGCGGCAAGCGCATCGCCTACGGCGCGCGCTCGCTGACCGCGGGCGGACTGCTGTCCCTGCCCAAGCTCTGCTTCCCCGGCGGGGCGCTGGTCGGCTGCGAGGCCGGCATGCTGAACGCCTCACGAATCAAGGGCAGCCATTCGGCCATCAAGTCCGGCGCCCTTGCCGCCGAGGCCGCCTTCGACGCGCTGGCCGCCGGCCGCAGCCACGATGAGCTGACCGCCTACCCGGCCGCCTTCGAGCGCTCCTGGCTGCACACCGAACTGAACAAGTCGCGCAACTTCAAGCAGTGGTTCAAGAAAGGCCGCACCGTCGGCACGTTGATGACCGGCATCGAGCAATGGCTGTTCAAGGGCAAGATGCCCTGGACCATCCACCGCACCAAACCCGACCACGCCTGTCTGCAGCCAGCGGCCGAATGCGCACGCATCGACTACCCGAAGCCCGACGGCAAGCTGACCTTCGACCGGCTCAGCTCGGTGTTCATCTCCAACACCAATCACGACGAAAACGAGCCCGTCCACCTCACGCTGAAGGACGAGTCCGTGCCGGTCGCCGTCAACCTGGCGAAATTCGGCGGGCCGGAAACGCGTTTCTGTCCGGCCGGGGTCTACGAATTCGTCAAGACCGAGACCGGCGAGGACCGCCTGCAGATCAATGCCCAGAACTGCGTCCACTGCAAGACCTGCGACATCAAGGATCCGACGCAGAACATCGTCTGGGTGACACCCCAGGGTGGCGAAGGGCCGGTCTACAACGGCATGTGATGGACATCACGTTCGCCACCAGGTTCCTGGGCGCCCTGTTCGCCATCATGAACCCGTTCATCACCCTGCCCCTGTTCCTGGCGGTGACGGCCAACAAGACCGTCGTCGAGCAACGCAACCAGGCGGCGGCGATCCTGATCTACACCCTGGCGATGTGCGTGGTCATCTCGCTGGCCGGCAGCCACATCATCCGCTTCTTCGGCGTCAGCCTGGATGCCTTCCGCGTGGCTGGCGGCGTGGTGCTCGGCGGCATCGCGCTGACCATGCTCAATGGCCAGCCGATCACTTCGCACGAACGCGCGACCCAGGAAAAGAACGTCGGAGGCCTGGACGCCCGGGCCGAGGTCGAGGACAACCCGGCGTTCTACCCTCTGACCTTTCCAATGATCGTCGGGCCGGGCACCATCGCCACGCTGATCATCTATGGAGCCCAGGCCCATCAGTCGAAGCAATACCTGGCCTTCGGTCTCGTGCTGGCGATCGTCCTGGCCGCCCTGTTCGCGGTGCTGTATTTCGCCGCCTCCATCGGCAAGCTGCTCTCGTCCAAGATGCGCGTCATCATGGCCCGCGTCATGGGCATGATCCTGGCGGCCATCGCCGTGGAAATGACGTTCGCGGGCATCCGGGCGCTGCTGCCGGGACTGGCGTAGCGGCGGCACCCGATCCGGCGCGGTAATGAAAAGGGCGGGGGAATCCCCCGCCCTTTGGCTGCATGCGGCGGGCCGCCTTATGAGCGGCCCGCCGATGACACTCGTTACCGCACCTGGGCCAACTGTTCCAGGATGCCGGGATTTTCCAGCGTGGACACGTCCTGGGTGATGGGCTCGCCCTTGGCGACCACGCGCAGCAGGCGGCGCATGATCTTGCCCGAACGCGTCTTGGGCAGGTTTTCGCCGAAGCGGATCTCGCGCGGCTTGGCGATGGGGCCGATTTCCTTGGCCACCCAGTCGCGCAATTGCTTGGCGACGGCGGCGGCCTGGTCGCCCTGGGGCAAGGGTCCGTTGAGCACCACGAAAGCCACCACGGCCTCGCCGGTCGTGTCGTCCGGACGGCCGACCACGGCGGCCTCGGCCACCATTTCATGCGCCACCAGGGCCGATTCGACTTCCATCGTCCCCAGGCGGTGACCCGAGACGTTCAGCACGTCGTCGATGCGGCCCATGATCCAGAAATAGCCGTCCTTGTCCCGCTGGGCGCCGTCGCCCGCCAGATAGTAGCCCTTGAGTTCCTCGGGGAAGTAGGTTTTCTTGAAGCGTTCCGGGTCGCCCCAGATCGTGCGGATCATCGAGGGCCACGGACGGCGGATCACCAGGAAACCGCCCTTGCCGCGCTCGACTTCCTCGCCCGTCTCGTCGACGATGGCGGCATCGATGCCGGGCAGCGGCAGCGTGCAGGAGCCCGGCTTGAGCGGCGTGACGCCCGGCAGCGGGGTGATCATGTGCGCGCCGGTCTCCGTCTGCCACCAGGTGTCGATCACGGGGCAGCGCTGGCCGCCGACGTTGTTGTAATACCAGACCCAGGCTTCGGGGTTGATGGGCTCGCCCACCGAACCGATGATGCGCAGCGTGCTCAGGTCGAAGGATTTCGGATGGACCTTGGGATCGGCTTCGGACAGCTTGGTCAGCGAGCGGATGGCCGTGGGCGCGGTATAGAAGATCGTGACCTTGTGTTCCTGGATCATCTTCCAGAAACGCCCGGCGTCCGGATAAGTGGGCACCCCCTCGAAGACCACCTGGGTCACGCCGGCCGCGAGCGGGCCGTAGGTGACATAGGAATGGCCCGTCACCCAGCCGACATCGGCCGTGCACCAGAACACATCCGTCGGCTTGGCGTCGAAGGTCCATTTCATGGTCATCAGAGACCACAGCAGGAAACCGGCGCTGGAGTGCTGCACGCCTTTGGGCTTGCCGGTGGACCCGGAGGTATACAGGATGAACAGCGGATGGTCGGCATCGACGGCCACCGGCGGGCAGTCGGTCGACTGGCCCTGGATGACGTCGTGCCACCACAGGTCGCGGTCGGCATGCCACTGGACATCGGAACCGGCGCGCTTGTAGGTGATGACCTTGCGCACGGCGTCGCAGCCGCCCATGGCAAGGGCCTCGTCCACGGCGTCCTTGAGAGGGATGGATTTGCCGCCGCGCATCTGCGCGTCGGCGGTGATCACCAGCGAGGCGCCGACGTCCACGGTGCGTTCGTGGATGCTCTTGGACGAGAAGCCGCCGAACACCACGGAATGGATGATGCCCAGACGGGCGCAGGCTTGCATGGCGACCACGGCCTCGATGGACATGGGCAGATAGATGATGGCGCGCTCGCCCGCCTGGTAACCCAGGGATTTCAAGGCGTTGGCGAATTGCGAGACCCGCGCGTGCAGTTCCTTGTAGGTGACCTTGGTAACCTGGCCGTCGTCGGCCTCGAAGATGATCGCCGTGCGGTTCTCGGCCGGGGTCCCCAGGTGTTTGTCCAGGCAGTTGGCCGAGACGTTCATCCGGCCGTCGGGATACCACTTGTAGAACGGCGCCCTGGATTCGTCCAGCACCTGGGTGAACGGCTTGGCCCAGACCAGATTTTCATTGGCCAGGCGGGCCCAGAAGGCGTCGGGATCGCGCTTGGCTTCGTCGCACAGGGCCTGGTAGCCCTCCATCCCTGACACATTGGCCTGTTTGACGAGGTCCGCAGGCGGCGGAAACACCCGGTTTTCCACCAATATGGATTCAATCTCCGTGGTCATGGCTCGCTCCTGAGTTTAGTGATACGTTCACTTTATATTTGAATGTTGCAACCGTACCGCACGATACTTACTCGACACTGACAAATGCTACCCGCCTCTCTCCAGGCCGCAGGCGTGCGGGCCGGATCGGGAGTGCCCGCCTCACCGCTTGCAAGCGGTTCGGATTTGTCGGGCGCGGATGCCGCGTTCGAAATCCAGGCGGCCCAGCAAAGCCAGACCCGCCATGAAGAACAGGCCGGTCGTCAGCAAGGCGGCGCGATGGTCGCCCCCGGTAACCCAGACCAGCACACCGTAGGACAACGGCCCGACGACGGCCGCCAGTTGCACGGCGAACGTCCAGAGGGCGAAGAACTCCGCAGGTCGGTTGGCGGGCGCCAACACGCCGACCATGGCCCGGCCCGCGCTCTGGCTGGTGCCCATGCACAAACCCGCCAGCGCGGCGGCCGACCAGAACACCGGCAGGGAGCGGGCCGAGGCGGCCAGCAGCACCATGGCGATCCAGCCCATCAGGGTCAGGGCCAGCGCCCTGCGATGGCCGATGCGGTCCTGCAGGTAGCCGAAACTGAACGCGCCAACGGCGGCGCCGATATTCACCAGAAACACCAGCAACATGGTCTGCCGCATGCCGAAGCCCATGACCTCGGTGGCGTAGACGGCCGACAGCGTGATCACCACCGAGATCCCCGCCTGGTAGCAGGCGATGCACAGCAACAGGCGGCGAAAGTCGGGAAAGTCGCGGCGGGTCTCGCGCCACGCCATCCTCAACTGGGCCAGCATCGCGACCGGTTCCCGGTCCGCGCCGGAGGCGGGTTCGCGCAACCACAGGAACGCAGGCAAAGCCGCCGCCGCGAACAGGACGGCGGTCAGGCCCATGATCCAGGGAACGTAGGCCTGGGCCGGCAGCCCGTCGGACTCCGCCGTGGCCGCGACCCACAGCGCCAGCCCCAGGGCCAGCATGCCGCCGAAATAACCGAAGCTCCAGCCCCAGCCGGACACCCGCCCCATGGCTTCGGGCCGGGCCAGCCCCGGCAGGAAAGACGCCACGGCCGATTCGCCGACGCAATAGCAGACATTGGACAGCGCCAGCCACAACAGACCCCAGACAATGTCGCCCGGCCCCACGCTGGCCAGCGCCGCCGTGGCCAGCACGCACCCGGCGGTGCTGGCGAAGAGCAGCCGGCGGTGGCCGGCCCGGGCATCCGCGCGGGCGCCCAGGCCCGGCATCCACAGCATCACCGTCAGATAGGACAGCGAAAGAGCCGCCGTCAGCGCCAGCGTGCCCCAGCTTTTCCCGGCCGCCACCACACCGACGAAATACGCGTTGAACACCGTCGTCAACACCACGGTGGTGTATCCGGAATTGGCGAAGTCGTACATCGCCCAGGACCAGACTTCCCGCCGCCCCACCCCGGGCATCAGGGGCGAACCGGCGCGCGCGCCGGGCCGCGGATCGGATGCGCCCCGGCCGCCGCTCACAGCGCGTCGCGAATCTGGTCGAGCGCGCCCGGATCCTCGATCGTCGTCAGGTCGCCCGGATCACGGCCTTCGCACAGCGCCACGATGGCCCGGCGCAGCACCTTGCCCGAACGCGTCTTGGGCAGGCTGTTGACGAACAGGATGCGCGCGGGGCGGGCCACGGCGCCGTTGCGCTGCTCGATCACGCGCTTGATCTCGGCTTCAAGGCGGTCGCGGGCGCCAGGCTCGTCCAGCACGGCCGGGTTGCGCAGCACGGCAAAGGCCATGGCTTCCTGACCTTTGAGCTGATCCGCCACCCCCACCACGGCCGATTCCGCCACGGCCGGGTGCGTGTTGACCGATTCCTCGATTTCGCGCGTTCCCAGACGGTGACCGGCGACGTTGATCACGTCGTCGG
>DISE01000051.1 GCA_002421865.1 Castellaniella sp. UBA6218
GCTCTATCCGCATATGAGCGTGCGCGAGAACATCGCTTTCGGGCTGGAACTGCGTGGCATGCCGAAGGCCGAGCGCAACGCCCGGGCCGAGAGTGTCGCCGCCATGCTGCAGCTTGAGCCGTATCTCGACCGCAAGCCGGCGGCCCTGTCCGGCGGCCAGCGCCAGCGCATCGCCCTGGCCCGGGCTCTGGCGGTGAAGCCGCGCGTGCTGCTGCTGGACGAACCATTCGGCGCGCTGGATGCCAAGGTCCGGAAGGAACTGCGGCGCTGGCTGCGCCGTCTGCACGACGAGTTGCACATGACCAGTCTGTTCGTGACGCACGACCAGGAGGAGGCTCTGGAGGTCGCCGACGAGGTGGTGATCATGAACAAGGGCCGGGTCGAGCAGCAAGGCGCGCCGCAAGCGGTCTACGACGAACCGGGCACGGCCTTCGTGTATGGTTTCCTGGGACACGTGAACCTGTTTCACGGCCGGGTGCGCGATGGCCGGCTGCATACCGGCGGCGTGGCGCTCGACATGCCTGGCCTGGAGGGCACGGCCGATGCGTCCGGCACCGCCTATGTCCGGCCGCACGACATCCAGATCGAACCCATGCCCTCCTCGGGCAGGCCGGCCGCCGACCAGGGGCTGCTGGTGAACCTGCAGCGGGCGCATGCTTTCGGCCCGCTGGCGCAGCTGGAACTGCGGCGCGAAGACACTCAGGAAATCATCGAAGTGGTCATGCCCAGCCTGGAATTCGACCGGATCCGGGCGCAGGGGCACCGACGCTTCATCGCCCGGCCCCGCCAGGCCCGGGTGTTCCTGGGCTAGGGGCCGCGCACACGGATCAGTGAGATCGATCCCTATGAAAGACAGGGCGTCGTCTATCGGCCTTGCGGCGTGTCTTCGAAGCGTCCGAGGTCGAAATAGCGCGAGAACGAGGACGCATCGTCCTTGGTTCCCGGTGCGGGCGCCTGCGGTGCCTGGCCCGGCGCGTTCGCCGCTGGCGCGGGGCCATCGCCCCGGCGGTTCCGCGCCCGGTGGGCGGCGTCATCCAGGCCCGCGGCCAGGGACTGATGCTGGCGCTTGCGTGCCCAGTCCGCCGCCGTCTCGTGGGCGGCGTTGAACATGGTGGGGTCCGCCCCGTGCGCCAGCAGCAGGCGGACGATGTCCGGCTTGCCGGACAGGGCCGCCATCATCAGCGGCGTGGTTCCATCCGGTCCGGGCGCGTTGACGATGGCGCCCTGCCCGATCAGCATGCGGGCTGTGTCCACTTGCGCCTTGGACGCGGCATAGTGCAACGGTGTCCATCCCAGACGGTTGACCCGTGCGCCCGCGGAGATCAGCGCCCGGGCCCGATCGGTCTGGCCCAGGATGCAGAGGTACATCAGCGCCGTCTCGTCGCGGGCGTTCGGTTCGTCGATCCGCACATCGGGCGCCGTGAGCAGGACATCGAACACCTTCCAGGACTGATCCCGCGCCGCCTGGGTCAGCGCGGGATTGCCAAGAGCGTTGAGGGCATTCGGATCGGTGTAGCGCAGCAACATGCCCTGGACGGCGGACACGTCATCGCGGCGGATGGCTGACCACCAGTCGGCCGTCGGCGCCTGTTGGGCGGGGACCGCGGGCGGCGCCCCGGCGCCCAGGATCAGGATCAACGCAAGGCCGGCCAGTTTGCCGCGCCGCGCGCCGGATCGAACGAGAGTGGACAGGAACATGGCGGAGACCTCCGTCGGCGGGAATGGTGACAGGCTGCCGGATGGCGGGCCGGGGTTCAGACGGGCACGGCCGCCTTGTCGAACAGACGCCAGTAATTATCGGCGCTTGCCCGCTCGATCTCGGCAACGGGTACGCCACGCAGTTCGGCGATTTTTTCGGCCACGTGGATCACCCGGGAGGGATCGTTCATCTTTCCCCGGTACGGCACCGGCGCCAGATAAGGGGAATCGGTCTCGATCAGCAGGCGGTCCAGGGGCACCCTGCGGGCGACGTCCTGGATCTGGGCGGCATTCTTGAAGGTCACGATGCCGGAGATGGAGATGTAGAACCCCAGGTCAAGGGCACCCTGCGCGACTTCCCAGGACTCGGTGAAGCAGTGCATGACCCCGCCGGGCGCGCGTTCCTCGCGCATCAGGCGCAGGGTGTCTTCGGCGGCGGCGCGGGTATGGATGATCAGCGGCAGCCCGGTGGCGTGCGCCGCGCGGATGTGGGTGCGAAAGCGCTCGCGCTGCCATTCCAGCGGTTCGCCGAGGCGATAGTAGTCGAGCCCGGTCTCTCCGATGGCGACGACCCGGGGATGGGCCGCTCGGCCGACCAGATCGTCCAGGGTCGGTTCGGCGCCATCGTCGTCTTCGGGGTCGTTGTCCGGATGCACGCCCACCGAGGCTCGCAGGAAGGGATGTTGCTCCACCAGTTCCATCAGGCCGGGCCAGTCGCGCAGATTGACGCTGACCACCAGGGCATGGCCCACGCCGGCGGTCCGCATGCGCTCCAGCACATCCGGCAACTGGGCCCGCAGGTCGGGAAAATTCAGGTGGCAGTGGGAATCGATATACATGGGATCAAAATGGAATCTATCGGGGCCGCACCGACTGCAGCAGGTAGCGGGCGGCGTGGTCGGCCAGCAGCTTGGGATTGAGGGCGTGGCGCGCCAGGCGGCGCTGTTCCCGCAGCCAGTCCGCCGCACGGGCCAGTGCCGCCGGGTCCAGGCGCTTGGCGATCGCGGCGATGCGTGGCGCCTGTCCGGGATGATAACGCGGCGGCAGGCCATGCGTGCCCAGGCTGAGATCCAGCCACAGGCGCTGGAACCCGTCCACCCAGTCGGCCGGCTCGGCGGCCTGGAGCGCATCGGCCAGCGCGGCGCCATCATCGCCGCCGCCTGCCTGATCCAGGAACAGTTCCAGCCAGGCGGGCGTCACGGGCCGCCCTTCCTTCGCCTGTTCCAACGCCAGCAGCGGCGCGCCGCCGGCCGCCGCCAGCCGGTCGGCGGCATCCTTCACGCCCTGCGCCTCCAGCCAGGCCAATGATTCGGGAGCGGGCGGCACCGTCAGGGGCAGGCGCCGGCAGCGCGACACCAGCGTCGGCAGCAGGCGGTCGGGCGCCTGGGCCGACAGCAGGAAAACTGTGTGCTCGGGCGGCTCTTCGAGGATCTTGAGCAGCGCGTTGGCTGCGATGGTGTTCAGCGATTCGGCCGGATACAGCAGGGCGACGCGCCAGCCCCCCCGGTGAGTGGCCGTATTGAACCAGGGCAGCAGGCTGCGGATCTGTTCGATGCGTATCTCGCGCGAGGGCTGTTTCTTGGCGTCCTCGGCAACGTCCAGTGCGCCTTCGCGCACGGCCTGGGCGTCGGGCCGGATGCGGCGCAGATCGGGATGATTGCCGGCCGCCACCCAGCGGCAGGCCTGGCATGCGCCGCAAGCCAGACCGTCACGGGGCGATTCGCACAGCAGGCTGGCGGCCCCCGCGAGTGCGAATTCCATCTGGCCGCAACCGGGCCGGCCGTGGATCAGCCAGGCGTGGGCGAAGCGCTCGCGCGTGGCCAGCCAGCGGCGCGCCGGCGCCTGTTGCCAGGGCAGGAAGTCCATCATGCCGGATCCAGGCCGCCGGACGTGGGCGCATGGCCGCGCGCACGCAGGAGCCCGTCCAGGATGCCGCCCAGTTCGGCGCGGATCTCTTCGAGGCTCCGGCGGGCGTCGATCACCCGGAAGCGGTCCGGATCGGCCGCCGCCCGGGCGTGGTAGGCCTGGCGGGTGCGCTCGAAGAACGCCGCATCCTCGCGCTCGAAGCGGTCGGGGCGAGCGCGCCCGCGCGACAGGCGCTCGCGCGCGGTCTCCAGCGGCACGTCGAACAGCAGGGTGCAATCCGGACCCCTGCCCTGCTGTACCCACTCTTCCAGAATGCGCACGGGTTCCGCGCCCAGGCCCCGGCCGCCGCCCTGGTAAGCGAACGAAGCGTCGGTGTAGCGGTCGCACAGCACCCATCGGCCCTGCTCCAGGGCGGGCAGGATGCGCGTGCGCCAGTGCTCGTTACGGGCGGCGAACATGAGCAGCGTCTCGGTGCGCAGGTCCATGGGATTGTGCAGCAGCAGTTCGCGCAGGGTTTCCCCCAGAGGGGTGCCGCCGGGTTCGCGGGTGGACAGCAGATCCACCCCGCCCTGGCGCAGCCGGTCCTCGATCCAGGGAATGTGCGTGCTCTTGCCGGCCCCGTCCAGGCCTTCGAGCGTGATGAAACAGGCGCCTCGGATCGTCATGGACTATCGTTTCAGGATGTATTTGCCGACGGCGCGGTTGTGCGCCGCCAGATCGGTGGAGAATTCGCTGGTGCCGTCGCCCCGCGAGACGAAATACAGGAATTTGTGCCGCTCCGGATGCAGGACCGCCTCCAGGGCCGCTTTGCCGGGGTTGGCGATGGGCGTGGGCGGCAGGCCCGCGCGGGTGTAGGTGTTCCAGGGCGTGTCGCGCTCCAGATCCTTCTTGCGCAGGCGGCCCTGGTAATCGTCGCCCAGGCCGTAGATGACAGTCGGGTCGGTCTGCAAGGGCATGCCGATGCGCAAGCGGTTGATGAACACGCCGGCGATTCGGGTGCGGTCCGCTCCGTGACCGGTCTCCTTTTCAACGATGGAGGCCAGGATCAGCGCCTGGTAAGGGGTCTCCAGAGGCAGGTCGCGGTCGCGCCCGGCCCAGGCGCGCTCCAGCGTCTGCCGGCCCGCTTCGGCTGCGCGTCGCAGGATGTCCAGATCGGAACTGCCCGGTGCGAACACATAAGTGTCGGGATGGAACAGGCCTTCGAGCGCGTCGGCTTCCAGCCCCAGACGCCGGATCAGGGCCTGCTCGTCAATGCCAAGCGTGTCATGGCGGACCTGGGGATCGGCGTCCAGCGCCGCCCGGATCTGGGCGAAGGTCCAGCCTTCGGGAAAAGTCAGGCGGGCCTGGGTCATGTCTCCGTTGGCCATGCGCTCCAGCAGCATCCAGGGCGTGTCGCCCTCGCGGGCCTCATAGGCGCCGGCCTTCAACAATTTGTCGCGGCCGCTCAAGCGGGCCAGCCAGACGAAGGCGTCGGGCTGGATTTCGATGCCCGCGTCCCGCATCGTCTGGGCGATCTGGCGCGGCGTACCGCCGGCGTCGATCAGGTAGTCCACGACGGGCGCCCGCATGGGCACAGGCCGCTTCCAGCCCCACCAGGCCGCCGAGGCGATGATCGCCGCCGCGGCCAGCAGACCGAGGATCAGCAACCAGAGGATCAGTTTTTTCATGCCCGCCAGTTTAACGAACTGGCGGGCCGGGCGGAGGACCTGACGTTCAGAGGCTGCCCATCAGCCACTGGACGCCCAGGCTGCTGAGCGATACGGCCGACCAAACGCCCAAGCCGAGCAGCAGTGGACGGGCGCCCGCCAGCGCCATGCGGCGCAGGTCGGAGGACAGCCCGATGGCGGTCAGCGCCATGATGATGAGGAACTGCGAAAGCAGATGCAGCGGTCCGAGCAGCGCTTCCGGAATCAAGCCCAGGCTGCGCGTCGCCGAAGCCGCCAGGAACCAGAGGATGAACCACGGGAAGATCGAGACCAGGGACACCCGGGTTTCAGAACGCTGGTTGCGCCAGGCCACCCAGAAGGCAATGACGATGCAGATCGGAATGATCAGCGTCGCGCGGGTGAGTTTGACGATCGTGGCGATGTCGCCCGCCGCCACGCTGTAGCTATAGCCCGCCGCCACGACCGAAGACGTGTCGTTGATGGCGGTCCCGGCCCATAGGCCGAAACCGTGGTCGCTCAGGCCCATCCAGTGACCCAGGGGCGGGAATAGCAACACCGCCACGACATTGAAGAGAAAGATGGTCGAAATCGACAGGGCGGTCTCATGATCGTCGGGCTTGATGATCGGCGCCACCGCCGCGATGGCCGATCCGCCGCAGATCGCTGTCCCGACTCCGATCAGGGTGCAAAGATCGCCGCCCAGCTTCAGCCAGCGCCCCAGCAGCCAGGCAGCCAGGAATGCGGTGGACAGCGTGATCAAGGTCACGGCCAGCGACGAGGCGCCGGTTTTCATGACCTGGCCGAAGCTCAGGCCGAACCCCAGACCGATGATGGACCATTTCAGCACCTGGCGGCTGCTGAAGACCACGCCGGGCGTGAAGACCGGGGACAGACCGAGCACGTTGCGCCAGACCATGCCCAGCAGAATGCCGAACACGGGGCCTCCGATGAGCGGAAACCGGGCGCCCAGCCACCAGGCCGCCAGCCCGAGTCCCGCGGCGAGCAGCAAGCCATACCATAGCGAGGGGGTGCGTGAGAAGCCGCGGGTGCGCGACTGGGCGGCGGGAAGGCCGGCGGCCGAAGGCAATGGATGCGGGACGGCGGAAATGGGCAGCATGCTGAAGGCTCGTGGAAAGGTGGTGACTGGCGGCCATTCTAAGCAGGGGCTATAAATAAATAAATTCAAATCATTTTAGTAAACATATAAAAAATATTTAATTAGCATTCATCCCCGAACTCCTCGACTGCGCAGCGCTGAGCCAGCCCGATCCTGCTCCGCGCCGCCCCATCGCCCCCTTTACCCGTGCCGCCAATCGGCCCTCTCGCCGGCCCGGGTCGCACCCGCGCTATCATGAACGCTGTCCGATTGTTTGAACCATGCATATTCACGGATTCACCATGGAAGGCCTTGCGACCAACGGTTTTCAACCCTTGCCCGGCTGCGCGCTGGTGCGCATCCAGGGGCCCGACGCCCCTTCGTTCCTGCACGGGCAACTCACGCACGGCGTCACCGCCCTGGACGATGATCAGGCGGCGCCGGCCGCGTACTGCACGCCTCAAGGACGTCTGCTGGCCAACGGCGTAGTCTGGCGGGTGGGGAACGAAGACCTCGTGTGGATGGTATCGCGTGACGTGGCGGACAGCCTCATCAAGCGGCTGCGCATGTTCGTGCTGCGCGCGCGGGTCACGATCGGCCTGGATGACGCACCCCGGGCCTGGGGCGTGTGGGGGTCCGGCGCCGTGCCGGACGCACTACACGAGTCGCCAGTCTGGACCCGCGCCTCGATCGGGGACGCCGACTGGATCGTGGCCCCGATGTCGCGAGGGGATCGGCCCGCCGCCTGGCGCTTCTCGGATGCGGCGCCGACTGCTGCGGCCGGCACTGTCGCAGGCGACGCCTGGACCGCCCTGAGGCTGTCCGGCGGCTGGCCCTGGATCCGGGCGGCGTCCCAGGACTTGTTCCTGCCGGCTTCCCTGGACATGGACCTGAACGGCACCATCGATTTCGCCAAGGGCTGCTATCCGGGCCAGGAAGTCATCGCCCGCAGCCACTATCGGGGCACGGTCAAGCGCCGCATGGCCTACGGCACCGCGCCCTGTCCGCCGGACGCCTCTGCCCTGCCCCCCGCATCCGATCTGTACGCTGCGGGGGACACGGCCGGGCGGCCTGCGGGCCGCGTGATCGAGTCGGCCGTCCATCAGGGAGTGCTGCATGTGGCGGCTGAAATCACCCTGTCGGACTGGCCGGAGATGCGCTACGCCGTCGGTGCGCCCGACGGCGTTGTGCTGGACATGCGCGCGCCTTCCGGAACCGCCTGAATCCGGGCGGGCTTGCGCAGCGGCCGCAATGGCTGGGACGCGGGCATCGCCCGCCGTCCCACCCGTTTTTCAGCGCGGCTGGTGATACAGCTTCAGGATGCTGGAGAAGTCCAGCTTGCCATGCCCCTGGGTGCTGTGCAGAGCATAAAGATTGCGCGCCAGTTCGCCCAACGGAGTGGTCGCGCGGGCCTGCATGGACGCCTCGGCCGCCAGCCCCAGGTCCTTGAGCATCAGATCCACGCCGAAGCCGCCGGCGTAGTCCTTGGAGGCCGGCGCGTTTTCCATCACGCCGGGCCACGGGTTGTACAGTTCCGTCGCCCAGTTGCGCCCGGAGCTCTTGGCGATGATGTCCGACAGGGTCTTGGGATCCAGGCCGTTGGCCACGCCCAGGGCCAGGGCCTCGGCCGTGCCGGCCATCAGGATGCCCAGGAGCATGTTGTTGCAGATTTTCGCGACCTGGCCCGCGCCCGCGTCCCCTGCGTGGAAGATGTTCTTGCCCATTTTTTCCAGGTAGGGCCGGGCCGATTCCAGATCGGCGGCCGCACCACCGACGATGAAGGTCAACGTGCCCGCCACGGCGCCGCCCGTGCCGCCGGACACCGGCGCGTCGATCATCCGGATGCCACGCTGCGCGGCGGCGGCCGAGACCTTGCGCGCCGATTCGGGCGCGATAGTGCTGCATTCCAGGACCAGTGTGCCGCGGGCGATCGAGGCGAGCAGACCGTCGTCGCCCAGATACAGGCTTTCGACGTGGCGGCTGGCCGGCAGCATGGTGATGACCAGGTCGGCCCCCGCAACGGCTTCGGCCGCGGATGACGCCGCCGTGGCGCCCGCCTGGGCCAGGGTCTGGACGGCCTGCGGGACCAGATCGAAGACCTGGAGCCTGTGGCCCGCCTTCAGCAGGTTCTGTGCCATCGGGCCGCCCATGTGGCCCAATCCGATGAATCCGATGGTGCTGCTCATGCGTGTCTCCTGTGATGATGCGTGGAATTCTTATGATCCTGTATCCCGGGCCACCGGTCCGGTCATCCGGTTCAGGGCCCCAGATCGGCCAGAGGGTGAGGCCGACCGGCCGGCCCGAGCGGGGCCAGGAAACGCTGTACCCATTGCGCCGTGGCCTGTTCGTGCGTGGACGGATTCCAGCGCGGGGTTTTGTCCTTGTCGATCAGCAGCGCGCGGATGCCTTCGCGAAAATCCGGCTCGGCGCAGCAATGCAGCGAGGCCGTGAATTCCATGCGGAAGGTTTCCGCCAGGGACTGGTGCCGGGCGCGCGTCAGCAGCGTGTGGCTGAGACGGGCCGAGCCTGGCGATCCCGCCAGGAAGGTGGCCGCCGCCCTTGCCAGCCAGGGATCGGGGTCGTCCTTCCAGGCGGCGACGGCGGCGGCGATTTCAAGGAAATCGGCCCGGCCGCAGGCCTGGCGAATCTCATCTGCATGGCGTTGCAGCGGGCCGGGCTCGGGCGCCGCCGTCTGGCAGGCGTCCAGCACGGCATCCACCTGGGCGGCGTGGCCGGTGGGGTCGGCCGACCAGTCCGTGGCCGCCAGCGCGGCCAGCAGGGCGTCCAGCCCCCCGGCGTCGCAGCTTCGGTCGGCCAGGCCGTAATGCAGACAGTCGCCCGCGCCCAGCTGCGCCCCGGTGAACGCCAGGAATGTGCCGATACCGCGCGGCAGGCGGCTGAGCATCCAGGTGCCCGCGACGTCGGGATACAGGCCGATGGTCACCTCCGGCATGGCGAAGCGCGTCGCGCCGGTGACGATGCGGTGGCTCGCGCCCAGCATCAGCCCCACCCCGCCGCCCATCACGATGCCGCTCGCCCAGCACAGCACCGGCTTGGGATAGCGGTGGATACGGTGGTCCAGCCGGTATTCGGTCTCGAAGAATGCGCGGGCCGTGGCATTGGACCAGGCATCACCCGCCGGGCTTTCAAGCATCGCGCGGTACAGGGCGTGCAGATCACCGCCGGCGCAGAAGGCCTTGCCCCCCGCGCCGTTCAGGACCACGGCGACAAGGCCGTCGTCGGCCGCCCAGGCCTGCAGGCGCGCGTCCAGCAGCCGGCACATGGCAAGGGACAGACCATTCAGGGTCTGGGGGCTGTTCAGGGTGGCCACGCCGATGCGACGGCCGTCACGAGCGGGGATTTCGTGGAAAAGCACCGGGTCCTGGCCGGCGGATTCGGGAAGGGCGGATGCGCTCATCGCAGATCGGCCTCCTGGGTGAGGATGTGGCGTGCCACGATCAGGCGCATGATTTCGTTGGTGCCTTCCAGGATCTGGTGCACGCGGGTGTCGCGGACCAGCCGTTCCAGCGGGTAGTCCTTCAGATAGCCGTAGCCGCCGTGGATCTGCTGCGCGTCCAGACAGGACTGGAAGCACAGGTCCGTGGCCAGGCGCTTGGCCATCGCGCAATAGGCGGTGGCCTGGGGATCGCCCTCGTCGAGCTTGCAGGCCGCCAGCCGCACCATCTGGCGCGAGGCGACGATATTGGCCAGCAGGTCGGCCAGCTTGAACTGCAAGGCCTGGAAATCCGCCAGGGCGCGGCCGAACTGGCGCCGTTCGCCCATGTAGCGGCGCGCGGCCTCGTAGGCGCCCTGGGCGGCGCCGACCGAGCAGGTGGCGATGTTGATGCGTCCGCCGTCCAGGCCCTTCATGGCGAAGCGGAAGCCCTCGCCTTCCTCGCCCAGGCGGTTTTCCACCGGCACCCGGACGTTTTCGAAGGTGATCGGGCGCGTGGACTGGCTGTTCCAGCCCATTTTGTTTTCCTTGCGGCCGTAGGCGATCCCGGCGCTGTCGGCCGGCACGACCAGGGCCGAGATGCCGCGCGCGCCCTCGCCGCCCGTGCGGGCCATCACCACCAGGACATCGGTGTCACCCGCGCCGGAGATGAAGGCCTTGGCGCCGTTCAGGACATAGTGATCCCCCTCGCGACGGGCGCTGGTGGTTAGCGAAGCGGCGTCCGATCCCGCGCCGGGCTCGGTCAGGCAGTAGGATGCGAGCTTTTCACCGCTGGCCAGCAGCGGCCCCCAGTGATCGCGCACGCCGGGCTGCGCCCAGGAGCCGATCATCCAGGTCGCCATGTTGTGGATGGTGATGAAGGCCGTGGTGGAGGGATCGACGGCGGCCATTTCCTCGAAAACCAGTGTGGCGTCCAGGCGCGGCAAGCCGAGTCCGCCGATGGATTCGGGTGCGTACATGGCGCAGAATCCGAGCTGGCCGGCCTTGGCGAAGGCCTCGCGGGGAAAGATGTGTTCTTCGTCCCACTGCGCCGCGTAAGGGGCCAGTTCCCCCTGGGCGAATTCGCGGGCGGCCTGTGCGAAGGCCTGTTGCTCCTCGGTGAGGCGAAAATCCATGGTGCGTGTCTCCGGATTTTGTATGGGGCTGTCGCGGCATGCTCGTGGCGCCGCCCGACGCGGCCTGGCCCGGGTGGAGGCCGGCCGTTGCGCCGCGGGTTTACTGTAGCACTTCGACGGGCAGCGCCCGCACGGCCCGCCCACCTTAGCGCAGCTGCCGCGGCGCGGCTGTCGCGCACGCGACAATCCGCGAGCGGTCCCGGAACCCTAGACGCGCGGCGCGCCCGGTCGAGCGGCGCGACGCGCCGTTTCCTGCCGATGCGCCGCACGGCGGCGCCGGGACTCCAGGGGATCGAAGACCAGCGGCCGGTAAAGTTCGACCCGGTCTTCCTCGCGCAGGACACGGCGCTCGTCGCAGCGTTCCCCGTACACGCCCATCGCGGGCGGATGATCGGTGAACTCGGGAAACTCGGCCGCGAAACCGCTCAGGGCCAGCGCCTGGCCGACGGTCGAGCCCTCGGGTACGTCCAGGGTCCGCCGCCACAGGCGCGTGGGCGCGGCGAAGGCGATATGCACCTTCAACTCATCCTCCATAGACCGCGTGGGCGCGCTGGGTAAAGGAGTCGATGAAGCTGGTGGCGATCCGGTTGAAGACAGGCCCCACCACCGCCGAGAGCGTCCGGCTGGAAAAGGTGTATTCCATGGTGTAGAGCACCTTGCAACCGTCCTCGCCCAGAGGCTGAAAGGCCCAGTGCCCTGTCAGACTGGAAAACGGACCGTCCACCAGGTGGAAGACGATCCGGCGCGGATATTCGTGATCGTTGCGCGTGGTGAAGCTCTGGCGGATGCCCGCGAAATGGATCTGCACCGTGGCTTGCATGCCCTGCTCGTTGCGCCACTGAACCTGGGCCCCGCCGCACCAGGGCATGAATTCCGGGTAGCGTCCGACGTCGGCCACCAGATCGAACATCTGTTCGCAACTGAAAGGAACGAGGACGGAGCGCTGGATCGAGGGCATCGGCAAATCGGTCGGTTGGGCTAGAATGCATGGATTTTACATTTTCAGTTCCCGCCTTGGTCGGACCCCCATGAGTATTGTCGAAAATCGCAAAGCCACTCACGATTACTTCATCGAGGAGCGCTTCGAGGCCGGACTGGTGCTGGAAGGCTGGGAGGTCAAGGCCATCCGCGCCGGCCACGTCCAGCTCAAAGAGGCCTACGTCATCGTGCGCGATGGCGCCCTGTGGATCCTGGGCATGCACGTCAGTCCCTTGCCCACGGCCTCGACGCACATCCATCCCAACGCCACCCGCACGCGCAAGCTGCTCCTGCACGCCCAGGAAATCAGCAAGCTGATCGGCAAGGTCGAACAGCGCGGCTACGCCCTGGTGCCGCTGAACCTGCACTACAAGGGCGGGCGCATCAAGCTGGATTTCGGTCTGGGACGCGGCAAGAAGCTGCACGACAAGCGCGACACCCAGCGCGACAAGGACTGGGCGCGCGAAAAAGAGCGGCTGATGAAGCACGACACCCGCAACCGCAAGGGAGAATGAACGCCCGCCGGGGGTTGCATCCGTCGACGGGTCCGGCCGTCTCACGCGCTCAGGAAGACCGCGCAGCCTGGAACGTCCGCCGATAGGCCGTGGGTGTCGTCCGCAGGCGGGTGCGAAAATGCTGCCGCAGCGAGAGGGCGGAACCGAAGCCGGCCGCCTGGGCCACCGCATCGATCGGCAGGACGCCGCCTTCAAGCATCTCGCGCGCCCGCGCCAGGCGCAGCGCCAGCAGCCATTGCTTCAGCGATGTCCCCGTGGCCTGCTGGAAATGGCGTGTGAAACTGCGCCGACTCATGGCCGCGCGTGCGGCCAGCGTGTCGATGGTATGCGGTTCTTCCGCATGCGCGGCGGCCCAGCCCAGCACGCGAGCCAGCCTGCCTTCGCCGGCGCTGGCCGGCATCGGGCGCTCGATGAACTGGGCCTGCCCCCCATCCCGATGCGGCGCGACAACCAGCCTCCGGGCTGCGCAGCTGGCGGCTCCGACCCCGCCGAGCCGGCCCAGCAGATGCAGGCAGCAGTCCAGCCCGGCCGCGACACCGGCGGAAGTCAGCACCCGGCCCTCGTCCACATACAACGCTTCGCGCTCGACCCGGATGCGGGGGTGGCGCTCGGCCAGCCGGTCGGCGTAGGCCCAGTGGGTCGTCGCACGCAAGCCGTCCAGCAGCCCCGCCTGGGCCAGGGGGAACGCGCCCAGGCACAGCCCCACCAGACCCGCTCCGCGTTCGCCGGCGAGACGCAAAGCGCGGATCAGGGCATCCGGCGCAGGACGGCAGTCATCGTGCCAGGTGGGTACGATCACCCAATCGGCCCGCTCCAGTACCGTCAGGTCATGTTCGGGAGTGATCGTGAAGCCTCCCGTCGTCCGCAACGGCGGGGGATCGACGGCGCATACCCGTACATCGAAGTCCATGCCGCCGCCCGCGCCCGACCTGAGGCCGAAGACCAGCGAAGGCACGGACAGATGAAATGGCGTCATTCCATCAAAGGCCACGACGGCGATCCGGGATACGGCCATGGCGTCGCCGTCCGCCTCGAGCGGTTTCGCGGAATGAATGGCTGAATCAGGATCAGGCATGATGGCCCAATTTTATCGAATCATGTATTTCAGGCCAATACCGGCGTGCGCCAACCTTCGCCACAATGGCGCATCGGCCCGGAAACGGGACGTTTCTCCCCTCTCTTTTGGAGTTTCCCATGTCCCCCACCCCACGCCGCGCCCTGCTCGTCATCGACGTCCAGAACGAATATTTCACCGGCAATCTGCCCATCACCTACCCGCCCGCCGAAGCCTCGCTGCGCAACATCGGCCTGGCCATGGAAGCCGCCCGGGAATCCGGCATTCCGGTTGTTCGGGTGTTGCATGACAGCCCCGCAGGCGCGCCCTTGTTCGCACCGGATTCGGAAGGGCGGCAACCGCATCCGGCCCTCGCAGGGCATTCTGTGACGCACACGGTCCGCAAGACCCGCGCCAGCGCCTTCCTGGGCACGGATCTGGCCGACTGGCTGGCCGCGCGCGATATCGATACTGTGACGGTCGTCGGCTACATGACGCACAATTGCGACGCGGCGACGATCTTCGACGCCCAGCACTGTGGTCTCGGTGCGGAGTTCCTGTCCGACGCCAGCGGCTCTCTCGCCTACCGGAACGCGGCGGGCGAGGCGAGCGGCGAGGAAATCCACCGTGTGTTCTGCACCGTGTTCCATTCGAATTTCGCGGCGGTGGCCAAGACTGCCGCATGGATCGAGGCCATCCGCGCGGGCCGGCCGCTGGAAAAGGGCAATATCTTCCTGTCGAGCCGCGGGCGCTGACCATTCTGGGCTGACGGCGTCAGACCTGTGGCGCGCCGGCCATCCGTTCCCGGGCGACCAGCGCTCAGTGGATGGTGAAACCCTCGATTGTCAGCAGACGGACCTTGCGATGGAGTCCGCCGCCGTAGCCGTTCAAGGTCCCGTTGCGGGCCAGGATCCGATGGCAGGGGATGATGATGCTGATGGGATTGCTGCCCACGGCCGAGCCGACCGCACGGCCGTGGCCGGCGCCCAGGCCGGCGCGCACGGCCAGCTCGCCATAGGACAAGGTCTCGCCGCAGGACACGGTCAACAGGGCCCCCCACACTGTTCGCTGGAAAGCCGTGCCCCGCGGCGCCAAGGGCACCTCGAAGGCCTTGCGCTCGCCGCGCCAGTATTCATCCAGTTCACGCCGTGCCTGCTCCATTACCGCCAGAGCGCCGGCCGGCGTGTCTTTACTGAGTGGATGCAGCGCCGCCGTTCCCGCCCGCGGCGCATCCCAGGACGGCCCGTCCGCCTCGGTGGCGTCCGGGAAAAGCGTCCCGCTGCGGTCCGCCGCCTCTGCCCGAACAGCCCTGAACGTGCGGATCGCCCGGCCGTCCAGCAAGCCCGCCGTGGGATCGGACAACACCGACGCGGCGTCCTGCACGCCAGGCACCCGGGGCAGATCCCGCTGGTCCGTAAAATACAAGCCCAGCAGGCTGGTCTCGTCCGATTCCAGGAGGATCGGCCCCAGGGGAGACGAGATCAGGGCATGAAACGGCATGCCCGTCAGGCGGCGACCTTCGTATCGGCCAGGCGCTGCCAGGTGTCGACGACCGTATCCGGGTTCAGGGACATGGACAGGATGCCCTCATCGCGCAGCCACTGGGCCAGGTCGGGATGATCACTGGGGCCCTGGCCGCAGATGCCGACATACTTGCCGGCCTTCAGGCAGGCCTGGATCGCGCGGCGCAGCATGAATTGCACCGCCGGGTCGCGCTCGTCGAAGTCGGCGGCCAGGAGCTCCATGCCGGAATCCCGATCCAGCCCCAGGGTAAGCTGGGTCATGTCGTTCGAGCCGATCGAGAAGCCGTCGAAATACTGCAGGAATTCCTCGGCCAGGATGGCGTTGGTCGGAACCTCGCACATCATGATCAGGCGCAGGCCGTTTTCGCCCCGTTTCAGGCCGTGCGAGGCCAGCAGATCGACCACGCGAGCCGCCTGACTGAGCGTGCGCACGAAGGGCACCATGATCTCGACGTTGGTCAGGCCCATCTCGTCACGGACTTTTTTCAGGGCCTCGCATTCCATGCGGAAGCATTCGGCGAAGTCCTCGGAAATGTAGCGCGACGCGCCCCGGAAGCCCAGCATCGGGTTCTCTTCCTCGGGTTCGTAGCGGGAACCGCCCACCAGCTTGCGGTATTCGTTGGACTTGAAGTCCGACAGGCGCACGATCACGGGCTTGGGGTAGAAAGCCGCACCGATGGTGGCGATGCCTTCGGCCAGCTTTTCCACGAAGAAGGCGCGCGGACTCGCATAGCCCCGTGCGGCCGATTCCACCGCCTTCTTCAGGTCGCCGTCGACGTTCGGATAGTCCAGGATCGCCTTGGGATGGACATTGATGTTGTTGTTGATGATGAATTCCAGACGCGCCAGGCCGACACCGGCGTTGGGGATCTGGGAGAAGTCGAAGGCCAGTTGCGGATTGCCGACGTTCATCATGACCTTCAGGCCGATGTCGGGCATCTGGCCCCAGCGGACTTCCTCGATCTCGGTCTCGATCAGACCGTCGTAGATGCGGCCCTCGTCGCCTTCGGCGCAGGACACGGTGACCTCGCGGCCGTTTGCCAGCACATCCGTGGCGTCAGCGCAGCCCACTACGGCCGGGATGCCCAGTTCCCGCGCGATGATGGCGGCGTGGCAGGNNGGTCGGTCATGTCGGTGACCAGGATGTCGCCGGGGCGCACCTTGTCCATTTCGGAAGCGTCGGCCACGACGCGCACCGTGCCCGAACCGATCTTCTGGCCGATGGCGCGACCGGTGATCAGGACTTCGCCGGTGGCCTTCAGGCGATAGCGTTCCTGAACGTCGTGGTGGCCCTGCTGCGATTTCACGGTTTCAGGCCGGGCCTGCAGGATGTAGAGTTTGCCGTCCACCCCGTCGCGGCCCCACTCGATGTCCATCGGACGCTGGTAGTGCTTTTCGATGATGGTCGCGTAGCGAGCCAGTTCGATGATCTCGTCATCGGTCAGGGAATAGCGGTTGCGTTCGGACGCGGGGACTTCGACCGTGCGCACGGCGTGGCCGGAGACGCGCTGCTCGTCGAATTCCATCTTGATCAGCTTGGAGCCGATGCGACGGCTGATGATGGGATAGTGGCCGGCGGCCAGCGTGGGCTTGAAGACGTAGAATTCGTCGGGGTTGACGGCGCCCTGGACGACGGTTTCGCCCAGTCCATAGGACGAGGTGATGAACACCACGTCCTTGAAACCGGATTCGGTGTCCAGCGTGAACATCACACCCGCGCTGCCCTTGTCCGAGCGCACCATGCGCTGGATGCCGGCGGACAAGGCCACGTCGGCGTGCGCGTATCCCTTGTGCACACGGTAGGAGATCGCGCGGTCGTTGTACAGCGAGGCGAACACGTGACGGATCTTTTCCAGCACGTCGTCGATGCCGACCACGTTCAGATAGGTTTCCTGCTGGCCCGCGAAGGAGGCGTCGGGCAAGTCCTCGGCGGTGGCCGACGAGCGCACGGCGAAGGAGCCCTTGCCATCGGCGTCCAGCGCGGCGAAGGCGCCACGGATGGCCTGCTCGAAATCGGCCGGGAACGGGGTGTCGATCACCCATTGACGTATTTCGGCGCCTGCGGCGGCCAGCTCGCGCACGTCATCGGCGTTCAGCGCGTCCAGTCGCGCGTTGATGCGGGCATCCAGTCCCGTGGACTTCAGGAAATCGCGGAAGGCATCCGCCGTGGTCGCGAAGCCGCCCGGCACGCGCACGCCCGCGCCGGCCAGCTGACTGATCATTTCCCCAAGAGAAGCGTTTTTGCCTCCTACCGAGTCCACATCCGTCATGCGGAGCTGCTCGAACGATACGACATACGACATGGTGTCACCTTTGAGATAGAGAAAGCGAGTTTGCCTGGCGTACGCGGCGCGGGGGAACGATGCCCCCCGCGTGCATGCATGAACGCGTGCGCCCGGCAAACCAGCCTTGGAAGTCCCCGGACACGCCCTTGACTCGTCCGAAGTTCCCTTGATCCCGGTTCGGGTGACTGGTAACCTTCGCGGATTGTACCGTTTCTGACGCTTGGTGGTTCAACAATCCATGACCGACTCCCTTATCGAACGCCCGGTGTTCATCGTCTCGGACAGCACTGGAATCACTGCTGAGACTTTCAGCCACGCGTTGCTCTCGCAATTCGAGGAAATCGCCTTCCAGTCCGTGCGCCTGCCCTTCATCGATTCGGTGGAAAAGGCCGACGCTGCCGCGCGGCGCATCGCCGCGCAGGCCGACAGGGGCGGCCCGCCGCCGCTGGTCTTCAGCACCCTGGTGGACCCGGAAATCGCCGACCGCATCCGCGCCGCGCCATGCGTCTTCCTGGACCTGTTCGGCTCTTTCGTCCATCACCTGGAAGGCGTACTGGGCATGGACGCCAGCCGCTCGGTGGGCCGGTCGCACACCAACGGCCTGAGCAAACAGTACAACAACCGCATCGAGGCCATCAATTTCAGCCTGGCCCACGATGACGGCCAGTACGTCCAGGGTCTGGAACAGGCCGACGTCATCCTGGTGGGGGTCTCGCGCTGCGGCAAGACCCCCACCAGCCTGTACTTGGCGATGCAGTACGCGGTCAAGGCCGCCAACTATCCGCTGATCCCGGAGGATTTCGACCGGGGCGCCCTGCCGGCCACCCTGCTCCCCTATCGACGCAAGCTGTTCGGCCTGTCGATCCAGCCCGAACGGCTGGCCGAGGTCCGCAACGAAAGACGTCCCAACAGCACCTACGCCTCGTTGAAGCAATGCCTCCAGGAAGTCGCCGATGCCGAACGGCTGATGCGCATGGAAAACATTCCCTGGCTGTCCACCACCACCCGCTCGATCGAAGAAATCTCCACGAAGATCCTCGACGAGGTCGGCCTGGACAGGATGAGCTATTGATTTTTTACCGCCGGGCCGCCCCAAGGTAAAAGCGCCCCCTCGGGGGCTGCAAGCCCGCAGGGCGCAGCGTGGGGGCATTATTTCTTTCTACCGTCGGGCCGTGCGCGCCCGCACGGCGGCCACCAATTGCTGGCGCCGTTGCTCGAACAGGCAGATGGCGGCCGCAGCCGCGACGTTCAGGGACTCGACCGCAGTGGACTGCGGAATGCGGATCCGCCAATCGGCCTGCGCCAGCAGGTCGTCGGCCACGCCCTGCCCTTCATTGCCGAACACCCAGACGCAAGGCTGCCGCAAATCCTTGACATACAGGATCTCGGCCTTTTCCAGCGTCGTGGCGGCCAACGGGATGTCCAGCCGACGCGCCAGCGCCGACAGGTCCGCGTGCTCATGGATTTCCAGTGCAAAATGCGCGCCTTGGCCGCTGCGCAGGACCTTGGGCGACCAGGCCGAGGCGCAGCCGTCCGACAGATAGGCCTGCCGCAGTCCCGCCGCTGCGGCCGTGCGCAGGAGCGTGCCCAGATTGCCGGGATCCTGGACCCGGTCCAGCCACAGGCAACCCGCCGTGATGCGCGCGGGCGGTTCCGGAGCAGGCGTTTCGACGATGAAGAACACGGCGGGGCCATGCTCGACCTGGGACAGGACCGCCGCCAGATTGTCTTGCAGCACGACACGGCGACCGCGCGCGCAGGCCGCCCAGATCGGGCCGACCCAATCCAGGGACAACGCCGATTCGCCGACCACCAGCACCGAAGGCAGTCCTTTGCTCTCCAGCCAGGCGTGGCACAGGTGTTCGCCTTCGAGAAAGACGCGGGCGTCGTGGCGCCCCGGCCGGCCCTGGGCCAGACGCAGCCAGCCGCGATAATCCGGATTGTCACGTGACGCGATGTGGCGCACGGGCATGGACATGGTCATGCTGGACCTCCACCTTCAAGCAGGCGGCGGACGGGGGCAAAGCCGCGCCGGTGCTCTGGACACGGACCGTACTCGGCCAGCCGGGCCAGGTGCAGCGCCGTGCCGTAGCCCTTGTGGCGGTCGAAGGCGTATTGCGGATGGCGCGCATGCATATCCATGCAACAGGCGTCGCGCGCGGTCTTGGCCAGAATGGAGGCGGCGGAAATCGCGGGCTCCAGCGCGTCGCCCCCCACCACGGCCCGGGCGGAACATGGCAAGCCCTTGGGAAGACGGTTGCCGTCCACCAGGATCAGCGCCGGTGCACAGGACAGGCCCAGGCAGGCCCGCCGCATGGCCAGCATCGCCGCCTGGAGTATGTTCAGACGCTCGATCTCCTCGACGCTGGCGCTGGCGACGGCCCAGGCCAGCGCTCGTTCGCGGATCAGAACAGCCAGGACATCCCGGCGTTCCGGAGTGAGCTTCTTGGAGTCGTCCAGGCCTTCGATCGGACGGTCCGGATCCAGGATGACGGCGGCGGCGTAGACCGGACCCGCCAGGGGCCCCCGCCCCGCCTCATCCACGCCGGCGACCGGGCCGGACGCCGCTGGCGTGTCGAACAGTTCAAGCGTGCGCACGGCTGGCTTCCAGGATGGCCTGCGCCGCCAGTCCCGGCGTATCGCGGCTCAGCGTCTCGTGCAGTGCCGTGAAACGCTGCGCAATGCGTTCGGCCAGGCTGGCGTCGGTCAACGCCGCCCAAGTGTGCTCCGCCAGGGCCTGGGGCGTTGCGGCTTCCTGCAGCAGCTCCGGCACGACGAATTCGCGCTCAAGGATGTTCGGCAGCCCGACCCAGGGCAGGCTCGGTGCGTCCTGTCCGGATTTCCAGGCCATGATACGCCGCATCCAAGGGGTGATGACGTAGGAAATCACCAGGGGCCGCTTGAAGAGCGCGGCCTCGAGGGTCGCGGTGCCGCTGGCCACCAGCACCGCGTCGGCGGCCTCCATGGCGTGCCAGGCGATCGGCCATCCTGATGTGTCCAGACCGTCGGCTCGCGGCGACGCAGCGCCCTGCTCCGGCAATGCCGGCAGAACCCGGCATCCGGGAAGCGGGTATTGCGCCAGGATGGCCTCGAACTGGGTGCGGCGCCGCTCGTTGACGACCGGTACGACGAACTCCAGATCAGGATCCTCGAGCCTCAGGATCCTGGCGGCCTGCAGGAATCGGGGCGCAAGCAGGCGGATCTCGGATTCCCGGCTGCCCGGCATCAGCGCCAGCACCCGGCGGTCGGATCGCAGGCCCAGCCTCTCGCGCGCGGCCGCGCGGTCCGGCCGTGCGGGGATGAGCTCCGCCAGAGGATGGCCCACATAGGTTACGGGCACGCCCTGTTCCCGGTAGAGATCGACTTCAAAGGGAAACAGCACCAGCATGTGCGATACCGCACGGCGGATCTGGTGAATGCGCTCGAAGCGCCAGGCCCAGATCGACGGGCCGACGAAATGCACAGTAGGGATGCCGGCGGCGCGCAGTTTTTCTTCCAGGCGCAGATTGAAGTCCGGTGCATCGACGCCCACGAACACATCCGGATGCCAGTCCAGCGTACGGCGGCGGGTGTCACGCCAGGTGCGGATCAGTCGCGGCGCCTGGCGCAGCGCGTCGACATAGCCGAATACGGACAGCGCGTCCATGGGGTGCCAGGCCTCGAAACCCTCCCGAGCCATGGCCGGTCCGCCGATGCCCATGGCCCGGACATCGGGATCACGCGCCCGCAGACCGCGCAGCATGCGTGCCGCCAGCAGGTCGCCGGAAGGTTCTCCTGCCACAATGGCGGCGGAGAAGGTCATGGCCGGGCGATCCCCCGGTTGGACGCGCGCAGGAAGTCGATCAGCGTCTGGATGGCGGGTGACTCGGCCGGGTGTTCCGACCGCAGGATCTCCAGTGCCTCGATGGCCTGTTCCACGTTCAACTGGCGCCTGTAGAGGATTTTGTAGGCGTCCTTGAGCGCCTGGATGTCGGCCGGCGTGAAACCGCGCCGGCCCAGGCCTTCGGCGTTGATGCCGACCGGCCGGAACGAGTCGCCCGCGCCGATCACATAAGGAGGCACGTCCTGGCGGACGGAGCTGGTGCCGCCGATCATGGCGTGCGCGCCGATGCGGACGAACTGATGCACCGCCGACAGTCCGCCCAGGATGGCCCAGTCGCCGATGTGGATGTGGCCCGCCAGTTGGACGCTGTTGGCAATCACGATATGGCTGCCCAGCTGACAATCATGGGCGATGTGGACGTAGGCCATGATCCAGTTATCGTCGCCCAGGCGCGTGGTGCCCACATCCTGCACGGTGCCGGTATTCACCGTCACGAATTCGCGGAACGTGTTGCCCGCGCCGATTTCCAGCGCCGTGGGCTCGCCCGCATACTTCTTGTCCTGGGGAATGCCGCCGATGGAGCAATAGCGGTAGAAATGGTTGTCCGGACCGATGGCGGTATGCCCGTCGATGGCGCAATGCGGGCCGATGCGCGTGCGCGCCCCGACGCTGACGTGCTCGCCGACGATGCTGTAGGGGCCGACGACGACGTCCTCGCCCAGCACCGCGCCCGGCGCGACGATGGCCGTGGGGTGGATCTGCGCCGCGCCCATCATTCCTCCAGGATACGCACCGCGCACATGATCTTGGCTTCGGCGGCGATCTGGTCGTCGACTTTGGCCACGGCGGTGTACTTGCAGATGGAACGGCTGAGCTTGTCGGCCGAGACTTCCATGCGCAACTGATCGCCGGGCACCACGGGGCGGCGGAAGCGGGCGCCGTCCACGCCCACCAGGTAATAGGCGATCTTGGTGCTGGCCAGATTGGGCGCGCCGGCGTCCGCGAAGGAGAACAGCGCGGCCGCCTGGGCCAGGGCCTCGATGATGAGGACACCGGGCATCACCGGATGATGGGCAAAGTGCCCCTGGAAAAAAGGCTCGTTGTAGGTGACATTCTTGATGGCCACGATGCTCTTGCCCGGGTCCATTTCCAGGACGCGGTCCACGAGCAGCATCGGCTGCCGGTGCGGCAACCGTTCCATGATGTCTTTGATATCGAGTTCCATTATTGTGTGTCCTGCTTGGGAGTCGTCGGCCGTCCGGATGTTCCGGCGATGCCTTGTCTTTCCGCGGCGCGCAGCCGCTTGCGCAATTGCGCAAGCTGACCGATCACGGCCGCATTATGTTGCCAGGCGCCGTGCTCGGCCACGGGGAATACCCCGGTATAGCGCCCGGCCTTGAGAATGTCCGAGGTGACCGCGGTGCCGCCCGAGATGTGCACGTCGTCGCCCAGCGTCAGGTGCCCGCCGAACATGGCCGCCCCGCCGATCACGCAACGCCGGCCCATCGTGGTGGAACCGGCCACCCCCACGCAGGCGGCCATCGCAGTGTGGTCACCGATCCGGCAATTGTGACCGATCATGATCTGGTTATCGAGCTTCACGCCGTCGCCCAGCACCGTGTCCTCGACCGCGCCCCGGTCGACGGTGGTATTGGCGCCGATTTCAACATCGTCGCCGATGCGCACGCCGCCCAGCTGGGCGATCTTGGCCCAGGCGCCGGCCGTGCGCGGATCGGGCGCGAAACCGAAGCCGTCGGCCCCAAGCACGACACCGGAATGGAGGATGGCCCGCGCGCCCACATGCACGCCATGATAAAGCGTCACATGGGCATGCAGCAGGCTGTCCGCGCCGATGGAGCTGTCCGCGCCGATGATGCAGCCCGCGCCGATGCGCACGCCCGCGCCGATGCGCACGCCCGATTCGATCACCGACAGGGGGCCGACATGCACGCCGTCGGCGAGCACGGCATCGTCTGCGATGATGGCGCTGGGATGGATGCCCCGTGGCAGGCAGTCCTGACGGTGGCGGTCGAACCACTGGGCCAGCAGCGCATACATCAGATAGGGCTGCGGACACAGGACCGCCGCCCAGGACGGCGGATCGTCATGGCGGGACCGGTAGGCGTCCCAGTCCTGTTGCCGCAGGATCACGGCGGCCGCGCCGCAGTCATCCAGCTGGGACTGCAGGCGTGGATTGGACAGGAAACTGATTTCGCACCGGCCTGCCGAGCCCAGGGAGCCGATGCCCGCAATTTTCAGCGTGCCGGCATCCGGCGCGCCTGTGATGCCGCATCCCAGCCCGACCGTATCGGCAACCCGCAACAATTCGGACAATGCGGGTGCCCGATCGGGCGCGAGCAGCACAGGCATGGGAAATCAGCCGCCCAGCGCGCTGATGACCTGGTCGGTGATGTCCACGCGGGGGCTGACCGTGACAGCGTCCTGAATGATCAGATCGTAGTTCTGCTGTTCGGCGATCTTCTTGATCGCGGCGTCGGCCTTCTCCACGATGGAGGAAAATTCCTCATTGCGGCGGCGGTTGAAATCTTCCTGGAATTCACGGCGCTTGCGCTGCAAGTCGGAATCCATGTCCTGGAGCTTGCGCTGGCGCTTGACGCGGTCGGCCTCGGCCAGCACCGGAGCGTCCTTGTCGAGCTTCTGGGCTTCCGCGCGCAGATTGTCGGACAGACGCTGCAGTTCCTGATCGCGCTTCTTGAATTCGGCTTCGATCTTGGCCTGAGCCGCCTTGGCGGGCTTGGAGTCGCGCAGGATGCGTTCCGTGCTGACGAAACCGATCTTCGTACCCTGGGCGTAGGATGGCGCGACGAACAGCGCCCCCAGGCCCACGGCCGCCGCCAGGGCCAGCGCCCGGTGGCTACGCACGGCGCGTTGCGCCAACGTTGAAACATTCAGACCTGAAACAAACATGATGATGAATCCACCTAGGATCAAAGCAGCTACAAAAAGGGTTATTGTGCCATCAAACGCGGGGAATCAGAAACCAGTACCGATCTGGAACTGGAAGACCTGTTTCTGGTCGCCTTCCTTGGCGTTCAGGGCTCGGCCGAAGGACAGCTGCAACGGCCCCAGCGGCGATTCCCAGGACAGGCCCAGGCCGGCGGAGTATTTCCAGCCGCATGGGTCGGCCACCTGACCGTACTGGCCGTTGGCGCAGCCCGAGCCGTCGGTCGTGGAGACCTGGCCGGCGTCCGAGAAGATGAACCAGCGCAGGGTACGGTCACGCGAGGCGCCCGGGAACGGCAGGTACAGCTGCACGTTGCCGACGATGCGCCGGGAACCGCCCAGGTAGGTGTCGGTCAAGGTATCGCGGGGCCCCAGGGAAGCGCCCTCGTAGCCGCGCACCGAGCCGATGCCGCCCGCATACATGTTCTTGATGACAGGGAAGGCCTTGCCACTGTTGCCGTAGGTCTTGGCCCAGTCCATCTGCCCGTTCAGAGCCAGGGTGAAGGCGCGGCCCAGAGGCAGATAATATTGTTGCTGGCCGCTGAGCTTGTAGTAACGCAAGTCCATGGTGGACATGTCGGCGGACACGCGGGTATAGCTGCCGCGGTGGGGTGCCAGCGCACTGTCCCGGGTGTCCTTTGCCCAGCCCACGCTGAAGATGGCGGCATTGGTGCTGTCGCCGTAATCGTCGACGAAATTCTGGTAGGCCCGGGGCGCCGGATTGGTGCCGGTGCGGCGGATGTCCTTCAGCGCGTTGCGTTCGAAGGTCACGCCGGCGAAGATGCGGTCCACTTCCGAAATCGGCACGCCGAAATTCAGGCCCAGACCCATGGATTCGACCGTGTACCACCCGGTCGAACCACTGTCGGCCACGTCGTAAGGCGTGGTGCGCCGGTAGTACAGGGAGGTGGTCTTGCTGATGCCGTCCTGGGTCCAATAAGGGTTGGTGTGCGAGATCACCGCCGCGCGGTTGGTCTTGCTGGTATTGACGTTCAGGGACAGGGAATTGCCGCTGCCGAACACGTTGTCCTGGCTGATGCCGGCCGACAGCATCAGCTTGTCCGTGGTGCCATAGCCTACGCCCAGGCTGATCATGCCGGTGGGCTTTTCCTTGACATCGACATTGACGTCCACCTGGTCGGGTGAGCCCGGCACGGGATCGGTCTTGACGTCCACGTCGGTGAAGTAGCCCAGCCGGTCGACGCGTTCCTTGGAAGTCTTGATGCTGGACGAGTCGTACCAGGCCGCTTCCTGCTGGCGCATTTCTCGGCGCACGACCTCGTCGCGGGTGCGGGTGTTGCCACCGACGTTGATACGGCGCACGTAGACGCGGCGGCCCGGATCGACATAGAAGGTCAGCTTGGCGACGTGATTTTCGCGGTCCAGCACAGGGCTGGGATTGACGTTGGCGAAGGCATAGCCCAGCGACCCCAGGTAGTCCGTGATGGACTTCGCCACGGCGTTGGTCTTTTCGGCCGAGAAAGTTTCGCCTTCCTTGACGGTGACCAGCGGCTGAAGCTTGTCGTCCAGACCGAGCAGATCGCCAGCCAGGCCGACCTCGCCCAGCTTGTAGGGCTCGCCTTCGTGCAGGGTCATGGTGATGTAGATGGCCTTGCGGTCGGGCGAGATCGATACCTGGGGCGGCTCCATGGAAAATTCCAGGTAGCCGCGGTCCAGGTAGTACGAACGGATGCGCTCCACGTCGCCTTCGAGCTTTTCGCGCGAGTACTTGTTGGTGCCCGTGTACCAGGTCATGAAACCGCCGGTGGTCAGTTCCATCTGGTCTTCGAGCGTCCCGGCGGAAAAGGCTTCGTTACCGATGAATTCGATCTTGTCGATGGTGGCGATGTCGCCTTCGAAGATATCGAAGCTGACCCCCACCCGGTTGCGTTCCAGCGGCGTGATGACGGGGCTGATCTGGACGCCGTACTTGCCCTTGGACAGGTACTGCTGCTTGAGTTCGAAGACGGCGCGGTCGAGCATGGCCTGATCGAAGATCCGGCCCTGGCCGAAGCCGACCTGGGACAGGGATTTCGTCAGGGCCTTGGCGTCGAATTCACGCATGCCGTTGAAATTGATCGAGGCGATCGTGGGCCGCTCTTCGACGGTGACGACCAGCACATTGCCCTGCGCGTCGATCTTGACGTCGTTGAAAAAACCCGTGCCGTAGAGTTTCTGGATCGCGGCCGAGGCTTCTTCCTGGGTGAAGGTCTGGCCGACCTTGACCGGCAGATAGGTGAAGATCGTGCCCGGATCGACGCGTTCAATCCCCTTGACCTGAATGTCCTTCACCACGAAAGGGGTGAAGGCCGCCGCGACGGCGGGCGCCAGGAGGGCCGCCAGCACCAGGGGAATGGCGCGCTTGATCAGACGAAAATTCCGGGGAGACGACATCCTGGCAATCCTATTTGGCCGTGGAGGAACACGCTTGAGCGATGCGCGATTGTAAGTCACAACCTCGTCACCTGAAAAGCCGCGCAAAATCGTTGAACAGGGCCAGAACCATGAGGCCCAGAACGATGCCCAGACCCAGCCTGTGGCTCAGGTCGCGGGCCCGTTCGGGCAAAGGCCGGCCGCCACGCAGCGCCTCGATCAGGTAAAAAAGCAGATGGCCGCCGTCCAGCATCGGGATAGGCAGCAGGTTCAGCACGCCGATGCTGATGCTGATGAGCGCCAGGAAGCCCAGATAGGACTCCAGACCGATGCGCGCGGTGCGGCCGGCATATTCCGCGATCGTGACCGGGCCGGTGACATTTTTCCAGGACACGTCGCCCACGACCATCCGTCCCATCATGCGCAGCGTGAACAGGCTCATGTCGGCCGTGCGCCGCACGCCCTGCCACAGACTGTCCAAGGGGCCCAGGCGCACCAGCACCTGTGGCCGCTCCGCCTGGATCAGGGCGCCGATGCGCCCGACCTCGCGGCCATCCTTCCCGGATTCGGGCCTGGGCGTCACGGACAGCGAAAGCCGGTCTTCCTGGCGCAAGACGACCAGGTCCAGCGGTTTTCCGGCGTGCGCCCGGACGGTTTCGACGAAGGCCTCGACGGATGGATCCTCCAGGCCGCCGGCCACCAGAATCCGGTCGCCGGCGCGCAGGCCTGCCTCTTCCGCGGCACTGCCCGGGACGAGTTCACCTACCACCGGGTAAGGCGCCCGCAATGAAAGGCCGGCGCCCAGGAGCGGGTCCGGGCCGTCCGGCGTCACGGCCTGGGGGGCAAGCCGCAGCGTGTCCGTGCGGACCGTGCCATCGGGAGATCGCAGCGTCAGGATCACATCGCCGCCCAGGGACAGGGGTTCGGCCAGCCGCCACCGGGCCTGGGTCCAGGAAGCCACCGGTTCGCCGGCCACTGCCGTCAGTGTGTCGCCTTCGCGCACACCTGACAGAGCGGCCGGGGTACCGACCGGCGGCGCCGCCAGCACGGCGGCAGGCTCCTGCGTGCCCCACAGGCTCAGGAAAGCGTAGATCAGGGCGGCCAGCGCCAGGTTGGCGGCGGGACCGGCAGCCACCACCGCCACACGCCGGATCAGCGGCTGGGCATTGAACACGGAACGGCGCGTGGCTTCATCGGCCCCCGGCGGCGCCTCGTCGAGCATCTTCACATAGCCGCCCAGGGGTATGGCCGACAACGCCCACTCGGTGCCGTGGCGGTCGTGCCGGCGCAGCAGCACCGGACCGAAGCCGACCGAGAACCGCACGATGGGCACACCCGCGCGCCGCGCCACCCAGTAATGGCCCAGTTCGTGGAAAGTCACGAGCAGGCCCAGAGCGAAGATGAAGGCGGACAAGGTCAGGAGCATGTGGAAAACAAAAAACCGGGGCGGGTCTGACGGACTGGAAAGCGTTCTCAGCGGGCCTGGCAGAAGCCGGCCGCGACACTGCGCGTGCGTGCGTCCAGATCGAGGATCTCCGCCAGAGAGGACGGAGTTTGCGTTCCGTGCGCCACGGAATCGTCCAGGCAGTGCTCGATGATGGATGGGATCTGGGTGTACCGGATGCGCCCGCGCAGGAAGCCGTCGACCGCGACCTCGTTGGCCGCGTTCAGCGCGATGCAGGCGCCCTGCCCCTGTCCCAGCGCATCGAAGGACAGCCGCAGGCAGGGAAAACGTACCAGGTCCGGCGTTTCGAAATCCAGTCGTCCGAGACGGGCAAGCTCCAGCAGGCCGACGCCACCGTCGATGCGCTCAGGATAGCCCAGGCCGTAGGCGATGGGCGTGCGCATGTCGGGCTGTCCCAGCTGGGCCAGGATGGAGCCGTCCAGGTATTCAACCATGGAATGCACCACGCTCTGAGGATGGACCACGACCTGGATGCGCTCCATCGGCATCGCGAACAACCAGTGGGCCTCGATGACTTCCAGCCCCTTGTTCAGCATGGTGGCCGAATCCACCGAAATCTTGCGGCCCATGCGCCAGTTGGGGTGCGCGCAGGCCTGGTCCGGCGTGACGGATTCCAGTTGATCCAGCGCGGTTCGACGGAACGGCCCGCCAGAGGCCGTGAGCAGCAGCCGACGCACGCCCTCGGCCGGATTTGCCGGCGCCCTCGCCCGGTCGGCCGACTGGGGAAGGCATTGAAAAATGGCATTGTGTTCGCTGTCGATGGGCAGCAGCTCGGCGCCCGATTCGCGCACGGCCCTCATGAACAGGCTGCCCGCCGCCACCAAGGCCTCTTTGTTGGCCAGCAGGACACGCTTGCCGGCCCGCGCCGCCGCCAGCGCCCCGGGCAGCCCGGCGGCGCCGACGATGGCGGCCATGACGGCGGTGACCTCGGGGTCGGCCGCAGTGTCGGCCAGCGCCTGGGCGCCCTGGCGGATTTCGGGCAAGGGCCGGCCCGCCGGCCATGTGGCCTTGAAGCGCTCCCGGGCTGCATCGTCGGGCACGATCACCACCCGCGCCGCGTGCCGTGCCGCCTGCTCCGCCAGCGCCTCGATCCGGCTGTGCGCGCTCAGGGCATGGACGGAAAAGCGGTCAGGATGACGCGCCACCACATCCAGCGTGCTCACGCCGATGGAACCGGTCGAGCCGAGAATGCAGAGGCGTTGCTGGACGGGCATGGTGTCGGATCCTGTGGAGACGGGGCAAAATGGTGCGGGAAGGATGAACGGGTCCTAGAGCCCGGCCATCAGCAGCAGAGCGGCGGCCGGCGCCACCGGCAGCACCGCGTCGATGCGGTCATACACGCCGCCATGACCCGGCAGCAGCTGGCTGGAATCCTTGACCCCCGCGCGGCGCTTGAGCAGCGATTCGAACAGGTCGCCGACGATGGACCAGGCCGCCAGCGCCACGCCGGCCGCGACCAGGCCCGCCCAGCCGAGGCGCGCCAGCAGCAGCGCCCCGAAGCTGTCCGGCCACCACGCGGCCGTGGCGACCAGCCACAAGGTCGCCGCCAGGATGCCGCCCGCAGCACCTTCGATCGTCTTGCCGGGGCTGACGCGTGGCGCCAGTTTATGACGCCCCAGAGAGCGGCCCGTGAAATAAGCGGCGATGTCGGCAGCCCAGATCAACGCCCAAAGACTGATCAGCGCGGCCGCACCGTGTCGCAGGAAGACCCAGGCCAGGGCGTACCAGGTCGAGACCAGGGCCAGCGCTCCGATCAGGGCCAGCACGGCGGGCCGGCAGATGTCCGGCACCCGGGCGCGTGCCACCGCGACGGGGGCGATGATCAGCCAGAACAGCACCGCCAGCGGCAACAGAAATGAACCGAAGGCGGCCTCAAGCGTCGGCTGGCCATCGATCAGGAGACGTGACAGGGGCAGCAGCGCCAGGACGGCCAGCAGCGCCGCGACCCACCGCGCGGCCGCGCCGTCCATCACCAGCCGCAGCCACTCCCACAATGCGCAGCCGGTCATCAGCCCCAGCAGGGCGAGCATCGGCCAAGGTGTCGGAGCGGTCACGGCGCCCGCTACGATCAGCAGCAGGACGATGGCGGTGAGGATGCGCTGGCGCAGCATGAGGGGATTCCTTGGTGCGGACGGGCTCTAGACGGCGCCGCGCAACTGGGCGCTGGTGCGACCGAAGCGCCGTTCGCGGCCCCGGTACCATGTGAAGGCCCGATCGAGCTGCGCAGCGTCGAAATCCGGCCACCAGCAGTCGGTGAAATACAGTTCAGTATAGGCCAGTTGCCAGATCAGAAAATTGGAGATCCGTTGTTCACCGCCGGTGCGGATGAACAAGTCGGGCTCCGGCGCATAGGCCATGGCCAGCCAGGGCGTCAGGGCGGCCTCGTCCAGCGCCTCGGGATGTTCGGCGAGATCGGGCCTCTCGGCCAGCAAGGCGCGTGTGGCCTGCAGGATGTCCCAGCGACCACCATAGTTGGCGGCGATGGTCAGCGTCAGGGCCGACTGTCCGGCGGTGCGCCGTTCGGCGGACTCGATCAATCCGCGCAGGTGCGGGTCGAAGGCCGAGAGGTCGCCCACCACACGCAGGCATACGCCCTGCGCTTCCAGGCGGTCGACTTCCTTTTCAAGAGTGCGCACGAACAGGCGCATCAACAGGGAAACTTCGTCGGCCGGTCGACGCCAGTTCTCGGAACTGAAAGCGAACAGCGTCAGATAGCGCACACCCCGGTGCCCACACGCCTCGACGATGCGGCGCACGGCCTGGACACCGCGCACGTGCCCCGCTGTGCGCGGCAACATCCGCCGGGTTGCCCAGCGGCCATTTCCATCCATGATGATGGCGACATGCCGGGGCACGTCCCCGGTCTCGGGAATGGCGAGTGTTGAGGAAGAGATTTCGATCATGGGCCGTGGCGCCGCGAGGCTAGACCGTCATGATCTCGGCTTCCTTCTGGACGACGAGCTTGTCGATTTCGGCCACGTAACGGTCCGTGAGCTTCTGCACATCTTCCTGGCCGCGGCGGTCCTCGTCCTCGGAGATTTCCTTGTCCTTGACGAGTTTCTTCAAGGTTTCATTGGCCTCGCGGCGCAGATTGCGCACCGCGACCTTGGCGTCCTCGCCCTCGCCGCGGACGACCTTGGTCAGATCCCGGCGGCGTTCCTCCGTGAGGGCCGGCATCGGCACGCGGATGTTGTCGCCCATGGCGATGGGGTTCAGCCCCAGATCGGATTCGCGGATGGCCTTCTCGACCGGACCCGCCATCGTTTTTTCCCAGACCTGCACGCTGAGGGTCCGAGCATCGACCACGGTCACATTGGCGACCTGGCTCACCGGCACGGGAGAACCGTAATACTCGACGTGCACGTGGTCCAGGATCCCGGCATGGGCGCGACCCGTGCGGATCTTGGCCAGGCTGGCTTTCAGGGCTTCGATGGATTTGCCCATGCGCTCGTCGGCCGAGCGGCGAATGTCGGAAAGGCTCATGAAGATTCCTATACCTGAACCAGGGTGCCTTCGTCCTCGCCGCAGATGACGCGCCGGAGGGCTCCCGGTTTGTTGATCGAAAAGACCTTGATCGGCAGCTTCTGGTCGCGACACAGCGCGAAGGCCGTGGCGTCCATGACTTCGAGGCGGCGCACGATGGCTTCGTCGAAGCTGATGCGCGAGTAGCGCGTGGCGTTCGGGTCCTTGTTGGGGTCGGCGCTGTAGATACCGTCGACCTTGGTGGCCTTGAGCACCACTTCGGCGCCGATCTCGGCACCGCGCAACGCGGCGGCCGTGTCGGTGGTGAAGAAAGGATTGCCCGTGCCGGCGGCGAAAACGACGACCTTGCCCTCTTCCAGGTAGCGCAGGGCCTTGGGACGGATATAGCGCTCGACCACCTGGTCGATGTTCAGCGCCGATTGAACCCGCGCATCGACGCCGTGGTTCTTCAGGGCGTCCTGCAACGCCAGGCCGTTCATGACGGTGGCCAGCATCCCCATGTAATCGGCCGTGGCGCGATCCATGCCCTGGGCTCCCGGCGCCACGCCGCGAAAGATGTTGCCCCCGCCGATCACCACGGCCAGTTGCACCCCGAGGGACACGACGCCGTGGATTTCCTCGGTCATGCGGAGTATGGTCGCGCGGTTGATGCCGAAGGCATCGCCGCCCATCAGAGCCTCACCCGAGAGTTTCAGGAGAACGCGCTTGTAGGCAGGGGTTGACATGCAAGATTCCTGGAAGGAGTAATGTTCGAAGCATAGAGCGGCATGAAGCCGGGAGCACAGCCCCCGGCTTTGGGTACGCGCTGGACCGGGCCTGCCAGGCAAGGCGCGATCCGCAGCGATAGCCTAGCTACCGCGAGGATTCGCAACGCCGCGTGGCGGGCTCGGGCGCGATGCCATCGTACCCGAAATCAGCAGGGATCAGGAACCGCTGGCAGCCGCGGCGACTTCCGCGGCGAAGTCTTCGGACTTCTTCTCGATCCCTTCTCCCACCACGAACAGCGCGTAGCGGTTGATGCGGGCCGATTTTTCCTTGAGCATCTGCTCGACCGTCTGCTTGTCGTTCTTGACGAAGGGCTGCGACAGCAACGTGACTTCCTTCAGGAACTTCTGCACGGAACCCTCGACCATCTTGGCGACGATTTCAGCCGGCTTGCCGGATTCGGCGGCCTTCTGTTCGGCCACGGAGCGTTCGGCGGCGATCAGCGCGGGATCCACGCCGTCCGCGTTCAGGGCGCGCGGCTTGGTCGCGGCAATGTGCATGGCCAGATCCTTGCCGACTTCCTCGGAACCGGCGAAGTCGACCAGCACGCCGATGCGGCCGCCATGCACGTAGCTGTTCAGGCCGTCCACGGTGTCGAAACGCTGGAAACGACGCACCGACATGTTTTCACCGATCTTGCCCACCAGATTGGCGCGCACGGATTCGACGGTGCCCTCTCCCATGGCGCAGGCGTTCAGCGCGTCCAGGTCGGCGGGATTGCGCTCGGCGGCGATGCGGGCCAGGTCGTTGACGAAGGCGATGAAGTCATCGTTCTTGGCGACGAAGTCGGTTTCGCAGTTGACTTCGACCAGCGCGCCGGTCTTGCCGTCGGCGGCGATGTGCAGGCCGATCAGGCCTTCGGCCGTGATGCGGCTGGCGGCCTTGGAGGCCTTGCTGCCCAGCTTGACGCGCAACAGTTCTTCGGCGCGCGCCAGATCGCCCTCGGCCTCGGTCAAGGCCTTTTTGCATTCCATCATGGGCGCGTCGGTCTTCTCGCGCAGTTCCTTGACCATTCTTGCGGTGATTTCCGCCATGCTAGCTCCTGAATATTCGTGTATGGGGCATGC
>DISE01000001.1 GCA_002421865.1 Castellaniella sp. UBA6218
CGGCGACCCGCAACGCGGTGGCCGCGGCGGTGGCGATCGGTGGCGAAGTGCACGTGCTGGTGGCGGGCAGCGGGGCGCGCGCCGTGGCCGAAGAGGCGGCCCAGATCGCCTCTGTGAGCAAGGTGCTGCTGGCCGATGGCCCGTCGCTGGGCGAGGGGCTGGCCGAGAACCTGGCCGCGCAGGTGCTGGCGGTGGCTGGCGGCCACAGCCACATTCTGTTTGCCGCCACGGCGTCGGGCAAGAACGTCGCTCCTCGGGTGGCGGCCCGGCTGGATGTGGCGCAGATCTCGGACATTGTCGCGGTGGAGTCGGCCGACACGTTCGTGCGCCCGATCTACGCGGGCAACGCGCTGGCGACGGTGCAGTCGGCCGACGCGACCAAGGTGATCACGGTGCGCACGACGGCCTTCGATCCGGCGGCGGCCACGGGCGGTTCGGCGGCGATCGAGTCGATCGAGGCGGTGGCCGATGCGGGCAAGTCGCGGTTCGTGGGCCGGGAGCTGGCCAAGAGCGACCGCCCGGATCTGACGGCTGCGTCGGTGGTGGTGTCGGGCGGCCGGGGGCTGGGCAGCGCGGAGAACTTCAAGATTCTGGATCCGCTGGCCGACAAGCTGGGCGCGGCGCTGGGTGCTTCGCGCGCGGCGGTGGACGCGGGCTACGCGCCCAACGACTGGCAGGTGGGTCAGACGGGCAAGATCGTGGCGCCGCAGCTGTATGTGGCGGTGGGGATCTCCGGGGCGATCCAGCACCTGGCGGGGATGANNAAGGTGATCGTGGCGATCAACAAGGACGCCGAGGCGCCGATCTTCGGGGTGGCCGATTACGGCCTGGTGGCCGACCTGTTCCAGGCCGTGCCCGAACTCGTCCAGGCGCTCTGAATCCGAGCTGACCCAAGGCAAAAAACGCCCCCTCGGGGGCAGCAAGCTGAAGGCGCGGCGTGGGGGCCTTTTGGCCGCCGGGCCGCCCCAAGGCAAAAAACGCCCCCTCGGGGGGCAGCAAGCTGAAGGCGCGGCGTGGGGGCCTTTTTAGGACCCGCGCCGTTTCATGCGGGGGCCGTTCCTCCGCGCATCACGGGAATTGCGATGACATACCAGGTTCCTACCCAGGATATCCGTTTCATTCTGCGCGAACTGGCCGACCTGAAGGGCGTGCTGGCGTTGCCGGGTTTCGAGGAAGTCTCCGAGGACCTCGTCGATGCCGTGCTCGAGGAAAACGCGCGCTTCGTCGAACAGGAAATCGCGCCGCTGAACCGCGCGGGCGACACCGAGCCGGCCCGCTGGAGCGAGGAGGGCGTGCGCACCACGCCCGGTTTCAAAGCGGCTTTCCAGGCCTTCGCGCAGGGTGGCTGGCAGGGCCTGCCGCATGAGGCCGAGCTCGGTGGCCAGGGCCTGCCCAAGCTGGTCGCCGCGCCCGTCACGGAAAGCATCAATGCCGGCAATCTGGCCTTTTCCCTGTGTCCGCTGCTGACCGACGGGGTGATCGAGGCCTTGTCCATGGTGGGCTCGGACGAACAGAAAGCCCGTTTCATTCCGCCTCTGCTGGAAGGCCGCTGGACCGGAACCATGAACCTGACCGAGCCCCAGGCAGGCTCCGATCTGGCGTTGCTCAAGTCCCGGGCCGTGCGTCAGGGTGACGGCAGCTACCGCATCACCGGCCAGAAGATCTTCATCACGTATGGGGATCACGACATGGCGGAAAATATCATCCACCTGGTGCTGGCGCGCACGCCGGACGCGCCCAAGGGCGTCAAGGGCATCTCCTTGTTCATCGTGCCCAAGTTCCTGGTCGAGGACGACGGTGGCCTGGGCGCCCGCAATGATGTGGTGTGCGCGTCTCTCGAGCACAAGCTCGGCATCCACGGCAGCCCGACCGCAGTGCTGCTGTATGGCTCGGGCCAGGGCGAGGCGGGCGAGGGCGGCGCGGTCGGCTACCTGATCGGCGAGGAAAATCGTGGCCTGGAATACATGTTCATCATGATGAACGCGGCGCGCTATGCGGTCGGCCTGCAGGGCGTGGCGGTGTCCGAACGCGCGCTGCAGCACGCGGCGGCCTATGCGGCCGAGCGCATCCAGGGCAATGCACTGGAAGGCTCTCCGGGGCCGGTGCCCATCGTCCGCCACCCCGACGTGGCGCGCATGCTGGGGATCATGCGCGGCCTGACCGAAGGCGCGCGCGCGGTGGCCTATGTGGCGGCCGGCTATCGGGACAAGGCGGCCCATCTTGCGGACGAGGCGGAACGCGCCCGCTGCAAGGCCGCTTACGAATACTTCGTGCCCATCGTCAAGGCCTTTTCCACCGAATCCTCCGTCGAAGTCGCTTCCCTGGGCGTGCAGGTGCATGGCGGCATGGGCTTCATCGAAGAGACCGGCGCCGCCCAGTACTACCGCGACGCCCGCATCCTGCCCATCTACGAAGGCACCACGGCCATCCAGGCCAATGACTTCATCGGTCGCAAGCTCGCGCGCGACGGCGGAGCCGTAGCGCGCGAACAGATCGCCGGGATGCGCGACACGGCGGCGGCCCTGCGTGCGGCCGGCGGTGTGCATGCCGAAGCCCTGAGGATGATCGGCGAGCGCCTGGAGACGGCGGCCGGCGCCTACGAATCGACGCTGGCTTTCGTGCTGGAGCACATCCGCGATGACATCCGGGGCGTCTTCACGGGCAGTGTGCCGTGCCTGATGCTGGCGGGGACGGCGCACGCGGGCTGGCAGCTGGGTCGTTCGGCCCTGGCGGCCGCCGCCTCCATCGATGCGGGTTCGACCGATGCCTTCCATCCGAACAAGATCGCCACAGCCGTGCAATATGCCGCCCACGTGCTGCCGCGCGCATTGGCGCTGGAGTCCGCCATCCGGGACGGCGGTCTGGCCGACCGCTATGTGCGTCAGGCGCAGATATAGACATAACTATCAGGTATTTCAATAGCGGTTTATATTCTGCAAGAATCTTTGGTGTCTAAAGCGTCGCCCGGATCGTCCGGGCGGCGGTCACTTGATCAGGAGCTATCGATGGCCACTCTGCGTCTGGGCGACACCGCCCCCGATTTCGAACAGGAATCCTCCCTGGGGAAAATCAAGTTCTACGAGTTTCTGGGCGACAGCTGGGGTGTCCTGTTCTCCCATCCGGCCGATTTCACGCCGGTCTGCACCACCGAGCTGGGTTACACCGCGATCTTGTCGGGCGAATTCGCCAAGCGCGGCGCCAAGGTGATCGCCGTATCGGTCGACGGCAAGCAGTCCCACCTGGACTGGATCAAGGACATCAATGACACCCAGAAGACCAACGTCCAGTATCCGATCCTGGCGGACGAAGACCGCAAGGTCGCGACCCTCTATGACATGATCCATCCGAACGCCAGCACCACCGCCACGGTGCGCTCGGTGTTCGTCATCGACCCGAACAAGAAGATCCGCCTGATCCTGACCTATCCCGCCAGTACGGGGCGCAACTTCGACGAGATCCTGCGCGCCCTGGACTCTCTGCAACTGACCGACAATTACAGTGTCGCCACCCCGGTGAACTGGAAACAGGGCGAGGACGTCATCATCGTTCCGTCGCTCAAGGATCCGGCCGTACTGAAGGAAAAATTCCCCAAGGGCTACACCGAGATCCGCCCCTACCTGCGCACCACGCCGCAGCCGGATCGCTGATCCCGACGAATCGGATCCCGGGCGCCGGCGTGGGGGGTACCATACCATCCATGGAACACATCGACGCAAGGGAATGGCTGCGGCGGCTGGTGGCCTTCGACACGACCAGCCGCAATTCCAACCTCGGAATGATCGAGGCGATCCGCGACGCGTTGGCCGCGCAGGGCATCGTGTCCGAACTGAGCTATGCGCCGGAAGGCGGAAAGGCCAATCTTTTCGCCACACTTCCCGCTCATGATGGCGCCGTGCAGGGCGGGATCATCCTGTCCGGGCACACCGATGTCGTACCGGTGGATGGACAGGACTGGAGCTCGGATCCGTTCTCACTCACTGAAAAGGACGGCCGGCTGTACGGCCGGGGCACGGCGGACATGAAGGGCTATATCGCGGTCGCGCTGGCCCTCGTGCCCGAGTTCCTGGCCCTGAGGCGCGCCAAACCCCTGCATCTGGCCTTTTCGTACGATGAGGAGGTCGGCTGCCTGGGCGCCCCCGTCATGCTGGAGGCGCTCAAGCGGCGAGGCCTGCGCGCCGAGGGCTGCGTGGTGGGCGAGCCGACCGGGATGCGGGTGGTGGTGGCGCACAAGGGCATGAATTTGTACCGCTGCCGGGTGCATGGCAAGGCGGCGCATTCTTCACTGACGCCTCGCGGCTGCAACGCCATCGAATATGCCGCCCGCCTGATCTGCCGGGTAAGGGATCTGGCGGACGAATTCCGGTCCCATGGACCCTATGACGATTGCTTCGATGTGCCGTTCACCACGATGGGCACCAATCTGATCGCCGGTGGGATTGCGGTGAACACCATCCCGGACGCCTGCGAATTCAGTTATGAATTCCGCAACCTGCCCGGCATGTCGCCGGATGACATCCAGGGCAGGATCGAGGCGTACATCCAGGATGATCTTTTGCCCAGGATGCGGCGGGATCATGGCGCGGCGCGCATCGAAATCGAAGCCATGCCGGCGGCTGTCCCCTCGCTGGAGTCTTCCGAGCGCGATGCCGTCACCCGGCTGGCGCGCGCCTTGACCGGCGACCGGGGGACGACCAAGGTGAGTTACGGCACCGAAGGCGGGCAATTCCAGAACGCCGGCATCCCCGCGGTGATCTGCGGCCCTGGCCATATCGAGCAGGCGCATCGGGCCGACGAATTCATCGAAACCGCGCAACTGGATGCCTGCGAGGCTTTCCTGCGCAGGCTGGCGGCTTCACTGGCGGATTGATTCCGGGCTTACAGGGTGCGGCGCCCATGCGGTGTGTCGATGTGCGCAGTCAGACGCGCCGGATCACCGGATCCGGCCTGACGCACAGCGACCGGGGCTTCCAGTTCCAGCGATGACAAAAGGCGGGCAACCCGTTCCGGATCCGGGTGAAAAATCTCGAGCAGGACGAGGGCGCATCCCTTGTCCTCCATCCGTGCGGCCGGATGCGTGTCGGCATGCCATTGGATGAGTGCGGGGGCGGCGCCTTCCAGGGGTACGGATCCATCGGCCGGAATGGTGATGAGCCAGTCGAGCGCGCTCCGGCGCATGGGTTCGATATCTCCCAGTGGTTCCGAAGCGGCCGCGGCCGAGGCCTGGATATCCGTGCTGCGCACGACCCATGTGGAGAGGGCTGGGAGCGCATGGGGGGCGAGCGTGTCGAGTCCGAACCAGCGCGGCCGGCCTGGCGCCCGGGCCGCCGGGTTGGGGGCGATCACCTCCAGGTACATGGCCTCGCCCAGGCGCAGCAGCCGGTTGTGGGTCGCCATGCGCGGATGTTCGCCGCCGCTCTGCGTCTCGACGCCAAGCGTGTCGGCGACGAGCGCGGCGCCGGCTTCCAGTGAGAAGGCGGTGATGGCGATGTGGTCCAGGAAAGTGCGCGGCATGGGGCGGCTCCGGTGAAAAATGTACTTTAAGCCGTTTGTGGCGATGCGTGCGATGCCTTCGCCGGGGGCAGGCTGGCTGGATCACGATCCGGGGGCTTGCGTCAGACACTGTTTCTTTGTACAGTATTCATGAATACTGGATAAAACAACAGTCCCGGCGGCCTTCGAGCCGGGCGCACCTGGGAGATACGACATGGCTGGATCGATGACTTGGAACGGAGCGTGGGCTTGGGCCGGCGCGAACGCCGCCGGGCGCGACGGAGGACGTCGCAACCCGGCCGCACGCGCGGCCGCCTCGGGCGTGCTTCAAGGGCCCTGGGTGTCGGGCGGGTCGTGGGGCGGCCGCCCCGCCGGACGCGGCGCCCGGCGGGGGCGGGCGGCACCGGGCGCTCAGGCGGCGATCGCGGCGCATCGGCCCCGCACGGGCCTGGGGATCGGCTGGCGCCGCCTGTCGGCTCTGGCGGGCGACGTCCTCATGGTCCTGACCTGGGCCGCCATGATTCCCGGCATGATGTGGCTGGGTGCGATGGCGGGGTTCTGATATAATCTTTGGTTTGCATCCTCTGGCCCGGTATTACCAATACCTCCACGCCCGGTGCCCATGATGCCCTGGAGCCCATCTTGAACCTGATCGAAACCCTCGAAAAAGAAGAAATCGCGCGCCTGACCGAAGGCCGCACCATCCCCGAATTCGCCCCTGGCGACACGGTCATCGTGAGTGTCAATGTGGTCGAAGGTTCGCGCAAGCGTGCCCAGGCCTATGAAGGCGTGGTCATTGCCCGTCGCAATCGCGGCCTGAACTCCGCCTTCACCGTGCGCAAGATCTCGTCGGGCGAAGCCGTGGAACGGACTTTCCAGCTGTATTCGCCGCAGATCGCCTCGATCGAGGTCAAGCGTCGCGGCGACGTCCGCCGTGCTAAACTGTATTATCTGCGCAACCTGACGGGCAAGGCCGCTCGCATCAAGGAAAAACTGGTTCGCAAGGCCGTCTGATCACGGCATCGCGGATTGATCCAAGGGCACCCGTTCGGGTGCCCTTGTTTTTTGGTCCTCGGGATTTCATGTCGAATCGGATGCCGTCCCCGGACAGGAGTCGTATCGCGGGTTTTGATCCCCAGATCCAGCCTGTCCTGCCCAGCGCGCCCCTGCCGCTCCTGCCGCCGGAATGCCTGCGTCTGGACGCCATCCGCGAGGCTTTCCGGCAACCGGTCGACTGGCAGGTCGAGCCCCTGTTCGCCCAGGCCTTCGTGCCAGGCGGCGATTCCTATGCACGGGCGCGCCAGGCCGCGGTCCTCATGCCGCTGGTCCAGCGCGAAACCGGCTTGAACGTGCTGTTCACGCGCCGTGCCGACCATCTGCATCATCATGCCGGCCAGATCAGCTTTCCTGGCGGGCGCATCGAATCCACCGACAGCGGGCCGGTGGCGGCCGCCATCCGCGAGACCCACGAAGAGATCGGCGTCGAACAGCGCTTTGTCCAGGTCATCGGCATGCAGCCGACGCTGCTGACCACGACGCAATTCCTGATGACGCCCGTCGTCGGCGAACTGCTGCCCGGCTTTTGCCTCCGGCCCGACGAGGCCGAGGTCGCCGAGGTCTTCGAGGTGCCCCTGGCGGTCCTGATGGATCCCGGTCTGCACGTGCTGCATCGCATGGAGACTTCGCTGGGCCATGGGCGCTGTTATTTCGCCATCCGCTGGCAGTCCCATTTCATCTGGGGCGCCACGGCGATCCTGATCCGCAACTTCTATCACTTCCTGGCGGCCGCGCGGGGCATCAGGACGCCGGGCGCGGCCCCTTAGCGGGCCGGCAGCACGGGAGGGGCGTTCTCGCGCTTGATCAGCACCGCCAGGAACCTGGCGGGCCGGGTGGCGCTGGCGTTGCGGCCGACAGTATGGATATCGTCCGGGCCTTCATGAAACGCCTGACCGGGACGCAGGACAGTCTCGGGACCACCGCGCACGCCCATCACGATTTCCCCTTCCAGGACGTAAATCAGGCCGTGGGCGTCGTGCCGGTGGATGGGGTCGACCCCGCCGGGCGGATATTCCACCAGCAGCATCAGGGCCTCCTTGCCCGGCATGTCGGGCAGATCCTGCTTCATGACCTGGGTGACGATCGGGCCTGGCGGGGGCGCGGGTGGCGGCTCGGCCGCGGATGCGCCGCAGGCCAGGCAAAGCAGCGCCGCGAAAATCTTCGGATGGGGCATGGTCGTTCCTCGGTGATGGTCAGGTGGGCTTCAGGTGATGGCGAGGCCGCCGTCGACGCACAGGATCTGGCCGGTGATCCAGACGGACCCGGGTGAAGCCAGCGACACGATCCAGGACGCGATGTCCTCGGGCTCGCCACGCCTTCCCATGGGGATCCTGGCGCGCTCGTCGGCCTTTACCGCTTCGATCTGTTCGGGGTTCAGCTGCATCCGGTCTTCCAGGAAGCGGGTCTCGGTCGGTCCGGCAGCGACCGCGTTGACGCGGATGCCGTCCGCCGCGAATTCCAGCGCCCAGCAGCGCGTCATGTGTTCCAGAGCCGCCTTGCTGGCGGCGTAATGCGAGAGCCCGGCGGCGGCCTTGCGGCCGAAAGTGCTGGACACATTGACGATGGCGCCCGCGGCCGCTTTGAGGTGGGGCAGGGCGGCGCGCGTCAGCAGCGAGGGGCCGATGACGTTGGTGGCGAAGATCGCGGCAATCCGGTCGGCGCCGGCCTGCGCCAGCGGCAGGATGGCGCCAGCGCCGGCGTTGTTGACCAGGACGTCAAGCCGCCCCCAGCGCTGGATGGTGGTGGCGATGGTGCGTTCCGCGTCCGCTTCGCTGGCCGCGTCCGCGACGATGTAGTCGATGCCCGGCGTCTGCCGGGCAGCGGTTGCGAGACGCGCCTCGTTTCTGCCGGTGATGATCGCCCGGGTGCCGGCGGCGGCGAAGGCTTTGGCCGCCGCCAGGCCGATGCCGGCGCCTCCGCCGGTGATGAGTGCGATCCGTGGCATGGTTGTCCGCATGGTGCCCTCCATCAGCCGACCGGCGCGGCCTGGATCGACAGCCAGGTTTCCAGGGACAGGGTCCCGAGCCTGGCCTGCGCGCCGGGCATCAGGGTCGTGTCGTCGATCCGGTCGCCGAAATACGGTGCGTCGTCGTCCTGGATGATCTCTGTCGCTTCCTGTGCCGGGCGCGTCTTGCGCAGCAGGTCCGTCAGGCGGAAAGGCGCGGGGCCGGCGACTTCGCGCATGCCGTTCAGAGGCGGCTCCGCGGCGACCCGGGCGAGCGCCGCGGCGACGTCGTCCGCAGCCATCGGCTGCAGCAGGGCGGCGGGCGCGCGGATGGCGCCGTTCCGCGTGAAGGATTGGGCGATGGCGTCCAGGAATTCGAAGAACTGCGTCGCCCGGACGATCGTGTAGGGGAGCCCGCCGTCGGTGATCAGGGCTTCCTGGGCGATCTTGGCGCGGAAGTAGCCGCTGCCGGGCAGGCGTTCGGAACCGACCACGGACAGTGCGACGTAGTGGCGGATGCCGGCGGCCCGGCCGGCGCGCAGCAGGTTGCCGGTGGAGGTGCGGAAGAACGCCATTACGGCGCCTTCCTCGAAGGAGGGGGCATTGGTGACGTCGATCAGGATCTCGGCGCCTGCCAGCGCCCGGTCCAGGCCTTCGCCGGTCACCGAGTTCACGCCTGAAGAGGGCGCGGCGGCCAGCACGGCGTGGCCCGCCTGCTCCAGGCATGCCGAGAGCTTGCGGCCGATGAGGCCGGTGCCGCCGATAATGACGATGTTCATCAGGGTTCCTTGCATGGGAATAAACGGGGAGGGCGCGCGCCCTGCCGGACATCGAAGAGAGAGGACCTCGTTCAGTCGATCGCTTGCGCGGGGATGGGCGCACTCATGCCGATGGCCATCCGGTTCCAGGCATTGATCGCGGCGATCCCCCAGCACAACTCCACGATTTCCTGTTCGTCGAACTCGGCCTGGAGCGCTGCGAAGTCGGCGTCACGGTCGCTGTGCCGGTCGGCCAGGCGGGTCATGGTCTCGGCCCAGTTCAGCGCCGCCCGTTCGCGGGCGCTGTACAGTCCGGTTTCGCGCCAGGTCGAGAGGCTGTTGATGCGTTGCCAGGTCTCGCCGTGCTTGCGCAGGTCGCGCGCGTGCATGTCCAGGCAGAAGGCGCAGCCGTTGATCTGCGAGACGCGGGTCTGGACCAGATCCGTCAGGATCGGCCCCAGGGTGGAGTTGGAGAGGGTGGCGTTGACGCCGGCCATGGCCTTGTAGGTCTTGGGCGCGATGTCCGTCCAGTTCAGGCGGGGGTGCGACATGGAATCACCTCGAGTGGGAAGTTGAAGGGTTCACACTCAAGACGAACGGCGATGCCGTCTTGTGACGGTATCGGTCAACGAGGGGGCGTTTTTTGCCTTGAGACGGCCCGGCGGCTAAAAATTTTCCATCCCGGCGCCTCGGCACCGGCTGGCGGGTCAGGGCTGCACGCTCAGTTCGCGGCCCAGGACCTGAGCCAGCCGCTCGAGCTTGTCGGGATTGCGCTGCGCGTGGATGCGGGTGATGCGCGTGCCGTCCGTTTCCAGGTACTGCGCCGATTCCAGTTTGTCGTCGATGAAGCGCAGCAGTCGCCATTGGCCTTCGGCGAGGGCGATCTCGCAGCGCACCCGGCCACGGAAGCGCAGGCAGGTCGCCAGGTAGAGCTGCGCGATGCGCTGCCCGCCCAACAGCGGCACGCCGAAGCTGGCGACCTTGCCGCCGCCGTCGCCGACCAGTTGGGCGTCGGCCGCCAGCACCGACTTGAGCGCCGTGAAGTCGCCCGTCGAGGCGGCCTGGGCGAAGGCCTGGAGCAGGCTTCGTTGCGCTTCGGGATCCACGGGCGCCGGTTTGCGTTCGTCCTTCAGCCGGGCCCGGGCGCGGTGCACCAGCTGGCGGCAGGCGGCCTCGGTCCGCTCCAGCACCCGGGCGATCTCGTCGTAGCCTTCGTCGAACACGTCCCTCAGCAGAAAGGCCGCGCGCGCCTCGGGCGAGAGCCGTTCCAGCACCGCCAGCAGGGCATAGGAGACGTCGTGCGAGCGTTCCAGCGCCTGTTCGGGCGATGGTGCGGGATCGGCCAGGTCCGTCAGATCCGGCTCCGGGAGCCAGGCGCCGACGTAGTGTTCGCGCCGGGTCCTGGCCGCCCGGAGCCGGTCGATGGACAGCCGGGTCGTGACCGAGACCAGCCAGGCCTCGACGTTGGCCAGAGCGCTCCGGTCGGCCGCGTGCCATTTGAGCCAGGCGTCCTGAACGACGTCTTCGGCCTCGGCCCAGGAGCCGAGCATGCGGTAGGCGATGCGCTGCAGGCGGGGACGGTGGTGATTGAAAGCGAGGGTCGTATCGTGCATATCGGCATCCAGACGATCGATGTCCTCATTTTGTGACAATCCGGACCATTGGGCCAGGGCTGGGAAAGAAGACAGGGGGCGGTGGCCGCGCGATTCGCGTGAACAGACCCTAGTACCGCCGGGCCGCTTCGTTTTCCGCCAGGATGCGCATGTACAGGGCATGGCGTTCGGCGCGGATGTCGCCATGCTCGACGGCCGCCAGCACGCCGCAGCCCGGTTCATGCCGGTGCGTGCAGTTGTAGAAGCGGCATGCCTCGATCGGGGCGGCGAATTCCGGAAAACCCTGTTCGATGTCGTGGGCGCTCAGATGCTGCAGGCCGAAGGCCTGGAAGCCGGGTGAATCGATCAGGCCGCCGCCGTCTTGCAGCGGGTAGAGCTGCGTGCGGGTGGTCGTGTGGCGACCGGTGCCCAGCGCCTCGGAATGCGCCTGGGTCGCCGCCAGCGCGCCTGGCACCAGCGCGTTGAGGAGCGTGGACTTGCCCATGCCGCTCTGGCCCAGCAGCAGCGTGAGACGGTCGCGCAGCAGGGGACTCAGCCGGGTGCGGACCTGGTCCGTGTCCAGGGCGCTGAGCGTGATGACGGGCGTGCCCAGGGATTCCACGGTCGCCAGCCTCGCGCGTGCGGCACCGGCGCCGGGCAGGTCGGCCTTGTTCAGCACGATGAGGACCGGCACCCCGGCGCTGGCGGCCGCCACCAGGGCGCGCCCGGTCAGGTCGTCGGAAAATTCGGGTTCCGGCGCGAGCACCAGCAGCAACTGGTCGATGTTGGCGGCGAACTGTTTGCTGCGCTGGGCGTCGGAACGGTAGAACAGGTTGCGGCGCGGCAGGATGTCCAGAATGACGCCTTCCTGGCGGCCCTCGGGCCGCACGCGCACCCGGTCGCCCACGGCCGGCCCGGATTTCTTGCCCCGCGTGTAGCATTGGCGCCTGTCGCCGCCGTCGATCTCGACGTCGTAGTGGCGTCCATGGGAGGCGACGACGCGGCCCTCCAGCGCGGCGGGTTCAGCCATCGCGCAGGTGCGCAATCCGCACGGGAGCCGGCGGGTGACTGTCGTACCAGGCGGAATGGACCGGGTCCGGCGTCAGCGTGGCGGCGTTGTCGTCGTAGAGCTTGACCAGCGCGCTGGCCAGGGGCGCCGCGCCGCACTGTCGTATCGCGTAGCGGTCGGCCTGGAACTCGTCGCGCCGCGACAGCAGGCTGGCGATGGGCGTGGACCAGAATGTCAGCACCGGCAGGGCCAGCATGAACAGCACCAGGGCCAGCCCGTCGTTGGGACGGCCCAGTTGCGGGATGACGCCCAGGCCGGTGTAGAACCAGAGCTGGGTGGACAGCCAGGCCAGCAGGTGCAGCAGCACGCCGGCCGTCACGAAACTGATGACGATGCGCCGCAGGATGTGGCGGTGGGCGAAGTGGCCCAGTTCGTGGGCCAGGACGGCTTCGACCTCCTCGGCGTTCAGACGAGCCAGCAGGGTGTCGAAGAACACGATGCGGCGATGGCGGCCGAAACCGGTGAAATAGGCGTTGCCGTGGGCGGAGCGCCGTGATCCGTCCATGACGAACAGGCCCGACAGGCTGAAATGGCAGCGTTTGGCCAGGGCATGGATGCGCTGGCCGAGATCGGGGTCGTCCAGAGGCGTGAAGCGGTTGAACAGCGGGGCGATGAAGCTGGGGTACAGCCATAGGACCAGCAGATTGAAGCCTACCCAGACGCCCCAGGCCCACCAGGCCCAGTCGGTGCCGGCCGAGCGCATGATCCACAGGATGGCGGCCAGCAGCGGGGTGCCCAGCGCCAGGGTGACGGCCAGCATCTTGAGGGCGTCGGTGACAAAAAGGCGTGGCGTCATGCGGTTGAAGCCGAAACGCGCTTCCAGGCGGAAGGTGCGCCAGGCGGAGAAGACCAGCCCGACGGTCCCCAGGAGGGCCAGCACGGCGCCCACCAGAGCCATCTGGCGCCAGAGTTCGGATTCGATGAGGCGGCCCAGGGCGAGGTCCAGGGCCTGAAGGCCGCCCAGCAGGGTCAGGCCCAGCAGCACGGCGGCCTCGACGATGCGCTCGACCATGGACAGCTGGCTGCGGGCCACGGTGTAGTCGGCGGCGCGCTGGTGGCTGTGCAGGCCGACCCGGTCGGCGAATGCCGCGGGGACAGCGTCGCGGTGGGCGAGCACATGGCGGATCTGGCGGCGCGCCAGCCAGTAGCGCAGGAGCAGGTCGCCCAGCAGGCAGGCGAGAAACAGAAAGGTCAGCATGTCCGTCCGGCCAATGTGCGAAAATCGGTGCTTTGCAAGCAAAGGATTATAGGATATGGCCGCAAACGATCAGCGCCTGATCTGGCTGGACATGGAAATGTCGGGCCTGGACCCCGAAAAAGAGCGCATCCTGGAAATCGCCATGGTCGTGACCGAACCCGACCTGACGCCGGTGGCGCAGGCTCCGGTCCTGGTGATCCACCAGGACGACGCCGTGCTCGACGGCATGGACAAATGGAACCAGTCCACCCACGGCAAGAGCGGCCTGATCGACAAGGTCAAGGCCTCGACCCTGACCGAGTCCGCGGCCGAGGACGTCCTGCTGGCGTTTCTGGCGCCGCTGGTGCCGGCCGGCAAGTCGCCGATGTGCGGCAACACCATCGGCCAGGACCGCCGCTTCATGGTGAAATACATGCCCCGGCTGGAAGCCTACTTCCATTACCGCAATCTGGATGTCAGCACGTTGAAAGAACTGTCCCTGCGCTGGAAGCCCGAGGTCTATCGCAGCTTCGTCAAGGCCAGCAAGCACGAGGCCCTGGCCGACATCCAGGAATCGATCGACGAGCTCAAGCACTACCGGGAACATTTCATCCGCTTGTGACCCGCGCCGGGCCGTCGGGCGCGGCCCCGGGCGCGCTTCGCCCTCGCTGTTTCTTCGGAGTCCTTCGTGTCCACTGGAGCCATCGCCGGTATCGGCACCGATCTGCTGCGGGTCGAGCGCATCGAGCGCATCCACGCGCGCCATGGCGACCGTTTCGTGCGCCGCATCCTGGGGCCTGAAGAACGGCTCGTGCACCAGCGCCGCCAGGCGCGCGATCCGCGTCGGGGCATCCTCTATCTGGCGACCCGTTTTGCGGCCAAGGAGGCCTTTTCCAAGGCCATCGGGCTGGGCATCCACATGCCCATGACCTGGTCGCGGGCGCAGATCCTGAACCGTCCCGGCGGAGCCCCCGAAATCCGCCTGTCCGGCCCCCTGGCCGACTGGTACGCGGCCCGTTTCGGCCAGGCGCACGTGTCCATGACCGACGAGACCGATATGGTGGCGGCCTTCGTCGTGATCGAGGCGCTGCCGTCCGGGCCGCACTCCAAGGAAGACATCGCATGACCTTGCCGCAGAACACGCATTCGGGCGGCCGCGCCGCCATGCCCCCGGGACCCGTCATGGTCGATGTGGCCGGACTCGAGCTGACGGACGCCGAGCGCGCCCGTTTGCGACACCCTCAGGTCGGGGGCGTGATCCTGTTCGCGCGCAATTTCGCCGATCGGGCTCAGCTCGCCGCCTTGTGCGACGCGATCCACAGCGTGCGCGACGAACCCCTGCTGATCGCCGTGGACCATGAAGGCGGCCGGGTGCAGCGTTTCCGCACCGACGGCTTTACTCCGCTGCCGGCGATGCGGGTATTCGGCCAGTGGTACGACCGCGATCCCCAGGCCGCCCTGCATGCGGCCACCGAGACCGGCTTCGTGCTGGCCAGCGAATTGCGGGCCTGCGGCGTGGATTTCAGCTTCACGCCCGTGCTGGACCTGGATTACGGGGTCAGCCAGGTGATCGGCAACCGGGCGCTGCACGAGGACCCGGCCGCCGTGGCCCTGCTGGCCCGCGCGCTGGTCCAGGGCCTGTCCCAGGCGGGCATGGCGGCCTGCGGCAAGCATTTCCCAGGCCACGGCGCGGTGGCGGCCGATTCCCATCTGGCGATTCCCGTGGACGAGCGGCCGCTGGACGAGATCCTGGAGGCTGATGCGGCGCCGTACCGCTGGCTGGGCGACCTGACGTTGCCGGCCGTCATGCCGGCCCACGTCATCTATCCCCAGGTGGCGCCCGAGCCGGCGGGATTCTCGCGCCGCTGGGTCACCGACATCCTGCGCGGCCAGTTCGAGTACGACGGCGTGGTGTTCTCGGACGACCTCACCATGGAAGGCGCGAGCGTGGCCGGCGACATCCGTGCCCGGGCGCTGGCCGCGCTGGCCGCGGGTTGCGACATGGTGCTGGTCTGCAATCGCCCCGACCTGGCCGATGAGCTGCTGGCGGCGCTGGCGGGCCGTCCTCTGGATCCCCAGGCCGTGCGCCGCATCCGACGGCTGATGCCGTCCCTGCCCGCGCCCGACTGGACGGGGCTGCTGTCCGATCCGAGATATCTCCGTGCCCGAAGCCTTCGATCTGAAAACCTTTCTGTCTGACCTGCCGCATCTGCCGGGGGTCTATCGCCACATCGACGAACAGGGCGAGGTTCTGTACGTCGGCAAGGCGCGCGACCTGAAGCGGCGCGTCAGTTCGTATTTCCAGAAGTCCGGCCACGGCCCGCGCATCGAGCACATGCTGGCGCGCGTGGTGCGCACCGAGATCACGGTCACACGTACCGAGGCCGAGGCACTGATCCTGGAAAACAACCTGATCAAGCGCCTCAAGCCCCGCTACAACATTCTGTTCCGGGACGACAAGTCCTACCCCTATCTGCACATCACCGCGCACGAGGCCCCGCGCATCGTGTACTACCGGGGGAGCACTCACGGTCCGGGCCGGTTTTTCGGACCCTATCCCAATTCCTGGGCGGTGCGCGAGACCATCCAGATCCTTCAGAAAGTCTTTCGCCTGCGCACTTGCGAGGACAGCGTCTACGCCCACCGCACGCGCCCGTGCCTGCTGCACCAGATCGGCCGTTGCTCGGCGCCCTGTGTGAACCTGATCCCGCTGGAGGACTACAAGGCCGACGTCGAGCGCGCCATCCGCTTCCTGGAGGGCCGGGCGAGCGAGGTGTTGGAGGACATCGAGCGGCGCATGACCGCCGCCGCCGGACAACAGGATTTCGAGCAGGCCGCCGCGCTGCGCGACCAGATGCGTGCGCTGGCCAAAGTCCTGCAGCAGCAGACCATGGAACAGGTGGGCGACGACAGTGTCGACATCATCGTGGTGGAACAGGCGGGTGGCCGGGTGTGCGTCAATCTGGCGATGGTGCGGGCCGGTCGGCACCTGGGCGACAAGCCCCTGTTCCCCACCCAGGCGCAGGACGAGTCGGCCGGGGACGTGTTGAGCGCCTTCGTGGCCCAGCACTACGCCGACAACCCGGCTCCACCCGTGCTGGTGTGTTCCCACCCTTTGTCCGATCCCGATCTGGCGCCGCTGCTGGCCGAACAGCATGGCCATCGCATCCGCGTGCTGACCCGGCCCCAGGGCGCGCGCCGCGCCTGGCTGGAACAGGCGCAGCGCAACGCCCGCATGGCGCTGGCGCAGCGCCTGTCCGAGTCCAGCGCGCGCGAGGCGCGCACGCGGGCGCTGGCCGTGGAACTGGACCTGGATACCGACGACGAGTCGCTCGACGCTCTGCACATCGAGTGTTTCGACATCAGTCACACGGCGGGCGAGGCCACCCAGGCGTCCTGTGTGGTGTACCGTCATCATGCCATGCAGTCCTCGTTGTATCGGCGTTTCAACATCGCCGGCATCGAGCCGGGCGACGACTATGCCGCCATGCGTCAGGCGCTGACGCGGCGCTACGCGCGGGTGGCCGACGGCGAAGCGGAAATGCCCGATGTGGTGCTGATCGACGGCGGCGAGGGCCAGGTCGGGATCGCGCGCCAGGTCTTCGTCGAACTGGGGCTGGACGTCAGCCGCATCGTCGGCGTGAAGAAAGGCGACCACCGCAAGGTCGGCCTGGAAACCCTGGTTTTCGTCGACGGCAGGCCTTCGGTGGCGCTCGGGGTGGAGTCCGCCGCCCTGATGCTGGTGGCGCAGATCCGCGACGAGGCTCACCGTTTCGCCATCACCGGCATGCGTGCCCGGCGTGCCAAGGCGCGCAACGTCTCGCGGCTGGAGGATATCGAGGGCGTGGGCAAGCAGCGGCGCCAGAATCTGCTGGCGCGCTTCGGCGGTTTCACCGGGGTGGTGGATGCCAGCATCGACGAATTGCGCAGCGTCGAGGGAATTTCTGAGGCCTTGGCCGAGCGCATCTACCATGCCCTGAGATAGGGACGCCCGCGTCCCGCCCTCCCTCGGGGCCCTGCGTGCCGCCGTGACGCGGGATGGGCCGGATGCGCGGGCGGCGGGCGGTTCCTTGGGGTAGTATTACGTTTATCATGCCGCTCAATATCCCCATCGCCCTGACCTGGCTGCGCATCGCCATGATCCCCCTGATCGTGGGCCTGTACTATCTGCCCGATGCCTGGACCGCGTCGGGCTGGCGCGATTGCGCGGCGGCCATCGCCTTCATCGTGGCCGCCGTCACCGACTGGCTCGACGGCTGGCTGGCGCGGCGTTGGGACCAGACCTCGGCCTTCGGCGCTTTTCTCGACCCCGTCGCGGACAAACTGATGGTGGTGGCTGCGCTGTTGATCCTGCTGAATCTGGGGCGCGTCGATCTGCTGATCGCCCTGGTCATCATCGGTCGTGAACTGACCATTTCCGCTCTGCGCGAATGGATGGCGAAGATCGGCGCCAGCAGCAGCGTGGCCGTGCACCGGCTGGGCAAATTCAAGACCGCCGCACAGATGATCGCCATTCCCTGCCTGTTGTACTGGCAGCCCCTGGAAGGCTTCTCCACCCGCATCGTGGGCGAAATCCTGATCATCGTCGCGGCCATCCTCACGGTCTGGTCGATGTGCTACTACCTGAAAAAGGCCTGGCCGGAGATCCGCGACCGCGCGTGACCGCGTCGCGGTCCTATTGCCGCAGCGTCCGCGTCTGTCCGATGTCGGTGGGCTGGAAATTTGCCCGCCAGGGGTTGATGTCCAGCCCGCCGCGCCGGGTGTAGCGCGCGTAGACCAGCAGTTCCTCCGGCGCGCAGCGCGCCATGATTTCCCCGTAGATCTTTTCCACGCACAGTTCGTGGAATTCCTGGTGCTGGCGCAACGACACGACGTAGCGCAGCAGCCCGGCGTGGTCGATGCGCGGGCCTGCGTAGCGGATCTGCAGGCTGGCCCAGTCCGGCTGCCCGGTCACCGGGCAATTGGATTTCAGCAGTTCGGACACCAGAATCTCGCGCACGAACGGCGCGGGTTCCGACAGGACCAGGCGGTCGGGGCACGGCGTCTGGCCGGGTTCGAAATCCAGGTCCTGATCGTCGATGGAGGTGCCGCGCAGCGGCGCGCAGCTCAGTTCGAAAGCCGGCCGCACCGACAGGATCTCCACGTGCACGGGCTTGCCGCAAGCGCGGGACAGATCCGTATGCAGGCGTTGGCGGACGATGTCCGCATATTCGAAGCGTTCTTCGTTGTAGCTGTTCAGATAGAGCTTGAGCGACTTGGATTCGATCAGGCTGGGACTGTCCATGGGGACGGTGAAGCGGCCGATCGCCACGACCGGCTTGCCCTTGCCGTTCAGCCAGGACAATTCGTAGGCGTTCCAGATATCGGCGCCATGGGCCGCCTGGGGCAGATCCAGCCCGGCGCGCGTGTCGGCGCGGGCGATCGGAAACAGCAAGGCCGGGTCGTAGCGCGTCGGGCCCGGGGTGGCGCGTCCCAGCGGGCTGGCGGAAAGGGCATCGGGATTCATGCGCTCATTTTACCGCCGCGACCATCGAGCCCGGCGCAAGTTTTCACATGATGACATTTTCATTCCATGATATGAAAAACAAATGTTGCGCCGCATGCCGCGCATTTTCATTGTCAGAAATTTAATTTCATGACATGGAATATATATTATATGTAATTGATTTAAATAATAAAAATTTTCCGTCTTATATAAGATAGAAGTCATGTGTGCAGTGCATCATCGGCGTAGACTGTTTTTCATCGATGACCGGTTTTTTTCTTCTTTTCAGGAGCACCATCATGACTTCCCGCGAAACCGAAGTGCGCAATCTTCAACGCAGCTGGGCCGAGGACGCCCGGTGGCAAGGCATCAAGCGGGGCTATGGCGCCGACGAAGTGGTGCGGCTGCGCGGCTCCGTGGTGGTGGAGCACACCCTGGCGCGTCGCGGCGCCGAGCGGCTGTGGGATCTGCTGCACACGGAAGATTTCGTCAACGCGCTGGGTGCGCTCACCGGTAACCAGGCCATGCAGCAGGTCAAAGCCGGCCTGAAGGCCATCTACCTGTCGGGCTGGCAGGTGGCGGGCGATGCCAACATCGCCGGTGAAATGTACCCTGACCAGTCGCTGTATCCGGCCAATTCCGTGCCCAGTGTGGTCAAGCGCATCAACAACACCCTGACGCGCTGCGATCAGATCCAGTGGATGGAAGGCAAGAACCCGGGCGACGCCGGCTATGTCGATTATTTCGCCCCGATCGTGGCCGACGCCGAGGCCGGTTTCGGCGGCGTGCTCAACGCTTTCGAGCTGATGAAGTCCATGATCGAGGCGGGCGCCGCCGGTGTGCACTTCGAGGACCAGCTGGCTTCCGTGAAGAAATGCGGCCACATGGGCGGCAAGGTGCTGGTGCCCACCCGCGAGGCCGTGGCCAAGCTGGTGTCGGCCCGTCTGGCGGCCGATGTGCTGAACGTGCCGACCTTGCTGGTGGCGCGCACCGATGCCGAGGCCGCGGATCTGCTGACCAGCAACATCGACGAGAACGACGCGCCCTTCGTCACCGGCGAGCGGACCGTGGAAGGCTTCTACCGCACCCGCGCCGGCCTGGACCAGGCGATCTCGCGTGGCCTGGCCTACGCGCCTTACGCCGATCTGATCTGGTGCGAGACCTCCACCCCCAATCTGGAATATGCGCGCAAGTTCGCCGAGGCGATCCACCGCCAGTTCCCGGGAAAGATGCTGGCCTACAACTGCTCGCCCTCGTTCAACTGGAAAAAGAACCTGGATGACGCCACGGTGGCCAAGTTCCAGCGCGAGCTGGGTGCCATGGGCTACAAGTTCCAGTTCA
>DISE01000070.1:0-14293 GCA_002421865.1 Castellaniella sp. UBA6218
CCCTGGGTCATCTACACCTCGCCCGAGGTCGCCTGGGTCGGCAAGACCGAACAGGCGCTGAAGGCCGAGGGCCGCGACTACAAGGCCGGCAGCTTCCCCTTCATGGCCAACGGCCGCGCCCGCGCGCTGGGCGATACCACCGGTTTCGTCAAGATCCTGGCGGACGCCAAGACCGACGAGGTCCTGGGGGTGCACATCGTCGGTCCGATGGCCTCCGAGCTGATTGCCGAAGCCGTGACCATCATGGAATTCCGCGGCGCCGCCGAGGACATCGCGCGCATCTGCCATGCGCACCCGACCCTCTCCGAAGCCGTCAAGGAAGCCGCCCTGGCCGTCGACAAGCGCACGCTGAATCTGTAGCCTCCCGATGGATGTCAGCGCGTATTACGCGCAGGCCCTGCGCGAGCGGGGCTTCGTCGCCGACGAAGCCCAGCGCGCGGCGGTCGAGCGCCTGCAGCGATACTATGACGATTGGATCGAGTTCAAGCGCCAGCGCTCGAACGGCCTGAAAAAGCTGTTCCTGCGGCCGGCCGTGCCGCGCGGGGTCTACCTGTGGGGCGGTGTCGGGCGCGGCAAGAGCTTCCTGATGGATGCGTTCTATCTGACGGTGCCCGTCAAGCGCAAGGTGCGCCTGCATTTCCACGAGTTCATGCGCGGAGTCCACCGGGAGATCCGCGTCGTCAGCGGCGAGGCCGATCCGCTGGACCACGTGGCGCGCAAGATCGCCGCGCGCTATCGCCTGATCTGCTTCGACGAATTCCACGTTTCCGACGTGGCCGACGCCATGATCCTGTACCGGCTGCTGCTCGGCCTGTTCGAGCATGGCACGTCCTTCGTGATGACCTCGAACTACGAGCCATCCACGCTCTACCCGGATGGCCTGCACCGCGACCGCATCCTGCCGGCGATCGCCCTGATCCAGGAAAGGATGGACGTGCTGAACGTCGATGCCGGCGTGGATTACCGGCGTCGCACTCTGTCGCAGTTGCGCACCTACATCACGCCCATCGTGGCCGCGACCCACGATGAGCTGCGCTCCGCCTTCGATCGTCTGGCAGACACCGCCGAACAGAAGCCCGTGCTGAACATCGAGAACCGCGAGGTCCAGGCGGTCGCTCTGGCCGGGACCGTGGTCTGGTTCGATTTCCACGCCCTGTGCGGCACGCCACGCTCGCAGAACGACTACCTGGATCTGGCCGACCGTTTCCAGACCGTGATCGTCTCCGACGTGCCGCGCATGAGCCCGCGGCAGGCGTCCGAGGCGCGACGTTTCACCTGGCTGGTGGATGTGCTGTACGACCACAAGGTCAAGCTGATCCTGTCGGCCCAGTGCCCGGCCGATGAGCTATATACTCAAGGCCCGATGTCGAACGAATTCTCCCGCACCGTGTCGCGCCTGATGGAAATGCAATCGCGCGAATACCTGGCCGAAACGCGCCGGGCCTCGGTGGTCCTGTAGGGACACGCCCCGGCCGCCCGGCTCATCCCTCCGGAACCCTCATGAGCACATCCGTCATCCGCGTCCTGACCGGCATCACCACGTCGGGCACTCCACATCTGGGCAACTACGCCGGCGCCATCCGCCCCGCGATCCAGGCCAGCGCCGAGCCGGGGGTGGACGCTTTCTTCTTCCTGGCCGATTACCACGCGCTGATCAAATGCGATGATCCCGCGCGCATCGCCCGTTCGCGTCTGGAGATCGCCGCGACCTGGATCGCGGCGGGCCTGGACACCGACCGGACGACTTTCTATCGCCAGTCGGACGTTCCGGAGATCCCGGAACTGTGCTGGATGCTGAATTGCGTCACGGCCAAAGGCCTGATGAACCGCGCGCACGCTTACAAGGCCTCGGTGGACGCCAACACCGCCAAGGGCGTGGAACCCGACGATGGCGTCACCATGGGGCTGTTTTCCTATCCGGTGCTGATGGCCGCGGATATCCTGATGTTCAACGCCCATCGGGTGCCCGTGGGCCGCGACCAGATACAGCACCTGGAAATGGCGCGTGACATCGCCCAGCGGTTCAACCATCTGTACGGCCAGGGCGAGGATCTGTTCGTGCTGCCGGAAGTCCAGATCGACGAGGCCGTCGCCACGCTGCCCGGTCTGGACGGGCGCAAGATGTCCAAGAGCTACGACAATACCATTCCGCTTTTCGAGGGCGGTGCGAAGGCGTTGAAATCGGCCGTGGCGCGGATCGTCACGGACTCGCGCCTGCCGGGCGAACCCAAGGATGCCGAAGGGTCGCACCTGTTCACGTTGTATCAGGCCTTCGCCACGCCGGCGCAGGCCGCGGATTTCCGCAGCGCCCTGGCGGCCGGCCTGGGCTGGGGAGAGGCCAAGCAGGCGCTGTGCGAGCGGATAGAAGATCAGATCGGCCCGATGCGCGAGCGCTATGCGGAACTGATGGCGCATCCTGAACGGATCGAGGACATCCTGCGGGCCGGCGCAGCCAAGGCCAGGCGCATCGCCACCCCCATGATGGCTCGGCTGCGCGAGGCCGTTGGCCTGCGCGCGGTCGCTGGCACGGGCGCTGCGCGCGCGGACCGCGCGCCCGGCGCCACGCGCGCCGGCCGTGCCAGGATCGTCTCGTTCCGGGACGAGGACGGCCGTTTCCGCCAGCGCCTGTTCGGCGCCGATGGCGCCGAACTGCTGCTGTCGGAACCCTTCGCCGACCCCAAGGCCTTGAACCGCCTGGGCCGTGCCTTTGCCGGCCGCGACCTGTCGGGTCTCGCCGCGGCCGCCGACGGCCTGGTCTCCCTGGAGGACGGGGGCGTGTGCTGGGCGTGCGTCCCGGCCGACCGCCTGTCGGCGGTCCAGGAGGCCCTGGCGCGGCTCTGATCGCCTGCGCGTATCGCGCGCGGATCGAATTTTCTGTTTGATCGATAGGATGTGCTTCAAATGAATAAGAGCGTGTTGCTTGCCGCCGCATTGGCGGCTTCGGCGCTGGCCGCCCCCTTGCCTTCCTTCGCCGGGTCGGCGGACTTCAATCTGGGGGCGGTGTCCCTGTACAAGGACCGGGGCGTCGATCAGGACGGGCGCAACGAGTCGGTGCGGCCGGCCATCCAGGGCGGGGTGGATTACACCTTCGACAGCGGTTTCTACGTCGGCAACTGGAATTCGACGGGACGCTTCGGCAACGCCGACCTGGAGGTGGACGCCAAGGGCGGCTACCGGGCGCAGTTGTCCAGGAATCTGGGCCTCGACGCCGGTTACATCCATTATTTCTATCCCGGCGAGGGTTCGCGCAATGCCGGCGAGGTCTACGCGGGCCTGCAATACCAGCGGCTCGGCCTCAAGGTCTATCGCGGGATGCGCGAGGACGTCAACAAGAACGACATGTATTACCGCGCCGAATACGCCCATCCGCTGATGGACAGGCTGGACCTCACCCTGGGCGCCGGATACCAGACCTATGATGCTTCCAGCCTGCGCAACAAGCTTGATTACAGCGTCGGCCTTGGCTATTCGCTGGGCAAGCATCTGACGCTGTCGGGCGCGGTCGTGGGGGCCAACCGCCGGCACGACGTGGACGACGGTTCGCGCGATCCGCGCCTCGTCGTGGGGGCGGGCGCCCGCTTCTAGCGGGCCGCAACCCGGGCCGCCCGGGCGCCCGCCGGGCCGTTCAGCTGTCCAGCCGGACGGTCTTGGCCTCGACGCGCCCGCGCAGCCATTCCAGGGCCAGCAGCAGGGCGGTGGAAAACAGGATCAGGATGGTCGCCACAGCGGCGATCACCGGGCTGATGTTTTCCCGGATGCCAGTGAACATCTGGCGCGGCAGCGTGACCTGTTCGGGGCCGGCCAGGAACAACGTGATCACGATTTCGTCGAAGGCTGTTGCGAAGGCGAACAGGGCGCCCGCGATGACGCCGGGCGCGATGATGGGCAGCGTCACGCGGAAGAACGTCTGGAGCGGCCCCGCACCCAGGCTGTAGCTGGCGCGCAGCAGATTCGGGTCGAAGCCTTGCAGCGTCGCCGACACGGTGGTGACCACGAAGGGCGCGCCGATCGCGGCCAGGGCCAGGATCAGGCCGCCGTAGCTGTTGACCAGACCGTAAGGGGCGAAGAACAGGTAGATGCCCAGGCCGGTCACCACCAGCGGCACGATCATCGGCGAGATCAGGACGGCCATCAGCAGGCCTTTGCCGCGGAACTCGACGCGGTGCAGTCCTGCGGCGGCGAGCGTGCCCAGCACGGTGGCCAGCAGGGTGGCGGCGGGCGCGACGATGAAGCTGTTGGCGGTCGCACGGGCCCATTCGTCCGAGTGGAACAGGGTCTCGTACCAGCGCAGCGAGAACGACTGGATCGGGTAGAGCAGCATCGAGCTCTGGTTGAACGACAGCGGGACGATCACCAGGATCGGCAGCAGCAGGAACACCAGGATCAATGCGCACAGGATGCGCAGCGCGTAATGCCAGGTGCGCTCGGTCAGGGACAGGTAGGGCGGGAATTCGGTCTTGAACATGCTCGATCCTTTCAGTTCAGGGCCAGTTCCTTGCCGGAGATCCGGCGGTACAGGGCGTAGAGCAGCAGGGTGGCCGCCAACAGGATCAGACCCAGCGCGCTGGCCATGCCCCAGTTGATGGTCTGGTTGGTGAAGTACGCGACGTAGTAGCTGATCATCTGGTCTCCGGCGCCGCCGAGCAGTGCCGGGGTGATGTAGTAGCCGATGGCGATGATGAACACCAGCAGCGATCCGGCCGCGATGCCGGGATAGGTCTGCGGCACATACACGCGCCAGAACGCGGCGAAGGGATGACTGCCCAGGGAAATGGCGGCCCGCTGGTAGCTGGGCGGCACGGCACGCATGACGCTGTAAAGGGGCAGCACCATGAAGGGCAGCAGGATGTGGACCATGGCGATGTAGACGCCCAGGCGGTTGAACAGCAGGGGCAGGGGCTCGGAGATCAGGCCCAGGCTGCCCAGGGCGCTGTTGATCAGGCCTTCGCGTTGCAGCAGCACCACCCAGGCGGCGATGCGCACGAGCACCGAGGTCCAGAAGGGGATCAGGATGCAGATCAGGACCAGGTTGGCCTGCCGCTTGGACAGACGCGTGATCCAGTAGGCCAGGGGGTAGCCCAGCGCGAGGGTGATCAGGGTGACCACCAGGCTGATCACGAAGGTGCGCGAAAAGATTTCCTGGAAGGCCGACGTGTCGGGCGGCACGGCCGTGATGCTTCCATTCGCGTCGAGCTTCAGGTCCAGCGAGGCCAGCAGGTAGTAGGGCGTCCAGGACTTGTTGTTGCCGGCGATGACCGACCAGTAGGCGGATTCGTTCCAGCGTTTGTCCAGGCCGATCAGTTGCGCCCGGACGTCGGCGGCGTCCGCCGCCTCGATCGGCATGTGGCGCAAGGTCTTGAAGATCAGCGAGCGGTAGCCGGAAATTTCATAATTCAGGCGGCGTGCGAGTTCACCTGAGGCAGGAGTGCTCTTGGCATGCGCCAGGTCTTCCGCCAGCGCCTGAAAGGCGGCGTCGGGCGGCGTGGCGCGGCCGTCCCAATCGGCCAGCACACGGAGCGTGCGCGGCAGAGTCTCGATGACCTCGGGGTTGTCGACGGCGCGGGTCAGCAGGGAGGCGATCGGGATCACGAAGATCGCCAGCAGGAACAGAGCCAGAGGCCCGACCAGCAGGAGGCCGCGCCAGGTCCGGCGCCGCTGCGCGGCGCGCATCGAGCGCCGGATGGCGCCAGGGTCGTCGAGAGTCGTGTCCATGGCGGGTTTCCTCCAGGGCCGGGTCATACAAAAAGTCGGCGGGGGCCGGCGCCGGACCGGCCCGGCCCCCGGACGGATCAGCGGGCGGCCCAGGCCGTGAAGCGCTGTTCAAGCTCTTCGCCGTGGTCGGTCCAGAACTCCAGATCGTTGAACAGGGCGTTGCGGGCGTTGGCCGGGGAGTTGGGCACGTTGGCCAGGACGTCGGGCTTGAGCATGCCGATGGCTTTCTTGCTGACCGGCCCGTAGGCGATGTGCTGGGAGTAGGCCGCCTGCGCCTTGGGCGAGCTGGCGTAGCGGATGAATTCGATCGCCTGCTCCTTGTTCGGCGAGCCGGTCGGGATGACCCAGTAATCGAAATCGTAGACGCTCTGGTTCCAGACGACCTTCAGGGGACGGCCCTCGCGCTGGGCCGCGTCGATGCGGCCGTTATAGGCGGCGGACATGACGACGTCGCCGGCGCTCAGCATCTGCGGCGGTTGGGCGCCGGCTTCCCACCACTGGACGTAGGGCTTGATCTCGTCGAGTTTCTTGAAGGCGCGGTCCACGCCTTCGGGGGTCGCCAGCACTTTGTAGACGTCCTGCGTGGGCACGCCGTCGGCCATCAGGGCGAACTCGAGGTTGTAGTGTGCGCCCTTGCGCAGGCCTCGTTTGCCGGGAAATTTCTTCACGTCCCAGAAATCGGCCCAGCCGGTCGGCGCCGTCTTCAGGACTTCGGCGTTATAGGCCAGGGCGGTGGACCAGACGAAGGTCCCCACACCGCAGTATTTCAGGGCGCCGCGCACCATGTCGCCCTTGTCAAGGATCGAGCCCCAATCGACGTTCTCGTACAGGCCTTCGTCGCAGCCCCGGCCCAGGTCGCCGGTTTCGACCTCGACGGCGTCCCAGACCACGTTCTTGGACTGGACCATGGCCTTGACCTTGGCCTGTTCGCCGTTGTAGGCGACCGGAATGACCTGCTTGCCCGTTTCCTTTTCGAAAGGCTGGATGAAGGCGGCGTTCTGGGCGTCGCCGTTGGCGCCGCCGAAGTTCACGACTGTCAGGTCGCGGGCCTGGGCGGATGCCTGGGCCAGGGCCAGGGGTACCGCGAGCGCCAGGGCCGTCATCAGAGTTTTGTTTTTCATGGAATGTCTCCTGTGTTTTGGTGGGGTATCAGGGAAGGAAAACGCGGACGTGTCCGGGATCGATCCGCAAGGGAATGCGGGTTCCGGGGGCATGCGCCCCGGCGTCCGCGGCCAGGGGCATTTTGACAAAGAAAGTGTCGCCGCCGTCCAGGCGGCAGCGCAGGCGGACGTGGTCGCCGAAATAGACCTCGTCGACCGCGGTGGCCTGGAAGACGTTGGCGCCGCCGCCGTTGCCGGGCAGGACGCGTTCCGGGCGCATGGCCACGACGCAGGGGGCGCCGGCCGCCAGGCCCTGGACGTTGAGCCCGCGCAACTGGACGCCGCCGGACAGTTCGACCAGGCACAAATCCCCTTCGATCGCGCGCACGGTGCCCGGGAACTGGTTGCTGTCGCCCACGAAACCCGCCACGAAGCGGTTGCATGGGGTTTCGTACAGTGTATCGGCGGCGCAGACCTGCTGGATGACGCCCTGGTCGAACACCGCGATGCGGTTGCTCATGGTCAGGGCTTCGCTCTGGTCGTGAGTGACGTAGACGAAGGTGATGCCCAGCTGCCGGTGCAGCGCCTTGAGTTCCAGTTGCATGTGTTCGCGCAACTGCTTGTCCAGGGCGCCCAGCGGCTCGTCCATGAGGACGATCTTGGGCTGGAAGACCAGGGCGCGGGCCAGGGCGATGCGCTGCTGCTGGCCGCCCGAGAGCTGGGCGGGATAGCGCTTGGCGAAATCCTGCATCTGCACCATGGACAGGGCTTCGTGGATGCGCTGCGCGCGCTGTGCGGCGGGCATTTTACGGACCTTCAGGGGGTATTCCAGGTTGCGCTCGACCGTCATGTGGGGAAACAGCGCATAGTTCTGGAACACCATGCCCAGATTGCGGTGGTGCGGCGGAACGTCGTTCAGGCGGCGTCCTTCCAGGAAAATGTCGCCCCGGGTCGGGGATTCGAAGCCGGCGAGCATCATCAGACAGGTGGTCTTGCCCGACCCCGAGGGGCCGAGCAGGGACAGGAATTCGCCGGGGTGGATGTCGAGATTGAGATCCCTGACGACGAGATGGCTGCCGTCGTAGGATTTCTGTACGCCTTGGAATCGGACCAGGGGCTCGGAAGCGGGAACTGCGGACATCGGGGGCAACCTCCGGGTGCGGATGGACGGGATACGGCCGGTGTGCGCCTCAGGCGGCCATGGCTTCCTGGAGGATAGCCAGTCCTTCCTCCAACAGGCCATCGGGGATTGTCAGAGGAAAGAGGAAGCGGATGACGTGACCGTGGGTGCCGCAGGTCAGCAGCACCAGCCCGCGCTCCAGGGCGCGACGCTGGATGCGGGCGGCGGTGCCGGAGTCGGGCTGGCCGTCGGGCTGGCGGAATTCCGCAGCCACCATGGCGCCCAGGCCACGGATTTCCGCGATGTGCGGATGGCCGAACCCGGCCAGTGCCTGGCGCAGTCTTTGGCCCAGGACATCGGCGCGCGCGATCAGATTTTCCTCGTCGATCACGTCCAGCACCGCCAGGGCGGCGGCGATGGCCAGCGGATTGCCCGCGTAGGTGCCGCCCAGCGAGCCGCGCGGCGCGGCGTCCATGAGTTCGGCCCGGCCGCAGACGCCGGACAGCGGCATGCCGCCGGCCAGGCTCTTGGCCATGGTGATCAGGTCGGGCGTCACGCCCGAGTGCTCGATGGCGAACATTTTCCCTGTGCGGGCGAAGCCGGACTGGACTTCGTCGACGATCAGCAGGATGCCGTGGGCGTCGCAGCGTTCCCGCAGCGCGCGCAGGAGTTCCGGCGGCGCGACGTTGAAGCCGCCCTCGCCCTGGACCGGCTCGATGACGATGGCGGCCACCCGGTTCGGAGCGATGTCGGCTTTGAACAGCAGATCCAGCGCCCGCAGGGAATCCCGCGTGGTGATGCCTTCCAGCGGGTTGGGGAAGGGGATGTGATAGACCTCGGCCGGCAGCGGGCCGAAATCCTGTTTGTAGGGAGCGACCTTGCCGGTCAGGGCCATGCCCATGAAAGTGCGGCCGTGGAACGCGCCGGAAAAGGCCACGACCCCGGTGCGTCCGGTGGCGGCGCGTGCGATCTTGACGGCGTTTTCCAGCGCTTCGGCGCCAGTCGTGAAGAAGGCGGTCTTTTTCGGATGGTCACCGGGCGTCAGGCGGTTGATGCGTTCGGCCAGTTCCACATAGGAGCCGTAGGGCGCGACCTGGAAGGCGGTGTGGGTGAAGGCGTCGAGCTGCGCACGGATGGCTTCCACGATGCGGGGATGGCGGTGGCCGGTGTTGGCCACGGCGATGCCGGCCGCGAAGTCGATGTAGCGCCGGCCCTCCACGTCCCACAGTTCGGCGTTCAGGGCGCGATCCGCGTAGAAGTCGCAGGTGATGCCGATGCCGTCGGGGATGGCCGCGTTCTTGCGGACCTGCCAGTCCTGGTTGTGTTGCGTCATGTTTGTCTCCTGTGGGGACGGGGTGTTCCCGCCCTGCTTTTTTTTCACTATACTGATCTTTTGGTTTGTCAAATAGATCCATTTAAGCAAATTTAATGGAGCCAATTTGGACGCGTTCATTCTCTCTGAATGGTTGCAACAGCACTTCGCTCCCAGCGACGATAGTCCTGCATATCATCGTCTGTATAGACTGATCTGTAGAGCCATTCTGGAAGGGCATCTGAGCGCTGGCGCACGCCTGCCCTCGACGCGCGACCTGGCGGCCGATCTGGGCATCGCCCGCAATACGGTCCTGCAGGTCTACGACCAACTGGCCGAGGAAGGCTACGTGCATGCGGGCGTCGGTCGCGGCACCTACGTCGAGGACATCCGCCAGGATCTGCTCGATCCGGTCGACGGCGGCGGGGACGCGCCGGCTGCCGGACACGCCGCGCCCGTGCACGATCTCTCGCAACGTGGGCGTCGGCTGGTGTCCAGCCTGGGGTTTTCCAACCGCCAGGCGGGCGCCTTCATGCCCGGCATCCCGGACGTGCGGGAATTCCCGCTGAAGACCTGGTCGCGCATCCAGAACCGGCAATGGCGCGCCGGTCCCTGGGACCTGATGCGCTATGCGCCGGCCGGTGGCTACGGTCCGCTGCGGCAGGCGATCTCGGACTACCTGGGCAGCGTGCGGTCGGTGCGCAGCACGGCCCAGCAGGTCGTGATGACCACCGGCATCCACCAGGGCATCGATGTGGCCGCGCGGCTGCTGTGCGATCCGGGCGATACGGTCTGGGTCGAGGAACCCGCCTATTGGGGGGTGCGCAATCTGCTGACGTCTTCCGGATTGCGCCTGGTGCCGATCCGCGTGGACGACGAGGGGATCTGGCCGGGCGAGGTCGAAAGGGCCCGCCCGCCCCGGCTGATCGTCGTCGCCCCGTCGCATCAGTATCCGCTCGGCATGGTGATGAGCCTGGCGCGGCGGCACATGCTGCTGGATTATGCCCGCCAGGTGTCGTGCTGGATCCTGGAGGACGACTACGACAGCGAGTTCCGCTACGACACGCGCCCGCTGTCATCCTTGCAGGGCATGGACGAGGCCGGACGGGTCCTTTACGCCGGCAGCTTCAGCAAGACGCTGTGCCCGGGGCTGAGGGTCGGCTTCCTGGTCGTGCCCCGGGCGCTGGCTGGCGCCTTCGCCGATTCGGTGGCGGAACTCTACCGCGAGGGCAACATGATGACCCACGCGGTCCTGGCGGACTTCATCCGCGAGGGGCACCTGAGCTCGCATATCCGCCGCGTGCGCAGGCGCTACGCGGAGCGGCGCGCCTGCCTGATCGATGAAATCCGGCGGCATTTCGGGGATGCGCTGGACGTCGTCGGGGGCGAGGCCGGCCTGCACCTGATCCTGGCGCTTCCGGACGGTGTCGACGACACCCTGGTCGTGCGCGACGCCTTGCGGCAGGGCGTGGTCACGCGCGCGCTGAGCACGTATTACACGGAGCGGGAGAACGCCCGCTCCGGCCTGTTGCTGGGTTACGCCGGGGCGACACCCGAGGAAATCCGGCCCGCCTTCGACACGCTCGCGCGTGTGATCGGCGCTTATCTCTGATCCTGACTTTCGAAAAAAGGAATCCCGTCATGACGACCTCCGACCCTCTGGCGCGCAGCGATGTCGCGTATCAGTTGCACGCCTACACCAATGCCCAGCGTCACCGAGAGGAGGGGCCCTGCATCATGGACCGCGGCGAAGGGATCCACGTGTATGACACCGAGGGCAAGGCATACATCGAAGGCATGGCGGGATTGTGGAGCGTGGCGGTGGGCTTCAGCGAGCCCCGGCTGGCCCGGGTGGCGCACGAGCAGATGCAGCGCCTGCCCTTCTATCACACCTTCAGCCACAAATCGAACGTGCCCTCGATCCGGCTGGCCGAAAAACTGATCGGCCTGACGGGCGGACGGATGGCCCAGGCCTTCTTCACCAATTCCGGATCGGAGGCCAATGACACCATCGTCAAGATGGTCTGGTACTACAACAACGCCCTGGGGCGCCCGGAAAAGAAAAAGATCATCGCGCGCCAGCGCGGCTACCATGGTGTAACGGTGGCCTCGGCCAGTCTGACGGGACTGGCGGGCAATCATCGTGGTTTCGACCTGCCCCTGCCGCGCATCCTGCACACGCGTTGTCCCCACTGGTACCACGAAGGCCTGCCGGGCGAGACCGAAACCGCGTTCGCCGACCGGCTGGCGGCCGAGCTGGAGGCGCTGATCCTGGCGGAAGGCCCCGAGACGGTCGCAGCCTTCATCGGCGAACCCGTCATGGGCGCGGGCGGGGTCATCGTGCCGCCCGAGACTTACTGGCCGAAGATGCAGGCGGTTTGCCGCAAATACGATATTCTGGTGATCGCCGACGAAGTCATCACGGGTTTCGGGCGTACGGGGCGGATGTTCGCCTCGGACCTGTTCGGCATCGAACCGGATTTCATGACCCTGTCCAAGCAGCTGACGTCTTCCTACCAGCCACTGGCCGCGGTGCTGATGCACGAACGCGTGGCTTCCGTGATCGCCCGCCACAGCGGCGAACTGGGCACCTTCGGCCATGGCTACACGGCCAGCGGTCATCCGGTGGCGACCGCCGTGGCGCTGGAGAACATCCGCATCATCGAGGAACGTGGCCTGGTCGACAATGCCGCCGCGGCTGGCGCCGTGCTGCAGCGCCGGCTGCGGGAACTGGCGGATCATCCGCTGGTGGGCGAGGTGCGGGGGATCGGGCTGATCGCGGCGGTGGAACTGGTGGCCGACAAGGCGTCGCGCGCGCCCTTCGACCCGGCGGGCATGGCCGGCGCCCGGGTCGTGCGCCAGTCCCAGGAGAACGGCCTGATCCTGCGCGGCATCCAGGACAGTGTGGCCTTTTGCCCACCGCTGATCATCACCGAAGCCCAGGTCGGAACACTGGTCGACCGCTTCGCGCAGTCCCTGGAAGAGGCGGCGAAGACGTTGTGAGCCTCATCCCTCCACGTCGCCGCTTGCAAGCGGCTCCGATTCGTTCGGCATCGGGGCCAGTTTTTAATTGTGGCATCCCTCCACGTCGCCGCTTGCAAGCGGCTCCGATTCGTTCGGCATGAAATGGTCCGCAGGGACCATTTCATGTCCGATCTCATCCTGGCCGACCAGCCAGTCGCGGAAATGCGCCAGGGCGGGCAGGGTGGCCTTGCGCTCGGGCACGATCAGGTGAAAGGCCCGCTGGCCGGGCCCGCTGTGCGGATTCAGCACCGCCAGGGTGCCCTGATCCAGTTCCCGCTGAATCAGAAAGGGCGGGATCAGCGCCACGCCCAGCCCGTCGCCGGCCGCCTGGGACAGCATGGAGAACAATTCCAGACGCATGCCGGCCATGGCGGCGGGCGCAGCGACGCCGGCCGAGGCGAACCATTCGCGCCAGGCCGTAGGACGGGTGCTCTGCTGCAACAGGGGCAGGGCGGCGATGTCGGCCGCGTCCAGCGGGCCGGCGGCCAGGCGGGGACTGCAGACCGGCACGGGATTTTCCCGCATCAGGAAATGGGCCTGGGTGCCCGGCCAGCGCGGATCGCCCGAATAGATGGCGGCGTCGAACTCCGTGTCTTCGAACAGGAACGGATGGGTGCGGGTGGCCATGTTGACCTGCAGGCCAGGCCGTTCGGCGCGCAGCGCCGCCAGGCGCGGCAGCAGCCAGCGGGTGGCGAAGGTCGGCACCACGGCCAGTTCCAGGACGCCGCCGCCCTGGTGGGCCATGACCGCCTGGGTGTCTCGTTCGAGCGCATCCAGTTGCCGGCGCACCAGCCGGCTGTAGCGTTCCCCCGCGTCGGTCAGGCGCACGCCCCGACGCGCGCGCTGGAACAGCGGCACGCCGACCAGGGTTTCCAGCGACGCGACCTGCCTGCAGATCGCGCCCTGGGTCAGGGACAGTTCCTGGGCGGCGCGGGTGAAGCTTTCGTGCCGCGCGGCGGCTTCGAAGGCCTGCAGGGCCTGGGTGCTGGGCAATCGTTTGCGCATGTCCGGAGTGATAAAAATTCACTGATAACGCAGTTTATATCGTTTGTGTGGGAAGGAATATCCCGTTAGGATGCGTGAATATCACTGATTCAGTTTTTTTCGGAGACCTCTCATGTCCGCTTCCCGTCCCCAGTTCGAATGGCTCGATCCCCTGCTGCTGGACCAGCAGCTGAGCGACACCGAGCGCATGGTGCGCGACGCGGCCCGCGCCTATGCCCAGGACCGTCTGCTGCCGCGCGCGCAGGAAGCCTTTCGCCATGAAAAGACCGATCCGGCGATCTTCCGCGAAATGGGGGAGCTCGGGCTGCTGGGCGCCACGATTTCCGAGCAGTACGGCGGCGCGGGGATGAATTACGTCTGCTATGGGCTGATCGCGCGCGAAGTCGAGCGGGTGGATTCAGGCTACCGTTCGATGATGAGTGTGCAAAGCTCTCTGGTCATGGTGCCCATCGACGCCTTTGGCACGGCCGGTCAAAAAGAGAAATACCTGCCCAAGCTGGCATCGGGCGAATGGATCGGTTGCTTCGGTCTGACCGAGCCCGACCACGGTTCGGATCCGGGTTCCATGTCCACGCGGGCAAAAAAAGTGCCGGGCGGCTACAGCCTGACGGGCGCCAAGACCTGGATCACCAACAGTCCGATCGCCGATGTGTTCGTGGTCTGGGCCAAGGACGAGGCGGGCGACATCCGCGGCTTCATCCTCGAAAAGGGCTGGAAGGGTCTGTCCGCGCCCGCGATCCATGGCAAGGTCGGCCTGCGCGCTTCGATTACGGGTGAAATCGTGCTGGACGAGGTCTTCGTGCCGGACGAAAACGCCTTCCCGGATGTGCGCGGCCTGAAGGGTCCCTTCACCTGCCTGAATTCGGCGCGCTACGGCATCGCCTGGGGCGCGCTGGGCGCGGCCGAGGCCTGTTACGAGACCGCGCGCCAATACGTGCTGGATCGCAAGCAGTTTGGCCGCCCGCTGGCCGCCAACCAGTTGATCCAGAAAAAGCTGGCCGACATGCTGACCGAGATCAC
>DISE01000070.1:14316-34681 GCA_002421865.1 Castellaniella sp. UBA6218
CACCTCGATCATCAAGCGCAATTCCTGCGGCAAGGCCCTGGACATCGCCCGCACGGCGCGCGACATGCTGGGCGGCAACGGCATCTCCGACGAGTTCTGCATCGCCCGCCACCTGGTCAACCTGGAGGTCGTCAACACCTACGAGGGTACACACGACGTGCACGCCCTGATTCTGGGGCGGGCCATCACCGGCATCGCCGCCTTCGCCAACTGAGGGGCCGGTCATGGCGCAAGCAACCGCCGGAACCGGGGCCGCGCCCCGGGGGGCGCTGTCGCACATCCGCGTCCTGGATCTGTCGCGCATTCTCGCGGGGCCCTGGGCCACGCAGATCCTGGGGGACCTGGGCGCGGACGTGATCAAGATCGAACGACCCGGCGAAGGCGACGACACGCGCGGCTGGGGGCCGCCGTGGATGCCGGACGCCCAGGGCGGGGAATCCCGCGTCGCGGCCTATTATCTGTGCGCCAATCGCAACAAGCGTTCGGTGACGGTGGACATGGCCACCCCGGAGGGCCAGGATCTGATCCGCCGGCTCGTGCGCCGGTCCGACGTGCTGGTGGAAAATTTCAAGGCGGGCGGGCTGGCGCGCTACGGCCTGGACTACGACAGCCTGCACGCGCTCAACCCGCGCCTGGTGTATTGCTCCATCACCGGGTTCGGTCAGACGGGACCCTACGCGGCGCGCGCGGGCTACGATTTCCTGGTGCAGGGCCTGGGCGGTCTGATGAGCGTCACCGGCCGGCCCGACGGCGAACCGGGCGGCGGGCCGATGAAAGCCGGGGTGGCGCTGACCGACATCCTGACCGGCCTGTACGCGGCCAACGCCATCCAGGCCGCACTGGCGGCGCGCGAGCATACCGGCGTCGGCCAGCACGTGGACATGGCGCTCCTGGACGTTCAGGTCGCCTGTCTGGCAAACCAGGCCATGAATTACCTCGCCACCGGCCGCAGTCCCGGGCGGCTGGGCAATGCGCATCCCAGCATCGTGCCCTACCAGGATTTCCCCACGGCCGACGGCCACATGATCCTGGCCATCGGCAACGATGGGCAGTTCGCCCGTTTCTGCGAGGAAGCCGGCCGGCCCGACCTGGCGCGGGATGCCCGGTTCGCCACCAACCGGGCGCGGGTGGAGCACCGCGCCGCGTTGATTCCCATCTTGCGGCACCTGACGACCGCCCGCACCACGGCTGCCTGGGTCGCGGCGCTGGAATCACGTGCCGTGCCCTGCGGTCCGATCAATGCGATCGAACAGGTGTTCGATGATGCCCAGGTGCGCGCACGCGGCCTGCGTATCGAGATGCCGCATCCCGAAACCGGCGCGGTACCGCTGGTGGCCAGCCCGATCCGCCTGTCGGACACGCCGGTGGACTACCGCCTGCCGCCGCCTTCCCTGGGGGCGCATACGGCCGACGTGCTGGCCGAAATCCTGGAACTGACGCCGGAGCATATCCAGGCGCTGCAGGCGCGCGGCGTGGTCTGAGCGGTCCGGTCCCCGCCGCGCGCACGCGCCGGGCGGGGACCCCGCCGACGAGTTGACCGCCGTCAATATTTCTGAACATAGGCGCGCCTCCCGTCCTTCCGTTCATCTGTCGTCAATGTTTTCGTCCCTATGATGGAGTCATGAAAGGTCGCCTCCCGGCGGCCGGATGACTGGGGGTCCATCATGAAGAAATCCTGGAACACATTCGGTGCCTGCCTGCTTGCGGTTTCGCTGGCCGGGACCGTCGCGCCGGCCCTGGCCGATGATGATTGCGACGTGCCCGTCGAGCGCTGGCAGACCCGCGATGCCGTATCCCAGATGGCCCGTCAGAAAGGCTGGGACCTGAAGCGCATCAAGATCGACGATGGTTGTTACGAGGTCCGTGGCCAGGACGCCGGGGGCCGCGCTTTCAAGGCCAAACTCGACCCGGAAACGCTGGAGATCGTGGAGATCAAATACCGCGATCATGAGGATCGCGAACGCCGCCGCGACCGCGATCACGACCGCAGCGAGCTCCGCGACACCGCCCCCGCCGCTTCCACGCCCGCCGCCCCCGCAGCCGCCCCCGCAGCCGCCCCGGCGGGCAAGCCGTCCGCGGGGATATCCGTCGGCGGCGCCCGGATCGAATGATGTGCCCCGGGTCTGCGGGCACCGTGCGGTGACCGCTGTCTTGCACGCCGGCCGCGTCCCTCCGGGAAGGCCGGACCAAATTTCCACAGGAGCCTGTTCCATGAAGACCTTTTCGATTGCGGCCCTGCTGGCCGCCACCACCCTGGCCGTCCCCGCCCTGGCGCAGAGCCGTACGGTGACCTTGTCCACCACGTTGAAGAACTATGGCGGCGATGGCGCCTACCTGGCGGTCTACCTGACGGATGCCAAAGGCGCCTATGCGGGCACCCTCTGGGTGGCGGGCGGCAAGGCCAAATACTACAAGCACCTGAGTGATTGGAACCGGCTGTCGTCGGGCGACGCCGCGCGGCTCGATGGCGTGACCGGCGCCAGCGTGGGGGAGGGCCGGACGCTGAAAGTGACGGCTGATCTGGCCGACGCCCTGTTCGACGCCGGTTACGAGATCCATGTCGATGCCGCTGTGGAAGACATGCGCGACAGCCCGTCCGAAATCCGTGTTCCGCTGACCCTGGCCGGTGCCGGCAAGCCGGTCGGCGGGAAGCGTTTCATCCATTCCTTCACCTACCAGGCGCAGTAATCATCATGCAATGGCGGCCGATTCATCGCTGGCTGGGCCTGTGGGCCGGCGCCCTGGCCCTGGTCATCGGAGTCACCGGGCTGATCCTGGCTTTCTTCCCGGTGCGCGACACCTGGCGCGCCGTACCGGCCGAGCCCGGCTTGCCGGTGGCGGTCCTGGCGCAGCGGGCGACGGAACGGATTCCCGGGATCGAAGAGATCCGCCGTCTGCCTTCGGGCGAGATCGTCGTCTATTCGTTCGATGGCGGCCAGGCCCGCGCCAGCCGGATCGATCCGGCCAACGGGCAGGCGCTGGGCGACTACCAGGCGTCCGCGGTCGAACGCTGGGTGCGCAACCTGCACCGCTCCTTCATGCTGGACGATCCGGGCCGCCTGGTCGCGGCCGGGGTCGCGCTGGCCATGCTGTTGCTGACCTTCTCGGGAATCCTGATGCTGGCCCGCCGCCTGGGCGGATGGCGCCATCTCGCCTCGGGACGGATCCGCGGGACTCCGGCCCAGCGCATCCACGGGATCAGCGGCCGGATCCTGGCCCTGGTCCTGGCCCTGTCCTCGCTGACCGCGCTCTACATGAGCGCGACCACCTTCAGCCTGATCCAGGCCGATCCGGCCACGGATCCGGACGTCATGTCCGCTCCGGGCGATCAGCCGGACCGGACGGTGGAGAACTTGCCGCTGCTGCGGGCCCTTTCAACCGACGGACTGCGCAAGCTGAGCTTCCCCGCCGCCGACGATCCCGAGGATGTCTGGCATGTCGTCACCGATGCCGGCGACGGCTGGATCGACCGTCGCAGCGGGCATGTCCTGTCCTGGCAGCCGGCTTCCACCGCCCGTGTGTTCTATGACTGGGTCTACTCTTTGCATACCGGCCAGGGGTTGTGGGCCTGGGCGCTGATCCTGGGGCTGGCCGGCCTGTGCCTGCCGGTTTTCTGGATCTCGGGGTTCCTGATCTGGCGCCAGGGGCGTGCCCGTGTGCCGCGGCTGTCGGACAACAGCCCCGCGCGGCGGGCCGACACGCTGATTTTCGTGGCGAGCGAGGGCGGTACGACCTGGAGTTTCGCGAAAGCCCTGCATGATGCCTTGGCGCGCAATGGCCATCGGGTCCATACCGCACCGCTGGAGCAGTTCCAGGTGCCGGAATCCGCGCGACAGGTGTTCATCCTGGCGGCGACCTATGGGGATGGCCAGGCGCCGGCGCATGCCGCCCGGGCGCTGGACCGGATCTCCGGACAGAAGGCGGGCGGGGCTCCGGTGTCCGTGCTCGGCTTTGGCGACCGTCAGTTCCCGGCATTCTGCGGCTACGCCGAAGCGCTGGACCGTGCTTTGCGGGCCGCCGGCTGGCCGCGGACCATGCCGCTGGAGTGTATTCATCAGCAGTCGGCGCAGCAATTCGCCCGCTGGGGCGCTGCCCTGTCCGAAGCGCTGGGCGAAACCTTGATCCTGGAATATGCCCCGCGCGTTCCGGAAACCTTCGCTTTGGAACTGGCGGAACGCCAGGACTATGCGGGCGGTCCGGCCGGCCCGGCCGCGATCCTGCGCCTGCGCTGGCGGGACACCGGCCCGTTGGCGCGCTTGCTGGGCCGGGGCATGCCGCGCTTCAGGGCGGGCGATCTGGTCGGCATTGTGCCGCCCGGCAGCCCGGTGCCCCGCTACTATTCCCTGGCCTCCGGATTTCGCGACGGTTTCCTGGAAATCTGCGTGCGGCGGATGCCCGACGGCGTCTGCTCGGGCTTTCTGCATGGCCTGAAGCCCGGCGACCGCATCCAGGCCTTCATCAAGCCCAATCCGGGTTTCACTCTGGAGACCTCGCGCCGTCCCGTCGTGCTGATCGGTGCGGGCACCGGCGTGGCCCCCCTGGCGGGTTTCATCCGCGGCAATGCCCGCAAGGCGCCCATGTTTCTGTATTTTGGCGCGCGCAACCCGGACGAGGATTTCTATTTCGGCGCCGTCATCCGCCGCTGGCTGGAGGAGGGCCGGCTGACCTCGCTGCGCACGGCGTTTTCCAGAATCAAGGACGGCGGCGGCTATGTGCAGGATGCTTTGCGCCGCGATGCGGATCGCCTGCGGACGCTGGTCTCCAAAGGCGCCGTGCTGCGGATCTGCGGCAGCCGGCCGATGGCGGCCGGTGTCGCCGAGGCGCTCAACGAAATCCTGGGGCCGCTCGGCCTGGATGTGCGCCGGCTGCGCGAAAGGGGGCGCTATGCCGAGGACATATTCTGATCCGGCAACTGAGTCGAGCCTGAGCGGGCCTGTCATGGGAACGCGCTGGGCGGCCCGTTACCAGGCGCCGCCGGAGTTCGATCACGCGGCGCTGTCGAGCGACCTGGCCCGGGCTGTGGGTCTGGTGGACACGCAGATGTCGCCCTGGAAGCCGGACAGCGACCTGATGCGTCTGAACCGGGCCGGGACGGGGCGGTGGGTGGCACTGCCCGAGGCGGTGCTCGAAGTGCTGGCACGTGCGCAGGAGATCGGCGCCTTGAGCGGTGGCGCCTTTGATGCGGCCGTCGGCGGCCTGGTCAATGCCTGGGGATTCGGCGCGATGACGGACACGCCCGATCCGGACGCCATCCGTCGGGCTGCCGCCGACCATCGTCCGGCCCACCTCTGGCTGGACGTCGATCGGGAACAGTGCAGGGCGCGCAAGCGGGCGCCCATGACGTTGGACCTGTGCGGAATCGCCAAAGGTTACGCGGTGGACCGGATGGCCCGGGTCATGGCTGACCATGGCGTCGGCCATGCCTTGGTCAGCCTGGATGGGGAATTGAGGGCCTGTGGCGCCCGGATCGACGGCCGGCCCTGGGCCGTGGCCCTGGAAAGCCCGCAGGAAGGACGTCGCGCCGTGCACGGAGTGATCGAACTGGCCGATCTTTCGGTGGCCACTTCGGGTGATTATCGCCGCTGGATCGGCGTGGGCGGTGAACGTCTGGCGCATACCATGGATGGCCGCCGGGCCGGGCCGGTGCGCAATCCGGTGGCTTCCGTTACCGTGCTGGCGGGCGCCTGCGTCGATGCCGATGCATGGGCGACGGCGTTGCTGGTGGCGGGGCCGGACGAAGGTCCGGCGCTGGCCCGGCGCATGGGCCTGGATGCTTTGTTCCTGTTCAGGCGCGAGGGCCGGCTGGTGGAGTTCGGGCTGGGCCGTTTCGCGCTCTCCGCCGAGGGGCCGGATGCGTGACGGCTGTGCCGGGCACTGGCCGTCACCCGGGTCCGAAGACATCGATGGCCTTGCGGATGGCCACGAACAGAGTGATCAGGAAGCCGATGCCCAGCAAAATGATGCCGGGGTTGCGGTCCCGGAATCCGAGTCCGATGAAAATCGCGATGACGCCCGCGATGAAAAGGGCCAGTAGCAGGTTGCTGTGAAAGAACATGGCGGCGCGCTCGATAAGGGCTGATGAGGAAATCATAGGCATTCCGGGGCGCGCCGGCGTTGAGGAAGGACAATGATTGCGCACCTTGGTGCGGTGCGCGTGATGCCCGGCTCCGGCCCCGGGGCCGGGACTTATTCGAAGGGCCGGCCTTCGCCCGCCTCTTCGTGCGTGGCTCCGTCGCGGATGCGATAAATCCGTTTGAAGGTCGGGATGATTTTTTCATCGTGTGTCACCACGATGATGGCTGTCCGGTACTGTTGCGCCATGTGGTGCAGGATGCGCACGACCGACAGGGCGCGTTCGCTGTCCAGCGGCGCGGTCGGTTCGTCGGCCAGGATCACGGGGGGGCGGTTGACCAGGCCCCGCGCAATGGCGACCCGCTGCTGTTCGCCGCCGGAAAGCTGCGGGGGCATGGCATGCGCGCGGTGCGCGACTTCCAGTGAGGCCAGCACATCCAGCGCCCTGGATCGGGCTTCACGCGTGCCCACGCCCGCCAGCATCGGCAGCAAAGCTACATTGTCCGTGACGTCGAGGAACGGAATGAGGTAGGGCGCCTGGAAAATGAAGCCGATCCGGTCACGTCGCAGCGCCCGCAGGTCCTTCACCCGCCAGCCGTTGTCGTAGATGACTTCCCCGCCCAGGGTCATGCGCCCGCTTGTCGGGTCGATCACGGCGCCCAGGCATTTCAGCAGCGTGCTCTTGCCCGAGCCCGAGGGGCCGATCAGTCCCACGACTTCGCCGGGCGCGACCGACAGATTGACGTCGCGTAGAGCCAGCACGGCCGTGTCGCCCTGGCCGTACCGTTTGCTGAGACCCTCGATCAGGATTCCGGCGGGATCGGTCATGGTCTCACCCGATCGCGGTGGCCGGATCGACCCGCAGGGCGATGCGGATGGCCACCAGGCTGGCCAGGGCGCAGATCAGCAGGATGGCGGCCAGTCCTGCGATGGAATCGGCGGGCACCAGCAGCACATACTTGGGGAAGAGGGGCGCGGAGAATGTCGCCGCGATCCTGCCCGTCATGAATCCGATCAGCCCCAGGGCCAGCGCCTGTTGCAGGATCATGCCGGCGATGGTGCGGTCGCGTGTGCCGATCAGCTTGAGCACGGCGATTTCCCGGATCTTGTCCATGGTCAGGGTGTAAATGATGAAGGCCACGATGGCCGCGCTGACCACGGCCAGAATGACCAGGAACATGCCGATCTGCCGCGCCGAGGATGCCACCAGCTTGTCCACCAGGATGGTCTCCATCTGAGCCCGCGTGTGGACGGACAGCCGTTGCCAGCGCCGGATGCGGGTGGCGACCTCGGCGGCGTCGGCGCCGGGCGCCAGTGTCACCAGGATGGCGTTGACGTAGGGATTGGACGTCTGGCTGTCGAGCACGGCACGGAGGGCCGAATCGTTGCCTGGCCGGTTCAGGCCGGGATTGGCGGCGGCGCGTCGGCGGTTCTGCAGGATGGCGTCGTTGTCCTTCTGGAATTGCGCCTGCTGCGCGTCTTTCAGGGGAATGAAGACCATCGGGTCGCCGCTGGAGGACACCGTGCGCCGGGTCTGGCCGACGATGGTGTATTCATGACGACGGATGGTGATCCGGTCGCCCAGAGCGAAGCCGGTCGCCACATCCGCCACGGCCTCATAGTGGCCCAGGACGATCTGACGGCCGGCCACCAGGCTGGGCGGCCAGCCCGGTGTCGCGCCCGGAACGCCCGGGGCCACGCCCACCACCATGATGCGGACGTCGCGGTCGCGATGGCGCGCCTGCATGGTCAGGTAGGTGACGTTGGCCGCCTGGTCCACGCCCTCCAGGCCCAGAATGCCGCGGTAAGCGTCGTCGGGCAGGCTGGAGTTCTCGGCATAGGGTCCCTGGGTGTCTTTCTGCACGACCCACAGGTCGGCGCCGCTGTTGTCCAGCAAGGCCCGCGCGTCGGCCACGAGGCCCCGGTAGACCCCCGCCATGATCAGTGTCACACCGATCAGCAGCCCCAGGCCGATACCGGTGAACAGAAATTTCCCCCAGGCATGCAGGATGTCGCGCCCGGCCAGACTGATCATGTTGCCGGCTCCGGTTGCCCCGGTCCGGTGTCCCGTACCCGGCTGCGCGCTGTCAGCGGACTGGCGCTGTGGACGATGACCAGGTCGCCGGCATGCAGCCCGTCCAGCACCTGGATCATGCCCCGGGCGTCGGTGGCCCCGACGCGGATGGGGGCGAAGACCGGCCGGCCGTCCTGGATGCGCCAGACGCCTGGCTGCCCGTGCTGCTGATGGATGGCGGCGTTGGACACCACGGGTCCTTGCGGGGTGGCAGGCAGCTCAACCGTGGTTTCCGCCAGTTCGCCCAGGGCGGGGGCTGGGTCGGGCGGGGAGTCGAAGGCGATCTTGGCCAGCAGTTCCTCGGTGATGGCGTCGGCGACCGGTTCGACGCGGGCGATCCGGCCCGCAACCGGCTCGGGTCCGCGGGATCGGAGCACAATCCTGACCGCCAGTCCCGCCGACAGGCCTGCGGAGCCGGCCTGGTCGAAGCGCGCATCGATCCATAGCGAGCCGGGGGCGATCACCTGGATGACAGATTGTCCGGCCATCAGCGTCGTGCCCGGGTCCGCGTCGCGCGTGAGGACGACACCGTCGATGGGCGAGATCAGCGCCAGGTTGCGTCGCTGGGCCTGCAGTGCGGCCAGTTCGGCCCTCAGCCGCTCGACGTCCTGCTGTGCCGCCAGCAGGGCGGCTTGCGCCAGTTGCAGTTCGTGGCGCTTGTCGCTGGCGGTTTCTTCGCTGATGGCCGATGCCTTCAGCAGCGTTTCATAGCGCCGCGACTGAATCCCGGCCCGGTCCTGGCGGATGCGCGATTCCTGCGCCAGAGCGTGCGCTCGGGACAGCGCCGCCGTCTGGGCCTGGATGCGGTCATCGAGGTCCACCGGGTCCATTTCGCCCAGCGTCTGGCCTGCCCGCACGGAATCGCCCACTTCCACGTCCAGCCGCAGCAGCCGACCCGTCAGGGTCGGGCCGATCCGGTGGATTTCACGGGCCTCGACCGTGCCGATACCCAGGCGTACCGGACGAATGGAGGCTTCCTGGACCCGTGCCGTGGTGACCGGAATGCGGGCCAGCGGGCCGGACCGCAGGGCGACGTAGACGAACAACGCCAGCAGGGCCAGGGCAAGCGCGACCAGCAGCATGCGTTTTCCGTCGATGCGCGGCATCCTCATGATCGGACTCCGATGCCCTGCCGGAACAGGGCGAACAGGGCGGGTGCCTGGCGTTTCATGCGCTGAATGTCTCCGGCCAGCATCGCCTGGATCACCAGGCCCTGGATCATGCCCAGAAACAGCGCGGGCATGGCGTCCAGGTCCAGCGCATCCCGCAGCACCCCCATGGCGATGCCCCGTCGGGCCTGCTCCAGCAGCCGGGCCCGGTACTGCTCCAGCAAGGCCCGTACGCGGTTTTTGGCGGGGGTGGCACGATCGTGCTGGAGTTCGGCGAACAGGATGCGCGGTATGCCCGGGTGGGCGACGATGAAATCCACATGGGCCTGGAACATGGCCTCCAGCGCCTCCAGCGGTCCATCCGACCGGGCGATGGCCGCATCGACGTGCGCCAGCAGCGTTTTTTCGGCATGAGCCATCACCGCGTCCCAGATGGCCTCCTTGTTCGGGAAATGACGGAACAGTGCGCCCTGGGTGAGCCGCATGTGCTCGGCGATGGCGGCCGTCGTGATGTCGGCCGGATTGCGGTCTGCGGCCAGTGCGATGACCGCCTGCACGGTGGCCGCCCGCCGTTCGTCCGCCGGCAGGTATTTCGGCGAGGATCTGGGCATTCCGTTTCCGAAAAAGAAAGTAATTGATTACTATCTTATCATGAAGGCCCGATCTGCGGCCTTTGACTGGATGACGGGGCGAGCAGGTCCAGGGCGTGCCGGGCCGCGATCCATTCCTCGTTGGTGGGCTCCATGGCGATCCGCACGGCGCTGTCGGGCGTCGACAGCGTCGTGGCCTGTGCCGCGTTGGCCTCCGGATCCAGTGCCATGCCCAGCCAGTCCAGCGCTTCGCAGATCCGCCGCCGCAGCTCGACGCTGTGCTCACCGATCCCGGCCGTGAACACCAGCATGTCCAGCCCGCCCAGCACGGCCGTCAGCGCCCCGATCTCGCGCACGATGCGGCGCACATAAAGTGCCAGGGCCAGCCGCGCGCGAGGCTCGCGAGCCTCGACGGCCAGCAGGTCGCGCGGGTCGGGCGAGATGCCCGAAACGCCCTTCAGTCCGGACTCGTGATACAGGATGCGGCCGACTTCCTCCAGGCTGAGCCGTTCGATCTCCATCAGATACAGCACGGCGCCCGGGTCCAGCGAGCCGGTACGGGTGCCCATCATCAGGCCATCCAGGGCGGAAAACCCCATGGTGGTGGCCTGGCTGCGAAGATCGCGCATGGCGCACAGGCTGGCACCGCTGCCCAGGTGGGCGGCGATGACGCGTCCGCGTGCCTGCTCGCCGTGGCGCTCGGGCAGGGCGATGGACAAGTATTCGTACGACAGGCCGTGAAAGCCGTAGCGGCGCAGGCCGCGTTCCCAGGCATCGTAGGGCAGCGGCAGCATTTGCTCGACCTGTGGGACGGTATGGTGGAAAGCAGTGTCGAAACAGGCCATCTGGGGCAGGTCGGGCCGTTCGCGCAGCAGGATGTCGATCGCTTCCAGGGCGAAGGGCTGGTGCAACGGCGCCAGGGGGATGTAGCCGCGAAGATCCTCCAGCACGTCGGTGTCGATGTGCACCGGCGCGAAATACTTGCTGCCTCCGTGAACCACGCGGTGGACGACGGCCGCCAGACGCCCGTCCCCCAACCGTGCGTGCACGCGCTGCAGGATCAGGTCCAGGGCGCAGCGGTAGGGTTGGGCGGGATCGAGGGAGACGCCGAACGGCGTTACGCCGGTTTCGCCGAAGTCGGGGTGTTCCCCGCCGATGCCCTGCACTTTGCCGTTCCAGACGGGCTGCCGGGGCGGAGGATCAGACGCCGTGTCGAACAAGGCGAACTTGATGCTCGACGAGCCGCAGTTCAGCACCAGGATCAGGGATGGCCCGCGGGTGTCGGTCCGGTCGATGGTCATGGGGGCGTACTCCGGTAGTGGTGCGCCAGCAGCAGGGCCAGGGCGCATGAGGCGATGCGGGATTCATAGGTGTCGGCGCGACTGGTCAGGACGATCGGTACGCGGGCGCCCAGAACGATCCCGGCGCTGGCCGCGTCGCCCAGGTACATCAGCTGTTTGGCCAGCATGTTGCCGCTTTCCAGATCGGGTACGACAAGGATGTCGGCGCGGCCGGCGACCTCCGAGCGAATCCCCTTGACCCGTGCGGCGGCCAGCGAGATCGCGTTGTCGAAGGCCAGCGGTCCGTCGAGCAGTCCCCCGGTGATCTGGCCCCTGTCGGCCATTTTGCACAAGGCGGCCGCGTCCAGCGTGGCCGGCATGGCGGCGTTCACGGTCTCGACGGCGGCCAGGATGGCCACGCGCGGTTCGGCCACGCCGATGGCGTGCGCCAGGTCGATGGCGTTGCGGATGATGTCGGCCTTGTGCGCCAGGGTCGGGGCGATGTTGATCGCCGCATCGGTGACGATGAAGGGGCGGGGGTAATGCGGTGTCCGCAGCAGATAGCAGTGGCTGACGCGCCGGCTGGTGCGCAGCCCGTCGCGGGCGACCACGGCGCCCATGAGTTCGTCGGTGTGCAGGCTGCCCTTCATCAGCGCGTCGACCTCGCCGGCGCGCGCCAGCGCCACGGCCTGCTCGGCGGCCGCGTGGCTGTGTGGCGCGTTCTGGATATCGATGTCGCGCAGCGAGATGCCCAGCGTCCCGGCGGTCTGCTCCAGGCGCGCGCGGGGCGCCACCAGGATGGGGGCGATCAGGCCTTCCCGGCGGGCGTCCAGAGCCGCCTTCAGGCTGGTTTCGTCGCACGGGTGCACGACCGCCATCCGGATCGGTCCGAGCCCGCGCACCCGCTCCCGCAGGACGCGCAGTCCGTCCCGCCGCGTGTCTTCAGTGTGCATATCGGTCATGGGCGCCTCAGACCATATGCTGGCCGCCGTTCATGGCCAGGTTGCTGCCCGTCATGAACGCCGCCAGGTCGCTACACACGAAGGCCACCAGCGCGCCGATTTCTTCCGGCCGGCCCAGACGGCCGACCGGGATCTGGGAGATGATCTGGTTTTCGAGCACGTCGCGGGGAACGGCGGCGACCATCGCGGTGTCCATATAACCCGGGGAAACCGTGTTGACGGTGATGCCCTTGCGCGCCAGTTCCAGCGCCAGCGACTTGGTGAAGCCGTGGATGCCGGCCTTGGACGCGGCGTAGTTCGTCTGACCGTACTGGCCCTTGCTGCCGTTGATCGAAGCGATGTTCACGATGCGGCCCCAGCCGGCCTCGATCATGTCGTCGACGAAGGGGTGGGTCACGTTGAACATGGAGTCCAGATTGGTGCGCAGCACACTGTCCCAGGCGGCTTTCTGCATCTTGCGGAAGGTGCCGTCGCGAGTGATGCCGGCGTTGTTCACCAGGATGTCCACCCGGTGGCCGTCGGCCCGGATGCGTTCGGCCATGGCCAGGCAGGAGGCTTCATCGGCCACGTCGACGCCGTAGGCATGGAAAGCGTAGCCGTCTTTGGCCTGGGCTTTCAGCCAGTCCGGGACATGATCGTTGCCGAGGGTATGGGCGACCAGCACGGTATGGCCCTGGTCGCGCAGGGCGCGGGCGATGGCCTGGCCGAGTCCGCCGGTGCCGCCAGTGACGAGCGCGGTATGGGATGTGGGCATGAAAGACTCCTGGAAAGGTGGACGCTCAGGCCATGCTGCCGATCACGGACCGGAAGCGGCGCAGAGAAAGGTAGAACATGAGGGAACCGATGATCGCCAGGGCCAGGAACGAAGGCCAGACCACGTCCAGGCCCGCGCCCCGGTACAGGATGGCCTGCCCCAGCTCGACGAAATGGGTGGTGGGCGCGGCCAGCATCAGATCACGGGCCAGCACGGGCATGCTTTCCCGTGGCGTCGTGCCGCCCGAGAGCATCTGCATCGGCAGCAGGATCAGGATCATCAGCATGCCGAATTGCGGCATGTTGCGCGCCAGGGTGGCCAGCCAGATGCCCATTGCGGTCATGGCGAACAGATGCAGGGACGCGCCGGTGAAAAAGAGCGCCAGGGACCCCTCGACCGGCACGTGCAGCAGTCCTCGAACGATGCCGTTGAGCGACAGCGCGGCGGCGGCCAGCACGACCAGGCTCATGGACCAGACCTTGGACAGCATGATCTGGGCCGGCGTGACCGGCATCACCAGCAGNNTCGCGGATCAGGGCGGCGCCGGTGAGGATCAACGACACCATGGTGATGTGGTTGATGATTTCCATCAGACCGCCGAACCAGGACTTTTCCAGGCCGGGATTGAAGCGCGCCCGCAGGACCAGGTCGACGGGTGGATTGAGGGCCTGGCCGCGTCCGCGCATGAAGTCCGTGATCTCGCCCTGGATGATCTGCTGGATGCTGCCGTTACCCGTGAAGGCCTGGCTCATGCGGGTGGCGTCGACGTTGATCTGGATTTCCGCGCCGCGGCCCGCCAGCGCGTCGCGCTGAAACCCGGGCGGGATGTTCAGCACGAAGGAATACCGGCCGATGTCCATGCCCGGATCGACCTGCTCATGGCCGATCATGGCGGGCGGCATGAACTGCGGGGGATAGAAGGCATCGGCGATCTGCCGGGACAGGGGGGAATGATCCTCGTCCACGATGGCGATCGGGACATGGTGCAGGGTCTCCGGGATGGCTGTGGCGGCGGTGTAGACCGAGACCGTGAAGGAAAAGGCGATCAGCACCAGCATGACGGGGTCGCGCCACAGGCTCCAGAGTTCCTTCACGCCCAGCCACCAGATGGTTCCGAGGAATCGGTGCTTCATGTCAGCGGTCCTGTTTTCGAAGCAGCGCGATGGCGCCGCCCAGAATGACCGGGATCGACAGCGCCAGGGGCCAGATGGATGGCCAGAGGTCCTGGAATCCCAGCGCCTTGTTGAAGACGCCGCGGCTGATGGTGAACATGTAGGCGGCCGGGTAGGTCAGGCCGACCAGCCGGCCCGGCCCCTCCAGGGAACTGACCGGATCGAGCAGTCCGGAAAACTGGACCGCCGGGATCAGGGTCGCGATCATGGTGAAGAACATGGCGGCGATCTGGCTGCGCGTAATGGCCGACGCCAGCAGGCCCAGGCCGGTCGAGGCGACGCAGAAGACCACGGCCGCCAGCGCCAGCGTGGGCAGGCTGCCCTTGATGGGCACCCCGAACACCGTCACCGCCAGCAGGCACATGGCGATGAAGTTCACCAGGGCCAGCCCGATGTAGGGGATCTGCTTGCCCAGCAGGAATTCGGTGCGGGACACCGGCGTGACGTACAGGTTGATGATCGAGCCGATTTCCTTTTCCCGCACCACGGCCAGCGCCGTGAGCATGGCGGGCAGCATGATGAGCATCAGCGGGATCACCACCGGCACCATGGCCGGCAGGCTGCGCACGTCCGGGTTGTAGCGGAAGCGGGTTTCCAGGCCGACCGGCCGGGCGACCGGCGCGCCCGTGCGTTCGCGGGCCTGCTGCGTCAGCCATAGTTGGTGCATGCCCTGGACGTAACCCTTGATCGTCTCGGCGCGTTGCGGCATGGCGCCATCGATCCAGGCGCCGATCTCGGTGGTGCGCCCGTGCAGCAGGTCGGCGCCGAAGCCGGGCGGGATCTCGATGGCCAGCGACAGTTCGCCGCTGCGCATGCGGCGGTCCATGTCGGCTTCATCGAGGATCGGTGCGTGCTCGACGAAATAGCGTGAGCCGGAAAGGTTCAGCGCATAGTCGCGGCTGATCGTGGTGCCGTCCCGGTCCAGGACGGCGAAGCGCAGGTTTTCCACGTCCATGCTGATGCCGAAACCGATGACGAACATCAGTACCAGGGAACCCAGCAGGGCCAGCGTGCTGCGCACCGGATCGCGGCGCAGCTCCATGGATTCGCGGCGCATGGTGCTCAGCAGCCGGGCCGGGCTGAAGGCCGGGATGCGGGGGGCGCGGGCGGCCGGCGTCGCCGTCGATGCCTGGCCGGCGGGGGCGGGTGGCATGCCATCGCTTGCGGATGCCCCGGATCCCGTGATCCCTGACGGCGCCGCAGCCTTGCCGCCGGCCTCCAGAAGGTAGCCGATGAAGGCTTCTTCCAGTGTTTTTGCGCCACGTTTGCGCACCAGTTCGGCGGGCCGGTCGCTGTCGAGCACGCGCCCCGCGTGCATCATGGACATGCGGTCGCAGCGTTCGGCCTCGTTCATGAAGTGGGTGGAAATGAAGATCGTTACCCGGTCGCGGCGCGACAGCGAGATCAGCAGGCGCCAGAAATCGTCGCGGGCGATGGGATCCACGCCGGACGTGGGCTCGTCCAGGATCAGCAGTTCCGGTTCGTGCACCATCGCCACCGCCAGCGACAGCCGCTGGCGGATGCCCAGCGGCAGGCTGTCGGGTAGTTTGTCCAGCGACTCGTCCAGGCCGAAACGCTCCACCATGGCCCGGACCCGGTCCGGGATGCGCTCGGACGGAACGTGGAACAGACGGGCGTGCAAGACCAGGTTCTGGCGGACCGTCAGCTCTCCGTACAACGAGAAAGACTGGGACATGTAGCCGACCCGTCGACGCACGTCCAGGTCGCCGGGATCGGTCTCCCGACCGAACAGCCGGGCGCGGCCCTCGCTGGCGGGCAGCAGGCCGGTCAGCATTTTCATGGTGGTGGTTTTGCCGCAGCCGTTCGAGCCCAGGAAGCCGAAAATCTCGCCGCGGCGGATGCTGAAACTGACGTGATCGACGGCGATGAAATCACCGAACCGCATGGTCAGGCCGTTGGCCTCAATGGCGATGTCGCCGTCCGTATCCGCGGGCAGCGGAGGGATTTCCACCGGCGCGTAGCCCTCGCGCCGGGAGGGAGGCAGCAGGTGGATGAAGGCCGATTCCAGCGTCTTCTGGCCAGTCGAGGCGAGCAATCCGGCGGGCGCGCCGGTGGCCAGGATGCGGCCCTCATCCATGGCGACCAGCCAGTCGAAGCGTCGCGCCTCGTCCATGTAGGCCGTGGCCACGACCACCGTCATCCCGCGCCGCCCGGCGCGGATGCGGGCGATCAGCTCCCAGAACTGGGCGCGGGCGAGCGGATCGATGCCGGTGGTGGGTTCATCAAGGATCAGGAAATCAGGATCGTGGATCAGGGCGCAGCACAGACTGAGTTTCTGTCTCATGCCGCCCGAAAGCTTGCCGGCCGGGCGCGACAGGAACGGATGCAGGCCGGTGCTGCGGGTCAGGTCGTCGATGCGACGCCGCCGTTCGGCGGCGTCGTGGCCGAACAGCCGGGCGAAGAATTGCAGGTTTTCCTCCACCGACAGGGTGGGGTACAGGTTCTTGCCCAGGCCTTGCGGCATGTAGGCGATGCGCGGGCAGGCGCGGTCGCGGTGGGCTCGCTGCGCCATGTCGCCGCCCAGGGCCTCCACCCGTCCCTGCTGGATGGTCCGGGCGCCCGCCAGGATCGACAGCAGCGTGGACTTGCCCACGCCGTCCGGGCCGATCAGACCCATCATCCGGCCGGCCGGAATCTCCAGATCGATTCCGTCCAGCGCGCGGGTCCGGCCGTAATGGTGGCTCAGTCCCTGGATCCGGGCCGCGAACGCAGTCGATGCCATGCGCTTACCCGGGCAGGCGAATGGCCAGTGATTCGGGCCAGGGACGCCCGGCATCGGTTCGCACCCAGGCCACGCCCGGCAAACCGGTCTTGACTCGCTCCAGGTGTTTCAGCAACAGATCGGGCGGAATGCGGGCCTTGACGCGGAACATCAGCTTCTGGCGCTCGCTGGCCGTTTCCACCGTTTTGGGGGTGAATTGCGCCTCGCTGGCCACGAAAGACACTTCGGCCGGAATCACGTACTCGGGCGCGGCGTCCAGGACGATGCGGACCTCGCTGCCCATCGCCAGACGCCCGGCGGCGGCTTCGGGCACGAAAAAGGTCATGGACACATCGGCGAGGTCCAGCATGTTCAGCACCCGGCCGCCGGCACCCAGAACTTCGCCGGGTTGAGCCACGCGCAGTTGGATGCGGCCGTCGCGAGGCGCCTTCAGGCTGGCGTCCTTCAGATCGGCCTCGATGCGGGTCGCCGTGGCGGCGGCCGCCGCCACGGCGGACTCCGCGCCCACCAGGTCGGCCTTGGCCGCGGCCACGCCCGCCTGGGCGGAGAGGATGCGGGCCTTGGCCGCCGCCAGACCGGCTTCCGCGCTGTGCAGCCTGGCCTGGTCGTCGTCCAGTTCCTGCTGGGACGCCGCTCCGCGCTGCGCGAGGGAACGCGAGCGGTTCAGACGTTGCCGGGCGGCGAACAGATCGCTTTCGCGCTGCTTGGCGACGGCCTCTTGCGTGGCGACATCGCTTTCCCGGAGGGCGACCTGCGCCTGGGCGGCGGCGACGGCGTGTACCGCCTGGCGCTGGCGGGCGCCGGCTTCGTCGAGCTGAGCCTGCAGGGAATCCAGGTTCATGACCGCCAGGGTCTGGCCGGTCTTGACGAAGTCGCCTTCGTCGACCAGGATCTGGTCGACCCGCCCGGGCAGCTTGGTGGCGATGTCGATTTCCGTCGCTTCGATCCGGCCGTTGCCCTGGATGAAGCCGGGGCCCGGTCCCCGGTCCTGGGCGACGCGCCACAAACCATAGGCGCCGGCCCCTACGACGAGGACGGCGGCGAGAGCCAGCGGGAGTCTTTTCTTGATGCGGTCGGTTGGGTTCATGGTCGATTCGGCGTTCAGTGTGCGATCACGGCCTGTGGGGCGGGAGTTCGATGATCGGTCGGCGCCTGGCCGGCGCCGCCGCCCAGGGCGGCGAACAGCGCGATCTGGCTGGACAGCCATGCGGCGCGGACCTGCACCAGCTGCTGCTGGGCGGTCAGCAGGTCGCGCTGGGCATCGAGCACCTCCAGGTAGGGCGCGGCACCGCTGTCGTAACGCAGTTGCGCCAGCGTCGCGCGTTCGGCCTGGGTCCGGGCCATGCGGGACTGGATTTCCATCTGTTCGGCCAGCCACTGGCGTGAGGACAAAGCGTCCGACACTTCGCGGAACGCCGTCTGGATGTCCCTTTCGTAGGTGGCCACCGCCATGTCGCGGCGGACTTCGGCGACATCCAGGTTGGACTGGAGCCGGCCCGCCGTGAAGATCGGAATTTCGATGACGGGGGTGAACATCCATGCGCGGCTGCCGCTCTCGAACAGGCCATCCAGTTCGGTGCTGGCGGTGCCCAGGGACGAGGTCAGGGAGATGCGCGGCAGGAACGCCGCCCGCGCGGCCCCGATCCGGGCGTGAGCCGCACGCAGCCTGTATTCGGCGGCCCGGATGTCCGGGCGGGCCAGCAGCACGTCGGCCGGCAGGCCGGGCCGCAAGGAGGCCAGCGGAGTGGCGTCCAGACTGACGGGGTCGGCGGACTGGAGCCCCGGATCGCCGCCCACCAGCAAGGCCAGTGCATGGCGTGCGGCGGCCCGTTGTTGCTCGATCTGGGCGCTGAGCGACTGGGCCTGGATCAGCAGGGTGCGGACCTGGGTGAGCTCCAGCGCCGAGGACGAGCCGATCTTCCGGCGCTGCTCGAAGATGTCCAGCGACTGCCTGCGATTGTCGACCGCTTCCCGGGCCAGGACGGCCCGTTGCTCCAGTTCGCGCAGCGCAAGCACGGCGTCGGCTACCTGGCGGATCAGTGCGGTCTGGACGCCCTGTCGGGCGGCATCGGTCGCCAGCCACTCGTCCAGGGCGGCGTCCTTCAGATTGCGGATCCGGCCCCAAAAGTCGATTTCCCAGTTCGTGAGGCCGACGGCGGCCTGGTACTTGGACTGCACCACGGTCTGGTCCGGCAGCGGCGCGGCAATGTCGCGGGCGCGGGCGCCCTGGCCCTGGGCGCCGATCGAGGGCGTCAGTTCCGAACGCTGGATGCGATAGGCGGCCTCGGCCTCGCGCACGCGCAGCACGGCCAGCCGCAGGTCGCGGTTGTGTTCCAGCGACAGGCCGATCAGCCGGCGCATTTCCGCGTCCTGGAAATAGTGGGACCAGTCCAGGTCGGCCAGCGCCCGGGCGGTTTCGGCGCCGGTGTCGGCCGGCCAGGCGTTGGCCACCGGCAGTGGCGGAGTCGCGTGTCGGGGGGCCAGGTCGACGCAGGCCGTCAGGGCCAGCAGCAAGCCGACGGCTCCCAGGGCGCGAGTGATCGGTTTCGGTCGGTTCGGCATGTCGCGGGGTCCGGAGGGTCAGGTTTCCAGTACGTAGCGTCCAGGGGCGCGGCCCAGGGACGGCCGGCCGGGGATGCCCAGAGGCGGCGGGGCCTCGGGCGCGCCCGAGCGATCCGCCAGCCATTGCGACCAGGCGGTCCACCAGGACCCTTCGGTGACGGGAGTGGAGGCCATCCATTCGTCGGGTGGCAGGAAGGGATCGCCGGGCCGGCGTGTACGGATGCGGTACTGGCGATGCGGATGGCCGGGTTCGTTGACGATGCCGGCATTGTGGCCGCCGCTGGTCAGCACGAAGCTCAGTTCTCCCGGGAAGAACTGGTGCAGCTTGTAGACCGAGCGCCAGGGAGCGACGTGGTCGGTGACGGTGCCCACGGCGAAGACCGGCAGGCGGATGTCGCTGATCGACACGGACCTTCCGCCCACGGGGTAGCGTCCGGCGCTCAGGTCGTTGTTCAGGTAAAGGCGCCGCAGGTATTGCGAATGCATGCGGGCGGGCATGCGGGTGGCATCGGCGTTCCAGGCCATCAGGTCGTTGATGGGCCGGCGCTCGCCCAGCAAGTATTCGTGGATGACGCGCGACCAGAGCAGGTCGTAGGATCTCAGCATCTGGAAGGCGCCCGCCATCTGATCCGCGCTGAAATAACCCAGGCGTCCCATCTGGGCTTCGAGCATGTGCACCTGGGCTTCATCGATGAACAGGCCGATTTCCCCCGGCTCGCTGAAATCGACCTGGGCCGTGAACAGGCTGGCGCTCGCGAGGCGGGCATCGCCGTCGCGCGCCATGGCCGCCGCCGCGATCGACAGCAGCGTGCCGCCCAGGCAGTAGCCTGTGGCGTGGACGCGGCGTGCTGGCTGGATGCGGCCGATGACGTCGAGGGCGGCGAAGAATCCGTGGCGGAGATAGTCGTCCATGCCCAGCCCGGCGTCCTGGTCGGTGGGATTCTTCCAGGAGATGCAATAGACGGTGTGGCCCTGGTCTCGCAGGAAGCGGATCAGGGAATTGTGCGGCGACAGGTCCAGGATGTAGTACTTCATGATCCAGGCCGG
>DISE01000028.1:0-2612 GCA_002421865.1 Castellaniella sp. UBA6218
CCTGCTGCTCGAACTGCGCGACAAGCTTGGCGCGATGCCGGGGACGGCGCGGCCGGACGGCACGCCGTCCGCCGGCGGCGGCGACGTGCTCAATGCCCTGCAGGCTCTGGGCTATTCCGCCGCCGAGGCCCGCCGCGCCATGAGCGCCCTGCCGGAAGGTCTGAGCGTGTCCGAAGGCATCCGTCAGGCCCTGAAGGCCCTGGCTCGGAACTGAGTCCGGACACGGCATGCGCGACGAGGATCCGATCCCCTTCTGGGACGAGGACGGGCGGCCCATGGGCCACCCGGACGACGGCCGGACCGCCGGGCCGCGCGGCATGGCGCCCGCGAAACCGCCGCGCTACGCCACCGCCCTGGACGCGCTGCGCGAAGTCTTCGGCTACGACGCCTTCCGGGGCGAACAGCAGGCCGTCATCGAGCACATCATCGACGGCGGCGACGCGCTGGTGCTGATGCCCACGGGGGGCGGCAAGTCCCTGTGCTACCAGATCCCGGCCCTAGTGCGCCCGGGTACGGGCGTGGTCATCTCGCCGTTGATCGCCCTGATGCAGGATCAGGTCGACGCGCTGCTGGAATTGGGCGTACGCGCCGCTTTCCTGAATTCGTCGCAGACGCCCGGCCAGGCCCGCGAGGTCGAGCGCGCCTTCGTGCGCGGCGAGCTGGACCTGCTGTACGTGGCCCCGGAACGCCTGCTGACCCCCCGCTGCCTGGACTTGCTGGACAGCGGACGCGTCGCCCTGTTCGCCATCGACGAGGCTCACTGCGTGTCCCAGTGGGGACACGACTTCCGGCCGGAATACCAGGAACTGAAGCTGCTGGCCGAGCGCTGGCCCGACGTGCCGCGCGTCGCCCTGACCGCCACCGCCACCGCCGCGACGCGCACCGACATCGTCGCCTGCCTGTCGCTGGACGAAGCCCCCCAGTTCGTCGCCAGTTTCGACCGGCCCAACATCCGCTACAGCATCGTCGAAAAACACGAGGTGCGGCGTCAGCTGCTGGACTTCATCCGCGCCGAGCACGCCGGGGAATGCGGCATCGTCTATGCCTTGTCGCGCGCGCGCGTCGAACAGACAGCGGAATTCCTGTCACGCAGCGGCATCGCCGCCCTGCCCTACCATGCCGGCCTGGACGCCCGGACACGCGCCGAGCACCAGGCCCGCTTCCTGCGCGAGGACGGCATCGTCATGGTCGCCACGATCGCCTTCGGCATGGGTGTCAACAAGCCCGACGTGCGCTTCGTCGCCCACATCGACCTGCCCAAATCTGTCGAGGGCTATTACCAGGAAACCGGGCGCGCGGGCCGCGACGGACTGCCCGCTGACGCCTGGCTGGCCTACGGCCTGCAGGACGTGGTGCAGCAGCGGCGCATGATCGACGATTCCGAAGGCGACGCCCTGCACCAGCGCCGCCAGATGCGCCAGCTGGACGCCATGCTGGCCCTGTGCGAGACCGTCACCTGCCGGCGCCAGGATCTGCTGGCCTATTTCGGCCAGACGATCGAACCCTGCGGCAACTGCGACACGTGCCTGGAGCCGCCCGCCGCCTGGGATGGCACCGTGGCCGTACAGAAGCTGCTGTCGACCGTCTACCGCCTGATGCGCGAGCGCGGCCAACGGTTCGGCGGCGGTCACCTGATCGACATTCTGCGCGGCCAGATGACCGATCGCGTCAAGCAGCAAGGGCACGATACGCTGAGCGTGTTCGGCGTGGGCGCGGATCTGTCGGTGGACGCCTGGCGCGGCATTCTGCGCCAGGCCCTGGCCCTGGGCCTGCTGACGGTGGACCTGGAAGGCTACGGCACCCTGGCGCTGACCGAAGCCAGCCGCGCCGTGCTGAAGGGTGAAAGAACCCTGATGCTGCGCCCCGTGGCGACCAAGCGCGCCAAGCCCGGCCGCCAGCGTACCACCACGGCGGCGCAACTGGACGCCCTGCCGCCCGATGCGCTGGCGCGCTTCGAGCATCTGCGCGCCTGGCGCGCGCGTACGGCGCGCGAACACAATGTGCCGGCCTACGTGATCTTTCACGACGCCACGCTGCGCGAGATCGCCCTGCGCAATCCCGACAGCCTGGACGCCCTGGCCGGCGTCAGCGGGGTGGGCGCGCGCAAGCTGGAAACCTACGGCCCCGACGTGGTGGCCTGTGTGGGGCAGATCCGCGATTGACGCGGCGGCACGCTAGAACAGTTCCGGGCCGCCGCCGGCGGCGGGCGCCTTCAGGCCCAGGTGTTCCCAGCAGCGGCGCGTGGCCATGCGGCCGCGCGGGGTGCGCTGCAGATAGCCATGCTGGATCAGGTAGGGCTCGATGACGTCCTCGATGGTGTCGGTCGATTCGCCGATCGCNNAGCCCTGCTGGATGAGATAGGGCTCCAGCACGTCCTCGATGGTGTCGCGTTCCTCGCCGATGGCGGCGGCCAGACTGTCCACGCCCACGGGACCGCCATCGAACTTGTGCACGATGGCTTCCAGCAGTTTGCGGTCCATCAGGTCCAGGCCCTGGGGATCGACTTCCAGCATCGCCAGCGCCGCCTGGGCGGTGGCGGTGTCGATGCGCCCGCCCGCGCGCACGTCGGCGTAGTCGCGCACCCGCCGCAGCAGGCGGTTGGCGATGCGCGG
>DISE01000028.1:2701-16660 GCA_002421865.1 Castellaniella sp. UBA6218
CCCACCAGGGTGAAGGGCTGCAGGTCGATTTTCACGCTGCGGGCGGCGGGGCCTTCGCCGATCAGGATGTCGATCTGGAAGTCCTCCAGCGCGGGATAGAGGATTTCCTCGACCACCGGCGACAGACGGTGGATCTCGTCGATGAACAGCACATCGTTGCGTTCCAGGTTGGTCAGCATGGCCGCCAGGTCGCCCGGTCGTTCGAGCACCGGACCGGAAGTCTGGCGCAACTGCACGCCCATTTCATGGGCCACGATGTGCGCCAGCGTGGTCTTGCCCAGACCCGGCGGGCCGAACAGCAGCACGTGGTCCAGCGATTCGCCGCGCTGGCGGGCCGCCGCGATGAAGATGTCGAGCTGTTCGCGCACCCGCCGCTGGCCGACATAGTCGCCCAGGGACTTGGGCCGCAGGGCGCGCTCGATGGAATCCTCGGCGCGCGAGGCCACGTCCGGCGTCACCAGACGGGGTTCGGGCGGACGCGCCGAGAGGGAATCTGCTTGGATGGCCATGAAAAGACTGTGTCGATATCCAGTATCGGGACGGTACCGGGATTATGCCATCCCTGCGGCGTCGCCGGCCGTCACGAACGATTCCAGCGGGGCGACTCGTTCAGAAATCCCCCAAGGCACGCTTCAATTGCGAATAGCGTTCCAGCAGGTCGGACTTGTAGACCACCCCCAACAGCCGGGCGGGCCGGTCGCGGCTGATCACCGGCAGCCGCTCCCCCTGGAAGGCGCTGAACTGCGCCTGGGCCTCGTCCAGGCTCAGGTCGGGATACAGGGGCCTGACGAAGTCCAGCCGCAGCACGTCACCGCAAGTCTTGGACTGCACGTCGGTTTCGGCCAGCATCATGCGGGTCAGATCCTGCTGGGCGATCACGCCCTGCCAGGCGTCCTCGGCATCGACCACGTACAGGTACTTCACCGGATAGTCCAGGAACATCTCCTGCGCGCGACGCACCGGCGCGTCCGTGCGGATCACAGTTTCCGCCGGCCGCATCAGGCTGTCGAGCCGGTCGTGGCGCAGCCGCCGGCGCAGCGCCTGGTTGTCCTCGTGGCGCAGGGTGACCTGGTACATCACCGCCTGGGCGAGGCCGCGCGACACGAAATACGCCGCCACGCAGGCCAGCACCAGCGGCAGCACCATCTGGTAGCTCAGCGTCATCTCGAAGATCATCAGAATCGCCATGAAGGGCGCACTGGTCGCGGCCGCCAGGAAGGCCCCCATGCCGACCAGGGTCAGGACCGTGCCGTGGCCCGCCAGCGCGGGCCAGACGCCCCCCAGCCCCTGGGCGAACAGGGTACCCAGCGCCGCGCCGACGAACAGAGTCGGAGTGAACACCCCGCCCACGGCGCCCGAGCCGGCCGTGAGCGCCGTGGCCAGCACCTTGCAAAGCAGGATCCACAGCACCATCTGCCAGGCCTGGGGCTGGTGCAGCAGGGACACGACCACGCTGTAGCCATTGCCCGCCATCTGCGGCATGCCGGTGAGCACGCCTCCCAGGAGCAACCCGCCCAGGGCCAGGCTCAAGGGCAGCGGCAGGCCGGCACGGCCGAACAGCGACTTCACCCCGTGGATGCAGCGCAGGAACTGCGGCGCCCCCACACCGGCCAGAATGCCCAGGGCCAGGCTGGGCAGCAGCAGGGCCGCCGGCACGGCCTCCAGATCCGGCATGGCATAAAGCGCCACATAGTGGCCGCTCAGCCGCATGACCAGGTTCGACACGGCGGCCGCCACCAGCAACGGGCCGAAATTCTGGAAGGACATGGACCCGAGGATGATCTCGCCCACGAACACGGCGCCGGCGATAGGCGCGCCATAGGCGGCCGACACCCCCGCCGCCGCCCCGCACGCCACCAGCAGGCGCAAGGGCGCCGTGCCCGAGCGCAACAGCCGGCCCAGCACCGAGCCCCATAGTGCGGCCAGGTGCACCATGGCGCCCTCGCGGCCGATGGAGCCGCCCGTGGCGACCGTGCACAGAGAGGACAGTGAGCGCAGCAGACCCTGACGCACGGACATGTGCCCGTCGCCGATGGCGACGGCTTCCATGTAATCGGAATGCGCTTCACGCGAAACGCGCCGGGCGGCCACCAGCAGCCCTCCGGCACACAGGCCGCCGATAGCGGGCGCCAGGAGACGCATCCACCAGGGCAGGTCGCGCATCACCTGGGTGATGGCACCCGAATGCCCGGCGAACAGCCACTGGACCCCATGGATGCCGGCATGAAAGGCGATCGTCACCCCGGCGCCACCGACGCCGGCCAGGGCCGCCCAGCACAGCATGGCGATCGCGCCATCGGTCCGCAGGTGCAGATCCGGCCCCCTCATCATGAGGCCTTTTGACGCCGCGCGCTCAAGGCCTGAAATCCGGCGGACTGGGCGGCCGCGACCGGCCCAGCATGCGCCAGTACACCCAGAGATTGAAGATCAGCGCCACCGGCAGCGCAATCACGACGGCCGACAAGGCCAGGCGCAGTGTCGCCACCGGCGCGGCGGCGTCCCACAATGTGATCTCGTCCAGCACCAGGTAGGGAAAGAAACTGTAGGCCAGGCCGCCCAGCACGATCAGCACGATCACCAGGACCAGGGCGTAAGGCAGGGCCGAGGCGCGATAGCTTTGACTGATCATGCGCTGCAACGTCATTTCCGTCAGGACGAAACACGCCAGCAGCGTGCTCCAGACGAGTCCGACCGCCAGCCAGTGCGAGCCGTCGCCCCATTTCAGGAACACCCCGGCGTTGGAGAAATCCAGCACCACCGACACGCCCACGGCGCCCACGGCGCCCCAACGCAAGGTGCGGCGGGCCCAGCCCACGGCGCGCACACGCAGTTCGCCCGCCTCGCGCATCATCAGCCAGGCTGCTCCCAGCAGGCTGTAGACCGCGACGGCGCATCCGCCCATCAGGACCGCGAAGCCGGTGTTGCCACCACCCGGCTGGTACGCCACCGCCACGCGCGCCAGGATATAGCCATGGGAAAACGCGACCAGCACGGCGCCCGCGCCGAAGCCGAACTGCCAGCGGCCCTGGTGCTCGGCCGGCGCACGCAAGCGCCATTCGAAGCACACAGAGCGCAGCATCGTGCCCAGGGCCAGCAGCGACAGCGGCAGATACAGACGTCCCAGAGTCTGGGGCCAGGCATAGGGAAACGCCACCGCGAACAGCCCGACTCCGAGGAACACCCAGAATTCGTTGGCGTCGCGCCAGGGGCCCAGCAGCGACAGCATGCGCGGCCGCAAGGCGGGCGGCGCCACCAGGGACACGCAGCCCACGCCGATGTCGAAACCGTCCAGCAGCACGCCCGCCACGACGATGGCGAAGAACACGACAATCAGCGCCAGGGGAATCCAGAAGGCCGGATCCTGGGCGCCCAGACCCAGCAAGGCCGCGAGAGAATCGATCATGCGCGTCCCCGATGACGGGCCACCGGCACCACACCGTAACGGGTGGCGTGCCTGAACAGCTGGTGGAAGCCCGCGGCCAGCGCCCCGTAGACCACGATCTGCAGGCACAGGACGGCCCAGAGGACCCCCTCGCCCGCGTCCGTGCCGATCTCGCGCAGCGAGACCGTGCCCTGAATGGCATACGGCAGACTGCCGACCAGCAAATGGCCCCAGCCCGCCGCCTGCAGAATCACGGCCAGCCAGGCCATGGCCCGCAGCCCGATGCGGTCGGCCCGCGACAGGCTGTCGGGCTCATGGCCCAGGCGGCGGCCCCGCCACAGCGCCCACGCGGCCATCGCGACGAGCACGCCGGTCAGCAGCACGGCCAGGCGCGCCGACAGATAGGTGGTCAACAGAGGAGGCCGGATGCCCGCCAGGTCGTTCAATCCCCGTAAGGGCCCTTCGGCCGGCAGCCGCGCCCACTCGGGCCAGTCGGCCGGTCCTTGCAGACGCCAGGCGTCGCGTCCCTGGGATGCATCCGGCCAGGCCGCCAGGGACAGGCGCTCCGGCGGACCGCTGGTCCATTGCGGCACCACGGCCGCCACGCGCGCCGGCTGCAGCGGCAGCAACTCCCGCCCCAGGACCGCCGCCAGCAGCGCCTGCAGCACCAGGGCCAGCAGCACCAGCCGCAGCCCCCAGGCATAGACGCTGCGGTCGCCCGCATCGCTGGGACGGGCCTCGGTGCGCCAGGCGGTCACGGCCAGCATCAGCGTCGCTGCAAGCAGCAGGCCGCCGGCCAGCAGCACCCCGAACAGCGCGGGCGCGAGGCCGCCGCCCAACACCTCCAGCCAGTCCGACACCCGATAGCGGCCCTCGGACAGGATCGCGCCCGCCGGCCACTGGAGCCAGGCCAGCAGCGTGGCGAGCCACCAGGCCGTCAGGGAAGTACCCAGCGCCACCATGCCCACGACCAGCGTGTGCGCCCGGTCGGACAGGGACCGCTGGCCATACAGCATGGCGCCCAGGAAACAGGATTTGAAAATGAAGGCCGTCAGCACCGCCATGCCCATCAGCGGGCCCGCGACCTCGCCCGCCCGGTCCATGAAGCCCGGCCACAGCGTGCCCAGCTGCAGCAGCAGCGGCAGACTGGCGGCGAAGCCGAGAATCAGGGACAGGGCGAACACGCGCGCCCAGAAGCGATAGGCGAGCAGCGCCGCCTGGCTGCGGCCGGCGAACAGCCGGAAGCCGAACAACACCCAGGCCAGGCCCAGTTCCAGCGCCAGGAAGAACAGCACGAACCCCAGGCTCAGATAAAACTGGGACAGCGACAGAACCCATGCGGTTTGCGTCATAATGTGCGCTAGTTTATATGAACCCCTTTCAAGCCTGTACGCCTTTCGCGGCCCCAGCCGGCCGGCCTCTGCGCGAACATGGCAAAATGCCCGTTTACCTTCCCGCCCCAGGGGCTCGTATCCTCGCACCATGACCACTGATTCCGCGCCCGCCTCGAATTTCCTGCGCACCCTCATCGACAACGACCTGAAATCGGGTCGATACCAGGACAGGCGATGGGCGCCCCCGCCCAGCCCGGCCGAAGTCCGCCGCGCCGGCGCGCCCGACCCCGCCCGCATCCGCACCCGCTTCCCGCCCGAACCCAACGGCTACCTGCACATCGGCCACGCCAAGAGCATTTGCCTGAATTTCGGCCTCGCGCGCGACTACCAGGGCATCTGCCATCTGCGCTTCGACGACACCAATCCTGAAAAGGAAGAGGACGAATACGTCCACGCCATCATCGACATGGTGCGCTGGCTGGGTTTCGACTGGACGCAGGACGGCGTGGAACACTGCTTCTATGCCAGCGACTACTTCGAGACCCTGTACCGCTTCGCCGAGGCCCTGGTGCAGGCCGGCCACGCCTACGTGGACGAACAGTCGGCCGATGAAATGCGCGCCACGCGGGGCACGCTGACGGAACCGGGCACGGATTCTCCCTGGCGCGACCGCCCCGCCGCCGAATCCCTGGCGCTGCTGCGCGACATGCGCGCCGGCAAGTTTCCGGACGGACGCATGGCCCTGCGCGCGCGCATCGACATGGCCTCGCCCAACATCAACCTGCGCGACCCAGTCCTCTACCGCATCCGCCACGCCACCCACCACCGCACTGGCGACGCCTGGTGCATCTATCCAATGTACGCCTGGGCGCATCCGGTCGAGGACGCCCTGGAAGGCATCACGCACAGCATCTGCACGCTCGAATTCGAGGACCAGCGCCCCTTCTACGACTGGATCCTGGAACGCCTGGCCGAACTGGGCCAGTTGGCCGCGCCGCTGCCGCGCCAGCACGAATTCGCGCGTCTGAATCTGAGCTACGTCGTCACCAGCAAGCGCAAGCTGCGCCAACTGGTCCTGGACGGACACGTCTCCGGCTGGGACGATCCCCGCCTGCCGACCCTGGCCGGCCTGCGCCGCCGGGGCTACACGCCCGGCTCCATCCGCCTGTTCTGCGAACGTCTGGGCGTGTCCAAGGCCGACTCCCGCATCGACTACGGCATTCTTGAACAAGCCCTGCGCGACGATCTCGACCCCGTCGCCGCGCGCGCCGTGGCCGTGCTCGACCCGCTCAAGCTCATCATCACGAATTTCCCGGAAAACCACGAAGAACCCTGCTCCGCACCGCTGAACCCGCACCAACCCGAAGGCGCCCGGCGCAGCTTCCCTTTCACGCGGGAACTCTGGATCGAGCGTGACGACTTCCGCGAAGGGCCTCCCAAAAAATACTTCCGCCTGTTCCCGGGCAACCTGGTGCGCCTGAAATATGGCTACGTCGTGCGCTGCACCGGCTGCGTCAAGAACGCACAGGGAGAGATCGTCGAAGTCCATGCGGAATACCTGCCCGACACCCGCAGCGGCACGCCGGGCGCGGACGCCGTCAAGGTCAAGGGCACCGTCACCTGGGTCAGCGCGGCCCACGCGGTGCCCGCCGAGATCCGCCTGTACGACCGGCTGTTCACCGAACCGCACCCCGATAGTGGCGACCGCGACTTCCTCCAGGCGCTCAACCCCGAGTCTTGCCGTGTGGTGAAAGCCTGGCTGGAACCGGGAACGCGCGCCGAACCCGGCGCGACCTGGCAGTTCGAGCGCCTGGGCTATTTCGTCGCCGACCGCGAGGACTCCGCGCCCGAGCGCCCGGTGATCAACCGCGCCGTCACGCTGCGCGACACCTGGGTCTGAACCATCATGCCCAAGACCGCCGCCGCCCTGGACTTCAAGAGCGCATCCCTGCACGTCCTGCGGGCCGTGCTGCACACGGCCGACACCGCCGAGCTGACCCGGGCGCTGGAACAGCGCATGAAGGAAGCCGGCGCCTTCTACGAGAACGAGCCCGTGGTGCTCGACGCCCAGGGCCTGGACCAGGCGCCGGACTGGGAGGCGCTGGCCACCGCCTTGCGCCACCACCGGCTGCACCCGATCGGCGTCCGGGCGCCGCAGGCCCTGCTGGCCTCGGCCCACCAGGCCGGCCTGGCGCCCCTGGACATCTCCACGGGGCGCCAGGAAAGTCGCGTCGACGCACCCGCCAAGACAGCCCAGACGCGCAAGCCCGCACCGGAAGCCGGGCCCGCCCGCACCGCGAAGTCGACGTCCCCCGAATCGCCGGTTGACACCGACACGTCGGCGGCACCGACCGAAGCCGGCGCGCACGCCGAGACCCTGGTGATCCGTCACCCGCTGCGATCCGGCCAACGCATCTATGCGCGCGGGGGCGACCTGATCGTCATGGGCATGGTCAGCCAGGGCGCCGAGGTCATCGCCGACGGCCACATCCACGTCTACGGCCCGCTGCGCGGCAAGGCCATGGCCGGCGCGCGCGGGAATCCGCACGCCATGATCCTGACCACCCAGCTCGATCCGGAACTGCTGGCCATCGCCGGCGTCTACCGGGTGGTCGAAACCCGCCTGCCCGAGACGCTGCACAACCGCCCCGCACAAATCGAGCTGGACGGCGACACGCTGCGCATCCGGGCGCTGCAGGCCGGGCATTGAACGGGCCGTCACATCCGGACACGCCCCGTCGGCGGCGAAGCGGCCTTCCCGGGGCATTTTGCTTTACGATGTCATGAATTTTTCGAACAGGGGAACACAGTCACCATGGCGCGCATCGTTGTAGTCACCTCCGGCAAGGGGGGGGTGGGCAAGACCACCACCAGCGCGAGCTTCTCGGCCGGTCTGGCCATGCACGGCCACAAGACCGTCGTGATCGACTTCGACGTCGGTCTGCGCAACCTGGACCTGATCATGGGCTGCGAACGCCGCGTGGTCTACGATTTCGTCAACGTCATCCAGGGCGAAGCCACCCTGAACCAGGCGCTGATCCGCGACAAACAGCTTGAAAACCTGTACATCCTGCCGGCGTCCCAGACTCGCGACAAGGACGCCCTGACGCGCGAAGGCGTGGAAAAGGTCCTGACCGACCTGGCCGCCATGGATTTCGAATACATCGTCTGCGATTCCCCCGCCGGGATCGAGACCGGCGCCATCATGGCGTCCTATTTCGCCGACGACGCGCTGGTGGTCACCAACCCCGAAGTCTCCTCGGTGCGCGACTCCGACCGCATCCTNNGCCGCGCCGAAAAAGGCGAGGAACCGATCAAGGAACATCTGCTGCTGACCCGCTACAACCCCAAGCGCGTCGCCGATGGCGAAATGCTGTCCCTGGGCGACATCGAGGACATCCTGCGCATCCGCCTGATCGGCGTGATCCCGGAATCGGAAACTGTGCTGCAGGCGTCCAACCAGGGCATCCCGGCCATCCACATCCGCGACTCCGACGTCGCTCTGGCCTACCAGGACGTGGTGGCCCGCTACCTGGGCGAGGAAAAGCCCCTGCGTTTCGTGGACTACGAGAAACCTGGCCTGTTCAAGCGCCTGTTCGGGGGTAAATAAGCATGTCGTTCCTGGATTTCCTGCGCGGACAGAAAAAGACCTCGGCCAGCATCGCCAAGGACCGCCTGCAGCTCATTCTGATCAACGAACGCGGCAGCGGCCGCAACGCGCCCGACTTCCTGCCGCAGATGCAAAAAGAACTGATCGCGGTGATCTCGAAATACGTCCAGATCAACCCCGAGGACATCAAGGTCAACCTCGACCGCCAGGATTCCCTGGAAGTGCTCGAGGTCAAGATCGAGATGCCGCAAGCCGAAGTGCGCAACTGAACCAGGCGGGCATCCAGCCTGGAATCTGCCGGCCGCACCATAACGCACCGGAGCCATGAACAGGCCTTGCCAGACTGCTCACATCACCCGTCCCCGCTTCGCGGGGCTGCCCGGATGAAACAGCTTCATCGGGGCGCTCGCCAAACGCGCGGGGTGCTCAGTCCCCAGGACTGAGCACAAGCGTCCCGCTTGAACGGTGGCTCGCTTGTCTCCCCGTTTAAGCCGTTTCACCCGGCGGGTTCGAAGTTCGCATCTGGCAAGGCCTGTTCATGGCCCAGCGCAATCTCATGCGGTTTTCACAATGCACCAATCAAATCCAAGATAGCGTCGCCCACACCACCAGCGGGATCGTCGCCACGGACAATACGTTGCCCAGCAGCACCACGCTGGCCACGGTCCCGGGCTCGACACGATACTGTTCGCACAACAGATAGTTCAGCACCGCCGGCGGCAGCATGACCGACAGTGCCACCATGCGCGCCCATTCCGGCGTCAGGGGCAGCAGCCACAGCACGACGGGCAGCGTCAGCAGACCCGCCAGCAGATACAGAATATTGATGCGCAACGCCAGGCCCAACTGTTCGATCCGGTCCTGGGACAGGCGCACGCCCAGCCCGAACAGCATCAGCGGAATGGCGATCTGCCCGGTCAGATCCATCGTGGTCGTCACGAAAGGCGGGATCCATGCGCGATACGGCGCCAGCGCCACCCCCAGCAGGGCCGCCCAGATGTTCGGATTGCGCAGCCACATCCAGCGGCTGCCGCCGCGCGACAGCAGGAACAGGCCCAGGGAAAAGTGCAGCAGGTTCGACAACACGAACAGCACGACGATGTCGCCCAGCAGTTCCTTGCCGTAGGCCAGCATCATCAGCGGAATGCCGATGTTGCCGGTGTTACGGAACATGCCCGGCACCAGGAAAGCGGGCCGTGACACCCCCGGGGAGCGCACCAGGGCCAGCAGCAGGCCCGGCACGACGATGATCAGCACCCCGGCCGCCACCAGCGGCCAGCCACGCGCCAGATCGACCGGATTGTCCAGCAGTGCGGAAAACACCAGTGCCGGGCAGAACACCATCACGTTGGCGTGGTTGATGAACGCCATGTCCGGCGCGCGCGCCTGGCGGCGGCCAAAGGCAAAGCCCAGGGCCGCCACGGCGAAGACGGGCAGGACGATGTTCAGCAGGGTCAGCAGCATGTGGAAGGCAGGGAGCGGGACGAAAGGCAGCCCAGAGTGTACAGCGCGGCACCCATGAAAAAGGGGCGGCCCTCCGCCAGGAAGCCCGCCCCGTTCGCAAGCCGGTTCACACGCCGGCGTGGCCGATCAATACCCCAGTGCGAAATCCTCGGCCGGCAGATCCATCAGCACGTCGGGACCGGCCTTGATCGCCTCCAGGTGCGCGCGGGTGCGCGGCAGGATGCGGGCGAAGTAGAAGCGCGCGGTGTGCAGCTTGGCCTGGTAGAAGGCTTTGTCGCCCTCGCCCGCCGCCAGCTTCTCGGCCGCGACGCGCGCCATGTCGGCCCAGAAATAGGCCAGCGTCACGTAGCCCGAATACATCAGGTAGTCCACGGACGCGGCGCCCACGGCCTCGCGATTGGTCATGGCCTTCATGCCGATCTTGAGGGTCAGGTCGCCCCATTCCTTGTTCAGTTCGGCCAGAGGCTTCACCAGCTCGGAGATCGTGCGGTTGCCGCTGTTGGCCTTGCAGAACTTGTGCACGACCTTGGTGAAAATGCGCAACGATTCGCCCTGGGTCATCAGCACCTTGCGACCCAGCAGGTCCAGCGCCTGGACGCCGGTCGTGCCTTCGTACAGCATCGAGATGCGGCTGTCGCGCACGTTCTGCTCCATGCCGTGCTCGGCGATGTAGCCGTGGCCCCCGAAGACCTGGACGCCCAGGTTCGCCGCCTCGAAGCCGGTCTCCGTCATGAAGGCCTTGGCGATCGGGGTCAGGAAGCCCAGCAGCTTGTCGGCCTGTTCGCGCGCATCCGCGTCCTGGCTGCGCTGCATGATGTCCACCTGCTGCGCGGCGTAGTACAGCAGCGCGCGATTGCCCTCGGAGAAGGATTTGATCGTCAGCAGCATGCGGCGCACATCGGGGTGCACGATGATGGGGTCGGCCGGCTGGTCGGGGAATTTCGGACCGCTCAGGGCGCGCATCTGCAGGCGCTCGCGGGCGTAGGTCGCGGCGCCCTGAAGAGCAACCTCGGCGTGCGCCAGGCCCTGGATCGCAGTGCCAAGACGCGCCGTGTTCATGAACGTGAACATGCAGTTCAGGCCCTTGTTGGCGGGCCCGATCAGGAAACCGGTGGCGCCGTCGAAATTCATCACGCAAGTAGCGTTGCCGTGGATGCCCATCTTGTGCTCGATCGAGCCGCAGGACACGCCGTTGCGGGCGCCGAGGCCGCCCTGCCCGTCAGGCAGAAACTTGGGCACGATGAACAGGGAAATGCCCTTGGTGCCGGCGGGCGCGTCCGGCAAGCGGGCCAGCACGATGTGGACGATGTTTTCCGCCATGTCGTGCTCGCCGGCGGAAATGAAGATCTTGGTGCCGGTGACTTTGTAGCTGCCGTCGGCCTGCGGCTCGGCCTTGNNGCATGCCCAGGTCGGTGCCGCAGTGGGGTTCGGTCAGGCACATGGTCCCCGTCCACTGGCCGGAAACCAGGGGTTCCAGGTAGGTCTTCTGCTGTTCCGCGGTGCCGTGCGCCTGCAGGGTGTTCATGGCGCCATGCGACAGGCCAGGGTACATGCCCCAGGCCCAGTTGGCCTCTCCCATCAGTTCGCTGATGGTCATGCCCAGCGATTCGGGCAGGCCCTGGCCGCCATGGGCGGTGTCGTGCGACAACGCCGGCCAGCCGCCTTCGACGTATTGGGCGTAGGCTTCCTTGAACCCCGCCGGGGTCCTGACGCCTTCGGGCGACCAGACGCACCCTTCGCGGTCGCCCACCTGGTTCAGGGGCGCCAGTACTTCCTGGCAGAATTTCGCGCCTTCTTCGAGGATGGCATCCACCATGTCCGGTGTGGCCTCTTCGCAGCCGGGCAAGGACTGGTAATGGGCGGGATAGTTCAGGACTTCGTCGCGCACGAAACGGATGTCGCGCAGGGGGGCTTTGTAATCGGGCATCTCCAGATCTCCGGATATCGTGATGGTTTTTAGTTCAAACGTTTGTTTGAATTTAAGAACAGACGCCGGAGAAAGTCAATAAGAAAAGCGCGCCCGTACGGGCGCGCCTTGGAATCTTTCCCGAAAACGAGGGCGTTGACGGGATCCCGCGCAAGCGGGAAGAAGGAGATCAGCGATTCTTGCCGATCTGGTCGCCGATGACACCGCCGATGGCCGCGCCGCCGACCGTGCCCAGGATGCCTCCGCCCGTGATGACGGCACCCGCAACGCCGCCCAGGCCCGCACCCGTCACGGCCGACTTCTGCCGGTGGCTCATGCCATCCCAGGATGAGCACCCGGCCATGGCCGCCGCCAGCATGAGGGCCGCGCCGATTTTCCCGAATGTCCTGATCGTCATAGTGGTTCTCCTTTTCGTGTGCTGCGTGATGATCCGCGCCCGATCGGGCGTCCTGGGTTCTTTATAAGCGCCGTACCCTGAAAAAGCTGTGAGCCAAGATGTCGAAACCTGTAACTTGTAACAGCGGCGGCGGCGCGTCACTTCACCAGCGCCAGGATATCCCGGAAGGCCGGATGCGCCGGTGTTTCGAGCCATTCGTAGATCGCCATCTCGGACGTGACGGTCTCCAGCCCATGATGGCGCCAGCGCTCGCAGGCGGCCGACCAGTCGGAATCGCGCCGGGAGCCGATGCCGTCGGCCACCAGCACGGGCCGGAAACCGGCCTGCGCCAGGCCCAGCCCGGTTTGTAACACGCAGATATGGGCTTCGGTGCCTGTCAACAACACCCGCGTGCGGCCTGCGGGCCAGTCCGCCAGAAAACCGGCCTCGCGGCAGGCGTCGAAATGGGTCTTGGCCACGACCCGGTCCACGTGTGCGAGCAGCCCGGGATGGGTGGCGCCGATCTTTCCGGGCCAGTGCTCGGTCGCCCAGACCGGCACCGACAGCAGGCGCGCGGCCTGGGCCAGGCGCTCGACCCGCCCCCGCAGGGCGTCGGCGTCGCGGATGGCGGGCAGGAGCTTTTCCTGCATGTCCACCACCAGCAACAGACTGGTGCCGGCCGTCAGAAAGGCCTGGTTCACATCCACGTATTTCATGACGGACTCCAATCGTGGCATCTCTCCACCTCCCGGCCTGCAGGCCGGGCGGATTATTTCAGCGCCTTGTAGCGCAGGCGATGAGGACGGGCGGCCTCCTCGCCCAGCCGGACTTTCTTGTCGGCCTCGTATTCCTGGTAATTGCCGTCGAAGAACACCACCCGGGAATCCCCCTCGAACGCCAGGATGTGGGTGGCGATGCGGTCCAGGAACCAGCGGTCGTGGCTGATCACCAGCACGGAGCCGGCAAACTCCAGCAGGGCGTCTTCGAGGGCACGCAGGGTCTCGACGTCCAGGTCGTTGGAGGGCTCGTCCAGCAGCAGCACGTTGCCACCCGCGATCAGGGTCTTGGCCAGATGCAGGCGGCCGCGTTCGCCGCCCGACAGCTTGCCGACCTGCTTGCCCTGGTCCGCGCCCTTGAAGTTGAAGCGTCCCAGGTAGGCACGCGCCGGCATCTCGAAACGGCCCACGGTCAGCAGGTCGGCGCCGTCGGAGATGGCGTCGAACACGGTCTTGTCATCGGGCAGGGAATCACGCGACTGATCCACGTAGGCGAGTTTCACGGTCTGGCCCAGGACGACTTCGCCGGAATCCGGGGTCTCCTGGCCCGCGATCATGCGGAACAGCGTGGATTTGCCGGCGCCGTTGGGGCCGATGATGCCGACGATGGCCCCGGCGGGAATCTTGAAGCTGAGGTCGTCGATCAGCAGACGGTCGCCGAAGGACTTGGACACGTTACGGAACTCGATGACCTCGTTGCCCAGGCGCTCGGCCACGGGGATGAAGATTTCCTGGGTCTCGTTGCGCTTCTGGTATTCGTGCGAGGAGAGTTCCTCGAACCGCGCCAGGCGGGCCTTGGCCTTTGCCTGACGGCCCTTGGGATTCTGCCGCACCCATTCCAGCTCTTTCTTGATGGTGCGCTGGCGCGCGGATTCGGCGGCCTCTTCCTGTTTCAGGCGGTCTTCCTTCTGTTCCAGCCAGGAGCTGTAGTTGCCCTTCCAGGGAATGCCATGGCCCCGGTCCAGTTCCAGGATCCATTCGGCGGCGTTGTCCAGAAAATAACGGTCGTGGGTGACGGCGACGACCGTGCCGGGGAACTGGCGCAGGAAGACTTCCAGCCATTCGACCGATTCGGCGTCCAGGTGGTTGG
>DISE01000113.1 GCA_002421865.1 Castellaniella sp. UBA6218
CGGCGGCCCGGGCGTCGGCCCGGTGGCGGTGCGCGCCCACCTGGCCCCGTACCTGCCCGGCGTGGTGGGCGAGGACGGACGCCTGCCGGCGGGACAGTCCGGCCCGGTGTCGGCCGCGCCCTACGGTTCGGCCAGCATCCTGCCGATCTCGACCCTGTACATCATGATGATGGGGGCGGAAGGCCTGCGCCGCGCCACCCAGGTGGCCATCCTCAACGCCAACTACCTGGCCGCGCGTCTGGCGCCGCATTATCCGATCCTGTACGCCGGGGCCAACGGCCGGGTGGCGCACGAGTGCATCCTGGACATCCGCCCGATCAAGGATGCCAGCGGCATCGGTGCCGAGGACATCGCCAAGCGCCTGATGGACTACGGATTCCACGCGCCCACCATGAGCTTCCCGGTCGCCGGGACGCTGATGGTCGAGCCGACCGAATCCGAAGGCCTGGAAGAGCTGGACCGTTTCGTGGACGCGATGATCGCCATCCGCCAGGAAATCGCCGCCGTGGAACGCGGCGAGCAGCCGGCCGACGACAACCTGCTGGTCAACGCCCCGCATCCGGCGGCCACGCTGCTGGTGCAGGACTGGACGCACCCGTACACCCGTGAACAGGCGGCCTTCCCGCTGCCCGGCATGGCGGCGCGCAAGTACTGGCCACCGGTCGCGCGGGTGGATAATGCCTGGGGCGACCGCAACCTCAGCTGCGCCTGCCCGCCGGTGGAATCCTACGCCGCCGAACCCGTCACGGCCTGACCACCGTTCCCGCCCGGGTCCGGCGAGACCCGGGCCAACCACCTGCCCCACCCGGCGAGTTCCGCGTTGCACGGACCGCCGGGTTTTTTTTACCGTAGGGCCGCCCTAAGGTAAAAGCACCCCCTTGGGGGGCAGCAAGCAAGCGGAGCTTGCGCGGCGTGGGGGTATTTCCTATCCTCTTCTTTTCCTCTTTCCGATCCGGAGATCGTCTCATGCCCTACGTCAACATCAAGATCACCCGCGAAGGCGCCACCGCCGAGCAGAAGGCCCGCCTGATCGAGGGCACGACCCAATTGCTGGTGGATGTGCTGGGCAAGAATCCCAAGACCACGTTCGTGGTGATCGAAGAGGTCGACACCGACAACTGGGGGATCGCGGGCGAACCGGTGACGGCGATCCGGGCGCGCGCCAAAGCGTCGGGCGGCTGAGGGCCGCTACCGTGTTCAGGCGGCCTTGGTCCCAGGGACGCGCAGGTACGTGACGAAGTCGTAGGCCAGGCCGTTTTCCGGCGGTTGCGGCAGGCGTTCGGCTTCCCGCCAGTGCCCGGCGGGCAGCTCCGGAAACCAGGTGTCGCCGGCCAGTTCGGCGTGAATTTCCGTGGCGATCAGCTCATCGGCCAGCGGCAGGGCCTGCTGGAAGATCTGTTCGCCGCCGATGACGCAGACGAGATCGGCCTGCGCGCAGCTGGCCAGGGCGGATTCCAGGGTGGCGTGGCATTCGGCGCCGGGTGCGACGAAAGCCGGATCGCGGGTCAGCACCAGGTTGCGCCGGCCGGGCAGAGGGCGCCCCAGGGACAGCCAGGTCTTGCGTCCCATGACGATGGGGTGGCCCAGGGTGCTGCGCTTGAAGTGCGCCAGGTCGGCGGGCAGGTGCCAGGGCATTCCGCCGTCGAGGCCGATCACACGGGTGTCGGTGTAGGCGACGACCAGACGGATGGAGGGACTGGACGGCATGGTGGGGGCGCTCCGTGAAGACATGCGCGCCAGTGTAAACCAGGCGATGAACCGCGCGCGCCGGCCGGTCCTGGCGAAAGCGGAGTCAATCCGCGAGGTCCGGCACCCGGAAGCAACCCAGAAAACGGTCCAGCGCGGCCCGCTCGCCTGAAATCCGCGCCAGCCCCGCCGCCACCGCGGTGTCCGGATCCGCTGCGCCATAGGCCAGATGCAGCAGGGTGGTGGGGGACGTGTCCAGCGTCGCTTCGGCCTCGGGATCCGCCGGCCCTTGCCGGCGCACATCCAGCCGACCGGAGGCCACCCGGGCTGAAAAAGGCTGATCGTCCAGGACCAGGCGGACCCGGGTGTCCCGTCCGGCGGCGGCGCCGGGCGCGAACAGTGCGCGCATCGACAGCACCATGGCGTCCACGCCCAGCGGGGCGCCGCGCACGAAACCGGGGGAGCGCACGCCCCAGCGGACCAGTTGCAAGAGGATGGGTTCCAGCTCCCGGCCCCAGGGGCTCAGATCGTAGGCCATGCCGCCGGGTGGCGGAAGCCTGCGCCGCACGACAATACCGGCCGCTTCGAGTTCGCCCAGCCGTTGGGTGAGCACATTGGCGCTGATGCGGCCCAGGCCGGTCCGCAGGTCGGTGAACCGTTTCGGGCCGAGCATCAGTTCGCGCACGATGAGCAGCGACCAGCGCTCGCCGATCAGGTCCAGGGCGTGGGCGGCGGCGCAGCCGTCGGCATAGCTTCTTTTGGTGCTCATGGGTCGACACTTTATCATGTAGTCCTAAAAAACAATTTGTTAGTTATTTTTTAGGATTAAAGAATGCTATAGTGCGCCGGATGAAAGCGCTGCCGCCCACGGATCGCGATCCCCGCGGCCGATGGGGGGCCGCGGAAAAGAGGAGACGGAAATGGAGCACAAGAAACAGAACGACGATGCGCAGGCCGGCATCCGGCGGTTGCTGGACGATTGGGCCGCGGCCGTGGGCCGGAACGACATGGATGCGTTGGCGGCCTGCTATGCGCCGGATGTGGTCGCCTACGACGCCATCAAGACGCTGCGTTTCACGGGGCGGGACCGCTATCTCGCACACTGGGAAGAATGCCTGAGGATGTGCCCGGACAGCGTGCGCTTTACCTTCAGGGACATGGACGTCCAGGCGGCGGACGACCTGGGCTATGCGCACGCGCTGCTGGCCTGCGCGGCCGGCGGGGACGCGGGCGAGGCCTGGAGCCGCATGACCACGGGATTCCGGCGCGAGGCTGGTCGCTGGGTCATCGTCCACGAGCATTTTTCCTTTCCCTTCGATCTGAAGTCCGGCAAGGCGCTCATGGGACTGTCGCCCGATGCGGCAGTCGGACCGTCGCCGGTGCCGACCGACATGCACGCGGTGACGCCGCATCTGGTCTGCCGGGACGCGGCCGGCGCGCTCGATTTCTACCAGCGGGCCTTCGGTGCGACCGGGGCCGTCCGGCTGGACGGCCCGGACGGCAAGTTGATGCACGGCTGCCTGTGGATCGGCGATTCCGCCGTGATGCTGATGGAAGAAACGCCCGCCTGCCAGTCCGGCAGTCCCGTCACGCTGGGCGGGACGCCGGTATCCCTGCATCTGTACGTGGCCGACGCGGACGCGGCGTTCGAACGGGCGGTGCGGGAGGGCGCCACCGCAGTGATGCCGCCGGCCGACATGTTCTGGGGCGACCGCTATGGCGTGGTCCAGGATCCCTACGGACATCGCTGGTCGATCGCGACCCATGTGCGGGATGTGAGCCCGGAGGACATGCGGGCGGCGATGGCCCGGTTCGCCGGCGCCTGAGGCCGGACGGCCGCGTGCGGACCTAGCGGTCCAGGCGCCGGATGGCCTGGTCCGCGCAGCGCGTCAGCAGGTCGTCCAGTCCGCCTTGGGCCAGCGTCAGGCCGGGCGCCAGATCCATCAGGGGCCGCAGGACGAAGGCGCGTTCGTGCATCCGGGGGTGGGGGACCGTCAGGTCGGGCAGCCCGATGGAGCGGTCGCCGTACAGCAGCAGGTCCAGATCCAGGGTGCGGGGGGCGTTGCGATAGGGCCGTTCACGGCCATGACGCTGTTCGATGGCCTGCAGGGCCGTCAGCAGATCCAGCGGTTGCAGCGTGGTATGGAAGCCGGCCACGGCGTTGACGTAGTCCGGTCCTGAAGAGTCCACTGGTGCCGTGCCGTACAGCGGCGAGAGCCGCAGGGCGGACACACCGGGCACGGCGGCCAGTTCGGCCGCGGCACGGCGCACTGTGGCGGCGGCGTCGCCCAGGTTGGCGCCCAGGCCGACGTAGACCGGGACGGGATGCGCGTCTGGGGGCGGGGTGGAGGGACTCATGGGGTTTGGCGCGCCTGCGGTGCATTGCGCCGGGCGCGGGCGGATCGAGGGAAGGCGTTCAGGCGGCGCCGCCTTCCGGCGCATCGGCGGTCTGCGCGGACTGGCCGTCCACGCCCGCGGATGTGCTGCGACGGCGGCGGCGCTTGCGGGTCGTGCCGGAGCCGGCGCGGCGGGCGCCGGCATGGCCGGCCTGCCAGGTGTCGATCATTTCCGAGCGGCGTTCATCGTTGCTGTCGGACAGGTCCATCCACCACTGGGCCAGGACGCTGTCGACCTCGCGGGCCTCGGCCCGCAATTGCAGGAAATCCACGGAGGCGCGGAAGCGCGGCTGTTCCATCATGCGCCAGATCGAGCGCACCGTGGCGCGTTCGAAGCGGGCCTGCATCAGCCAGATCTCGCGCATGTCGGCCTGGTGGCGGCGCTGGATGGCGAGCTTGTCCATCTGTTCCTCGATCACCGAATCGGCGGCCCGGATCAGCGCCTCGTTGCGTTGCACGCCCTGGGCAGTCAGGGCGGTCCAGCGTTTCTGAACCAGCCGCCACAGCAGGGCGGCGAACAGGAAGCTGGGGCTGACGGGTTTGCCTGCGCGCACCCGGGCGTCGGTGCGCGACAGGGCGATCTCCACGAAGGCCTCGCCGCCGTCTTCCTCGAAGATGCGGTCGATCAGCGGGATCAGGCTTTTCATCAGGCCCGAACGGCGCAGTTCGCGCAGGCAATCCATGGCGTGGCCGCAGGTCAGCAGCTTGAGCGTTTCGTCGAACAGCCGCGAGGCCGGAACGTGCTCGATGAGCGACGCCAGCCGGCTGATCGGGGCCTCGGTGCCCGGGTCGATGCGCGCGCCCAGCTTGGCCTGAAAACGCAGCGCCCGCAGCATGCGCACCGGGTCCTCGCGGTAGCGCGTGTCCGGATCGCCGATCATGCGCACCACGCGATTTTTCAGGTCCGCCACGCCCTGGTGAAAATCGATGACCTCTTCTTTCAGGGGGTCGTAGTACAGGGCGTTGATGGTGAAGTCGCGCCGCGCGGCGTCTTCTTCGTGCGTGCCGAATTCGTTGTCGCGCAGGATGCGGCCGTGTTCGTCGGTTTCCTGGTTGCCGGAGGATGGCGCACGGAAGGTCGAGGTCTCGATGATTTCCTGGCCGAACACCACGTGCACCAGCTGGAAGCGCCGGCCGATGATGCGGGCGCGCCGGAACAGCGGCCGGACCTGGTTGGGCGTGGCGTTGGTGGCGACGTCGAAATCCTTGGGTTCCAGGCCGACGATCAGGTCGCGCACCGCGCCGCCCACGATGTAGGCGTCGAAGCCGTGCTGGTTCAGGACTTCGCAGACTTTGATGGCGTGCCGTGACACCAGGCGACGGTCGATGCCGTGCTTGTCGCGCGACAGGCGCACCGGGCCGCTGGGCGGGGTCGCGAACAGGCGCGAGACGAAATTCTTGATGGTCTGCTTGAGCATGGCGCGTATTTTAAGGCTTTGTATCGCCGCTGTCCCCGCTCAGGATTTCGCGTCCCGCAGGGCGCCGAACAGGTCCAGGACGCGCCAGCCACGGCCGACGGCGGTTTCACGCAGCGCCGGGCTGGGGTTGGTGGCCACCGGGTGGGTCACCGCCTCGAGCAGGGGCAGGTCGTTCATGGAATCGCTGTAGAACCAGGATTCGTCGAAATCCTCCAGTTGCCGGCCCTGGTCCCGCAGCCATTCGCGCACGCGCAGGACCTTGCCCGCCTTGAAGCTGGGCGTCCCTTCGATACGGCCGGTGTAGCCGCCTTGCGCGTCGCGTTGCGGAATGGTGGCGATCAGATGATCGATGCCCAGAGAACGGGCGATGGGGGCGGTGACGAAGGCGTTGGTCGCCGTGACGATGGCGCACAGTCCGCCGCGATCCTGATGTTCGGCCACCAGTTCGCGCGCGGGCGGCAGGATGCCCGGCTCGACGACCTCGGCCATGTAGTCCAGGTGCCAGCGGTCGAGTTCGTCCGGCCGGCCCAGGCGCAGCAGCCCCAGCATGAAGTCGGCGGCCTCCTCGGCGGACAGGGTGCCCTCGTTGTAGCGGCGCATCAGATCGTCGTTGCGGCGGCGGGCGGCTTCCGGGTCGCCGGCGCGGCCGGTGCGCGCCAGGAATTCGGCCCATTGGTAGTCGCTGTCGAAAGGCAGCAGGGTGTGGTCCAGGTCGAACAGGGCCAGGTGGGTCGGCGTGGTCATGGATTCCTCGGGGGGGCCGGCGCGTCGGCCAGCAGGTCTTTCAGCAGGGGCAGGGTGATGGGGCGGTGGCGGGCCAGGGAATACTGGTCCAGGCTGTCGATCAGTGTCGTCAGGCGGCCCATGTCGCGGTCGCAGCGGGTCAGTATCCAGTGCAGGACTTCGTCGGACAGTTGCAGTCCGCGCTGCCGCGCGCGATCTCGCAGGGCCTGGGCGCGGTCCTCATCGGACAACTGCTCCAGGCGGAACACCAGGTCCCAGCCCAGGCGGGTGCGCAGGTCTTCGCGCAGCGGCATGGTCAGGGGCGCGCGGTCGCCCGCGGTCAGCAGGGCGAAGGCGCCCGGCGTGCCGGCGGCGGTGCGCCAGCGGTTGAACAGGGCGAACAGGGCCGCCTGTGCGGCGGGATTCAGGTCGGCGACGTCGTCCACCGCCACCAGGGACAGGGTCTGGTCCTCGTCGGTGGCCAGGGCGTGCAGCCGCCGCGCCGGAGATCGCGCATCCAGGTAATGGCAGCCCGCGCCCTGCGCTCGGGCGCGCAGCAGGTGGCTGCGCCCCGAGCCGAACCCGCCCCACAGATACACGGCGCGTCCGGGGCCGAGCAGCCGCACGGATTCCAGCGCGGCCAGGTTCGCGCCGGGCACGAAACCGTCCAGCGACGGCATCGTGCCCGGCAGGATGTCGAGCAGCAATTGCTGCGCCTGGGGCTGCGCGAAAGGCGGTGTCCGGTCTTGCGTCATGCTGAAGGGAAGTTCATCGTAAAATCAGGCGAATATACAAACTTGCAATTCTTGCACATTCGGCGGTTTTTCTCATGACACAAGGCACCTCTCCCTCCATGACCTACCGCGACGCCGGGGTCGACATCGATGCCGGCGACGCGCTGGTCGATCGCATCAAGCCCCTGGCCGCCCGCACGATGCGGCCCGGCGTGATGGCGGGGATCGGCGGCTTCGGCGCCCTGTTCGAAATCCCGCGCCATCTGCGCGAACCGGTGCTGGTGTCCGGCACCGATGGCGTGGGCACCAAGCTGCGCCTGGCCTTCGAATGGCAGCGCCACGACACGGTCGGCATCGATCTGGTCGCCATGAGCGTCAACGACATCCTGGTCCAGGGCGCCGAGCCCCTGTATTTCCTGGATTATTTCGCCTGCGGCAAGCTGTCCGTGGATACGGCGGCCCGCGTCGTGGGCGGCATCGCGCGCGGCTGCGAACTGGCCGGCTGCGCCCTGATCGGCGGCGAAACGGCGGAAATGCCCGGCATGTATCCGGACGGCGAATACGATCTGGCGGGCTTCGCCGTCGGCGCGGTCGAAAAGTCCGCGATCATCGACGGCGCCGGCATCCGGTCCGGCGACACGGTGCTGGGCCTGGCTTCCAGCGGCGCGCACTCCAACGGCTATTCCCTGGTGCGCAAGATCCTGCAGCATGCCGGCGCGCATCCCGACCAGGATCTGGACGGCCGTCCCTTGGGCGACGTGGTCATGGAACCCACCCGCATCTACGTCAAGTCCGTGCTGGCCGCTCTGGCGGCCCACGGCGCGGGGATCAAAGGCCTGGCGCACATCACCGGCGGCGGCCTGCTGGAAAACGTGCCGCGCATCCTTCAGCCGGGTCTGTGCGCCCGTCTGCATCGCGATGCCTGGCAATGGCCGGCGTTGTTCCAATGGCTGCAGGCCCAGGGCGGCGTGGCCGATCAGGAAATGGCGCGTGTGTTCAACTGCGGCATCGGCATGGTGCTGGTGGTGGATCCGGCCCAGGCGGACGCCATCGCCGCCACCCTGCGCGCCCAGGGCGAGACCGTCTACACGCTGGGCGCGATCGAAAACCGGGCCGAGGGCGGCGCGCAGACGATCGTGGACTGATCCGGAGCGGGCCTGCGCGCCCGCGTTTCAATCCCCGAGCATTCGTGCGCAGTGCCGCGTGATTTCAGCCGCGGCCCGATCCGACAGGCAATCCACGTGGATCCGCTGCGTCAGCGACCGCAGCCAGGTGATCTGGCGCTTGGCCAATTGGCGGGTGGCGGCGATGGCCTGTTCGATGGCCTGATCCAGGGAAATCCGGCCATCCAGGTGATCCCAGAGCTGCCGGTAGCCCACGCAGCGGATCGAAGGCAGGCCCGGGTGTAGGTCGGCGCGGGCGTGCAGGCCGCGCACCTCGTCCAGCAAGCCCGCAGCGATCATGGCCTGGTAGCGCCGGGCGATGCGGGCGTGCAGCACGGCACGGTCCGAGGGCTCCAGGCTGATAGTCTCGAAACGCCAGCCGGGCAGGACCGGCACCGGGGGTTGCGCCAGCCAGTCGCTCATGGGGCGGCCGCTGCTGTGCCAGATCTCCAGCGCGCGTTGCAGGCGCTGGCTGTCGTGAGGCGCCAGCCGGGCGGCGGTGACGGGGTCCACGCGCGCCAGCTCGGCGTGCAGGGCGGGCCAGCCGCGCTCGAAAGCCTGCGCGTCCAGTTGCCGGCGGATTTCCGGATCGGCCTCGGGCAGATCGTTCAGCCCTTCGCGCAGGGCCTTGTAGTACAGCATCGTGCCGCCGCACAGCAGGGGAATCCGGCCACGTGCGCGGATGTCCCGCGCCAGCGCGGCGGCATCGCGTGCGAATTCGGCGGCGGAATAGGCCTGTGCCGGATCGCGGATGTCCAGCAGGTGATGCGGCACGCGCGCCCGCTCCTCGGCCGTGGGCTTGGCCGTGCCGATGTCCATGCCCCGGTAGATGGTGGCCGAATCCATGACGATGATCTCGATCGGCCAACGCTGCGCGAGCGCCATCGAGGCCGCCGACTTGCCGGACGCCGTCGGCCCGGCCAGGCAGATCAGCAAGGGCGAATGGTCTGGGTTCACGAGGCGGGGGCCAAACGGAAGGAGGCGTGCGTCATCGGATCACTGCCCCCGCATGAACAGCTTGTCCAGATCGCCCAGGCTCCATTGGAACCAGGTCGGACGGCCGTGATTGCACTGGTCGGCGCGCTCGGTGCGTTCCATCTGGCGGAGCAGGGCGTTCATCTCGTCCAGCGTCAGCCGCCGGTGGGCGCGCACCGCGCCGTGGCAGGCCATGGTCGACAGCAGTTCGTTGCGCTGCTCGGTCAGCCGGGCCGAATGGCCGATGCGCTCGACGTCGGCCAGCACCCCGCGCGCCAGGGATTCGATGTCGCCCCGGGCGAGCAGGGCCGGGACGGCGCGCACGGCCAGCGAGGCAGGGCCGGTGGCGCGGATCCGCAGACCCAGCTCGTCCAGCGCATCCTGATGCGCCTGGGCGGTGGCGACCTGGATTTCGGTGGCGGTGAACACCACCGGGACCAGCAGATCCTGCGCCGGCAACGGCGCCTGGTCCAGGGCCTGTTTCAAGGATTCGTAGACCACGCGCTCGTGCGCCGCATGCATGTCGACGAGGATCAGGCCGCGCGCGTTCTGGGCCAGGATGTAGATGCCGTGCAACTGGCCCAGCGCCATGCCCAGGGGCAGGTCGGCCTGCGCCATGGGAGCGGTGTCCGCGGCCGGTCCGTCCGTGCGGGACGGATCGGCCCATGCCGCGCGATCGCGGCCAGTCTGTTCCCGCCCCGGACCCGCCGCGTCGGCCGCATCCAGCGGCTGGTAAAGCTTGCGCCAGTCCTGGGCCGGGAGGCGGTCGTTCAGCGGGAAGCGTTGCTGGACCGGGATGCGGGCGGGGTAGAGGGATGTGGGGCGGGGCGCTGTGTGCGATGCCGCGCCCGGAGCCTCGAACCTCGCGGGTTCGGCACCGTCTCCGGTCGTCGGTGCGGGGGGCGCGTCGGCCGGTCCGTCCACGGCGGCCCCGCCGCGCCCCGCGAGGGCTTCGCTCAGCGTCTGGGCGACATAGCGGTGCACCGCTCCGCTGTCGCGAAAGCGGACTTCGTGCTTGGCCGGGTGCACGTTCACGTCCACGCCGGCCGGGTCCAGCGTCAGGAACAGCACGAAAGCCGGCTGCCGGTCGCCGTGCAGCACATCGGCGTAGGCCTGGCGCACCGCGTGGGAGACCGTGCGATCGCGCACGTAGCGGCCATTGACGTACAGGTATTGCCGGTCGGCCCGGCTGCGGGCGAAAGTCGGGCGCGTGATGCAGCCTTCCAGTGCGACCAGCCCCTGTCCGGCCGACACCGGCAGACTCTGGGTCGTGAATTCGTCTCCCAGCACATCGCGGATGCGGCCGAGAATGTCGGTGGCCGGCCAGTTGCGCTGTGGTCTGTCGTTGTGGAACACGCGCAAGGCCACCTGGGGATGCGCCAGCGCGATGCGCTCGATGGCGTCCAGGCAGTGGGCGTATTCGGTCTGTTCGCTGCGCAGGAACTTGCGCCGCGCGGGGATGTGGTCGAACAGCTGGCGCACGTCCACGCGCGTGCCCACGGGACCCGCCGCCGGGGCCGGATCCGCCTGGCCGGCGGCGAGCTGCCAGGCCTGCGTGTCTCCGGCGGTGCGCGAGCTCAGGGTCAGGTGGGCGACCGAGGCGATCGAGGCCAGGGCCTCGCCCCGGAAGCCCAGGGTGGCCACCGACTCCAGCTCCGCCAGGGAGGCGATCTTGCTGGTCGCATGGCGTTGCAGGGCCAGTGGCAACTGGTCGGGCGGGATGCCGTGGCCGTCGTCGGCCACCAGGATGCGGCGGATGCCGCCGCCGTCCAGGCGGATTTCGATGGCCCGGGAGCCGGCGTCCAGGGCGTTTTCCAGCAGTTCCTTCAGCACGGAGGCGGGGCGTTCGATGACTTCGCCCGCGGCGATCTGGCTGATGAGGATGTCGGGCAGGGCGGCAATGGTTCGCGTCATGAAAACGATTATAGTGAGGGCTCGTTCCCGTCCCTGTCTTTTGAGGTCTCGTGGCCAAATGGCTGAACTTTTCCAACTCATTCTGCACATCGACCAGTACCTGGGGGTCTGGGTGGCGCAATACGGCGCATGGATCTATCTGATCCTGGCGCTCATCATTTTCGGTGAAACGGGGCTGGTGGTGCTGCCGTTCCTGCCCGGGGATTCGCTGTTGTTCATCGCCGGGGCGTTCGGCGCCTCCGGCCTGCTGGATCCGGTCCTGCTGGGGGGCATCCTGATCGCGGCCGCGATCCTGGGCAACACAGTCAATTACCAGGTGGGGCGCTTCATCGGCCCCAAGGTCTTTTCGCGCGATTACCGCTTCCTGGACCGCAAGGCCCTGATCAAGACCCACGCCTTTTATGAGAAACACGGCGGCAAGACCATCGTGTTGTCGCGCTTCCTGCCGCTGTTCCGGACCTTCGCACCCTTCGTGGCCGGGGTCGCCGGCATGCGCTGGCTGACTTTCCAGTTCTACAACGCCTTGGGGGCCATTGCCTGGATCGCCGGCCTGATCACCCTGGGTTATTTCTTCGGCAACGTTCCCATCATCAAGGAACACCTCAACACCATCGTGCTGATCGGCGTGGGGGCGGCCGCCGTGCCGGCGGCCGGAGGCGTGCTGTGGAAATTGCTGCGCAGCAACAAGGCCAGGGAAGTCTGAATCATTCTCGCCGAGCCAGGGCGGGGTGCGCCGAGAAATAATCCTGGATCCCGCTGAGCACCGCGTTCGCGATGCGTTGCTGGTGAGCCGAGGTGCGCAGCAGCTGCTCTTCCTGGGGGTTGCTGATGAAGGCGGTCTCGATCAGGATCGACGGGATGTCCGGCGCCTTCAGCACGGCGAAACCCGCGCGCTCGATGCGGTTCTTGTGCAGCTGGTTGATCTTGCCGATCTCGTTCAGGACCTGAGTGCCGACCCGGATGGAATCGTTGATCTGCGCGCCGGTGGACAGGTCCAGCAGCACCTTGGCGACCTGGGCGTTGTGCGCGCCCAGATTCACTCCGCCGATCAGGTCGGCGTCGTTTTCCTTTTTCGCCAGCCAGCGGGCGGCGGAGCTGGTGGCTCCGTGCTGCGACAGTGCCCAGACCGAAGAGCCGCGCGCCGAGGGTTTGATCCAGGCGTCCGCGTGGATGGAGATGAACAGGTCGGCCTGGACTCGACGAGCTTTTTGCACCCGCACGTTCAGCGGCACGAAATAATCACGGTCCCGGGTCAGGTAGGCGCGCATGTTCGGCTGGGCGTCGATCAGCTTTTTCAGCCGATGGGCGATTTGCAGGACGATGTCTTTTTCGCGCGTGCCGCGACTGCCGATGGCGCCCGGGTCCTCGCCGCCATGGCCGGGGTCCAGCGCGATCAGGATCGGGCGGCCGGACCGGGCGCCGGGCGCCGCGCGCGGCTGGGGCGGTGCGATCTCGGGCTGTTTGTTCCGGGCGATCGGCGGCAGCTTCTGCCCTTCCACCGAAGGGATGGGCGCCTCGGTGGGACTGTTCTGGGCGAGGTTTTCAAGGATGCCGGCCAGCGGATCGTTTTCCGCGTCCTTCAACAAGGCCATCAAGGGATCTTGCGCGACCTTCGGGTAAAGATCCAGCACCAGACGGTACTTGTATTCGCCAATCGGTTTCAGGGTGAAGACCTGCGGGGCGACGTCCTGCTTCAGGTCGAAGACCAGGCGCACCACGTTGGGGCGGTTCTGGCCCGCGCGCACGCTGTCGATGTAGGGGTCGTTGGGCCGGATCTTGGAAACCAGGTCGTTGATGGCGGGGCTCAGCCGCAGGCCCTCGATGTCCACCACCAGCCGGAACGGATGGTCGAGCGTGAAGTGTTCGGCCTTCAGCTCGGTGTCCATTTCAAGGGTCACGCGCGTGTATTCGTCGGCCGGCCAGGTCCGTACCGCCAGAATGGTGGCGGCCCGCGCCAGGCGCGGTACGACGGGCAGCAGCAACAGGGCGCCGCCGCCAGCGATCATCTTGCGACGCAATGGGGCGGCGGGGGCGCTCATCGGCGAGGCGGGTCCAGATGCATCAGCCATTGTTGTCCTTTTTCGCTGCGGGCGGCCAGGTGTGCGTGCCGACCGGTGCCAGCGTATTCCAGCCGGATGTCCAAGTCTGGCGGCGGTAATCGCGTGCCGGCCTGCTCGGGCCATTCGATCAGAATGACCGCCTGTGTGTCGAGCAGTTCGTCGAAGCCCACGTCCCGCCATTCATGGGCATCGCTAAATCTATAGAAATCAAAGTGATAGAAGTATAAGTTAGAAACGTTATAGCTTTCAAGAAGCGCGTAGCTGGGACTCTTGATCCGGCCGGTCACGCCACAAGCCCGCAGCAGGGCCCGGGCGAGGCTGGTCTTGCCCGCGCCCAGCTCACCGCGCAGATGGATGCGGCCTCCGGCGGCGGGGCCATCCGGCGCCAGGCCGCAGACCAGTCCGGCCAGTTGTTGCGCCAGGGCCACGGTGGCCTCCTCGTCCGGAAGAGGCCATTCAAGCGTGGAAAGCGGGGTCGTCATCGGGGGCGTCTCCGGGGTTCAGGTCACGGCATCGAGCCACAGCGGCAGGGTCACGGCCGACAGCAGCGTGCCGATCGACATGGTGACCGCCACCAGCCGGCCGTCGCCGCCCATGCGGGCTGCCAGTACGTGGGCCGAGGAGGCGGTGGGCAGGGCGCTGAAGAGGACCAGCACCAGCCGTTCGCCGGCCGACAGACCCAGCGTCCAGGCCAGTATCAGCGCGACCGGCGGCAGCATGACCAGTTTGGCGGCCACCATCCAGGCCATCAGCGGCGCGTGCGCCCGGCCGCCCCGCAGGGACAGGGTGGCGCCCACGCACAGCAGGCCGATGGCCAGGGCGCAGGCACCCAGCCGTCCCAGGGCGACGTCGAGTACGTGAGGGATGGGCACGCGCAGGAAATTGCAGGCCAGTGCGGCCAGTGTGGCCAGGATGTATGGGTTGCGCGCGATTTCCCGCAGGGCGTTCCCGCCGTGGCGGCTGGCCAGGGCATGTACCGCGCCGATGTTGCTGATCGGCACGGCGAAGCCGACGAGCACCGCCATGGTCGTCTGCGCACCCGGCCAGGGCAGGCCGCCGGCCAGGGACAGGGCGAGGTAGGTGTTGAAGCGAAAGCCGCACTGGGCGACCGAGGCGTGCGCCGCCGGGTCCGGGCGCACGACCAGGCGGCCGAGCCAGGCCAGGACAATGCCGCCGAGCATCACGCCGAAGGTGGCGGCCATCAGCACCGTGGTGTTGCCCAGGCTCAGCGGCGTGCGGGTGATCGAATGGAACAGCAAGGCGGGAAACAGGACGAAGTAGACCAGTTTTTCCGCGCCGGCGAAGAAGGCCTGGTCGAATCCCAGACGATGCAGCAGAAGCCAGCCCAGGGCGATCAGCAAAAAATCGGGCAGGATGAGCAGGATGACGGACATGAGCGGCGGCGTGAACAGGCCCTGCGGCGGGGCTGGCATGATTGTACGTGGCTTGCGCCGCGGCCGTGCGGGGCGGGCCGTCGGCCTGTGCGAATGCGCCGGACACCGTGCGGAAGGTCAAAAATCCATGCGGACCGCATGGGATTTACCCTTAAACAGGAGTGATTATGGGTTTTCGAGGGCGTTAATACTAGTCACAGTTGAACTGGATTCGTACAATATCCCTACGTTTTGATTCTAAAGCGTACCAAGACGCAAGTTCATGCTTCAAGAACTCTGGCCGGAAGCCAGAGGCTCCGACTTGCCACCGGGTGAAAACCCCTTCCTGTCATGCAGATCCGATCTTGATCCGCCGGTGGCAGCCACGCCGTCTCGCAATGCGGCGTTTGCGCCGCATCACAACATAGGCATGGCATCTTCGGTCCCCGACTCGGATTGATCTCGTCGATCGTGGTGCCGGCACCCGTTCCAGTCACAGGCGTGCGCCTGGGCAAACTCCGGGTGCCTGAATATCAATAAAAGACACGGCGGCTTCCCGGCCGCCCTGGTCCCCGAGTTCAGGAGCATTGAACATGGCCAGCCATAAAAAAAACACGCTTTCCGTTCTCTGGACAGCGCTCGCCTTCGCATTCGCCCCCGCGGCCTTCGCCGATAACGCCACGCTGCCCCAGGCAGTCGAGACCGCCGTGCTCCACAATCCCGAGGTCGCGGCGCAGTTCCACAACTTCCAGTCCGGCGTCGAAGGCCAGAAGGTCCGCCGCGGCGCCCTGCTGCCCGAAGTCAACCTGCAAGGCTGGACGGGCCGCGAATATCGGGGCAGCACCAGCACCAATGGCTCCACCGACTGGACGCGCACCGGTTACAGCCTGTCCCTGCGCCAGTTGCTGTTCGATGGCTTCTCCACGATCAACGACGTACGCCAGCTGGGTTTCGAAAAGCTGGCGGACTACTACACCCTGAAGGCCACGGTCGACGATCTGGCCCAGCAGGCGATCCAGGCCTACCTGGACGTCCAGCGCTATCGCGAACAGGTCAGCCTGGCGCAGCAGAACTACAACCTGCACAAGGACATCCTGGCCCAGATCTCCGAACGCAGTTCTTCGGGCGTCGGCCGCGGGGTGGACGAAGTCCAGGCGCAGGCCCGTCTGGCCCTGGCGCAGACCAACCTCATGACCGCTTCGGGCAACCTCAACGACGTCACTCAGCGCTACCAGCGCATCATCGGCCAGGTTCCTGCCGAGACCCTGACCGATGCGCCCGATGTCGAGGCTTCCCTCCCCAAGGAGCCGACCGATTTCAGCCAGTCCGTGCGCATTAGCCCCACCGTGCTGGCGAAACAGGCGCTGGTCCAGGCCGCCGAGCGCGGCAAGGCCTCGGCGCAAGGCCGCTTCTCTCCCACGCTGGAACTGCGCGCCGCCACCGGTCGCGACCGGTCCGATCCGCCCTACATCAACGACGAGACCACGCAGAGTTCGAACGTTCAGCTGTTGGCGACATTCAATCTGTTCCGGGGCGGTGCGGATACCGCCCGCGTCCGGCAGACCGCGGCCCAGACCTACGCCGCCCGCGACGTGCGCGACTACACCTGCCGCAACGTCCAGCAGGAACTTTCCATCGCCTGGAACAACGTCGTGCGACTGCGCCAGCAGATGCCGTTCCTGCAACAGCACGAGCGCGACATCGCCCAGGTTCGTGTGGCCTATTTGCAACAGTTCAAGATCGGCCAGCGCACCCTGCTGGACCTGCTTGATACCGAAAACGAACTGTTCGATGCCCGGCAGGCGCTCACCAACGGGATTTTCGACCTGCGCACGGCCGAATACCGCTGGCTGGCGCTGTCACACCGGATTCTGCCGACGCTGGGACTGGCAGATCCCTACCAGGAACAGCCTGAAGAGGCCGCCAAGCTCCAGTTTCCCGACGAAGTCCTCAAGGCCTGCCTGACGCCGCTGCCGGACACCCGCAACCTGCGGCCCGTCCAGGTCAATTACCAATCCGGACTCAAGCCGCCCGTGCTGGCACCCGCCGGCAAGCCGTCCGGCGCTTCGTCCGGCAAGGCCAGTGGCTGGAACTGAACCTCCTCCGTCTAAACTGAAGCATTACCCGGGCTTCGCGGCCCGGTCCGAAGGTGAAGGTCCGGAGGCCTGCCGCAGCCGCGGCAATCCGGCTTTCCCCGCAGCTTGAGGGAATGTCGATGGCTTCTGATCAGGAACGTTTCAAACAGGATCTCTCCGACCTGGACGCCGGATTCATCCGCGTTCTGGAGGATCTGATCGACGCATTGATCGCCAATGGTTCCCTGCGCCTGACCGATCTGCCGCCCCAGGCTCTGGAAAAGCTCGCCGAGCGCAAGCTCACCCGACAGCGCCTGCAAGGCGCCCTGAACCTGATCTCCGACGACGATGCCATCCTCTGAGGCCACTGCCACCATGGCCGCACAACCCGAAACCAACCCCGACACGCCAGACGACGCACCGGAACTTCCAGGAGCCACGCCTCACCAGTTGCACGACGATTCCCTGCTGGCCAGCCTGGTCCTCGTCACCCGGCTGCTGGGGCGGCCCTGCACCGCCCAGCAGTTGTCTTCGGGCCTACCCCTGGTGGATCAGCGACTGACGCCGTCCCTGCTGGGGCGCGCCGCCGGCCGGGCCCAGTGCAGTGCGCGCATCGTGCGCCGCGCCCTGGGCAATTGGTCGCGCGGCGTCATGCCGGCCATCCTGCTCCTGAAGAACCAGCGCGCCTGCGTGCTGATTCTGGAGCGACGCGACCACTTCCTGGTCCATTATCCCGAAGCGGCCGAGCCCGTCGAAGTCCCGCGCGCCGAGCTCGAGGCCGAATATTCCGGCCTGGCCTGTTTCGTGCAGCCCCGCTATCGGACGGAGGACCGGACCCAGGACGCCCACATGCGGGCGCGCAGCGGCCATTGGTTCTGGGCCGCGATGCTGGGCAACTGGAAGCTCTACCGCGACGCCGTGGCGGCCGCCGTGCTGATCAACATCTTCGCACTGGTCATGCCGCTGTACACGATGAACATCTACGACCGGGTGATTCCCAACAGCGCGGTCGAAACGCTCTGGGCGCTGACCATCGGCATCGCCCTGGCCATGGTGTTCAACCTGGTGCTGACAGCGATTCGCGCTTATGTCGTGGACATCGCCAGCAAGCGGGTGGACGTGGAACTGTCCTCGCGCATCATGGAGCAGGTCCTGGACCTGCGCATGGAAAGCCGCCCGGTGTCCGTGGGTTCCTTCGCCTCCAACCTGCGCTCCTTCGAATCCGTGCGCGATTTCATCGCCTCGGCCAGCCTGACCACGCTGGTGGACCTGCCTTTCGTGCTGCTGTTCCTGGCCGTGCTGGCCTGGATCTCACCCTGGATGGTGCTGCCGCCCCTGGTGGCCATCGCCGTGATCCTGATCGTGTCGCTGTTCTCCCTGGCCCGCGTCGAGAAGATGACCCTCGAATCCTTCCAGGCCGGGGCGCAGCGCAACGCCGGCCTGATCGAGGCCCTGAACGGCATGGAAACCGTCAAGGCGCTGAACGCCCAGAGCCATTCACAGCGCATGTGGGAAGAGTCCACCCGCTGGCTGGCCGAACTGGGCGCACACATCAAGCTCACCTCCTCGGTTACCGTCAGCTTCGTGCAGACCTGCCAGCAACTGGTCAACATCGCCGTCGTGGTGATCGGCGTCTATCTGGTCCAGGAAGGCATGACCATGGGCGGCATCATTGCGGCCTCGATGATTTCCGGGCGCTGCCTGGCGCCGCTGGGCCAGGTCGTGGGTCTGATGATGCAATACCACAACGCCAAGGCGTCGCTGAAATCCATCGACAACTACATGGGCATGCCGGTCGAGCGCCCGGCGGACCGGTCCTTCATGCCGCGTCCCGTCCTTCAGGGCGGCATCGAATTCCAGGGCGTGACCTTCGCCTATCCCAACAGCTCCCTCGCCGCGCTGGACAACATCAGCTTCCGCATCCAGCCCGGTGAAAAGGTCGGCATCATCGGCCGCATCGGCTCGGGCAAGACCACCCTGGAAAAACTCATCCTGAAACTCTATGCGCCGACCTCCGGCGCCGTCCTGATCGATGGCATCGATCTGAACCAGATCGATCCGGCCGATGTGCGCCGCGCGATCGGCTACGTGCCCCAGGATCCGGTGCTGTTCTATGGCACCCTCAAGCACAATCTGACCATCGCCTCGCCGTTCGCCACGGACGAGGATGTGCTGCGCGCAGCCACCCTGGCCGGCGTGGACGAATTCGCCGCCAGCCACCCAGAGGGCTACGACATGATCGTCGGCGAGCGCGGCGATTCCCTGTCCGGCGGCCAGCGCCAGTCCATCGCCATCGCCCGCGCCCTGGTGAACGACCCCCAGATCCTCCTGCTGGACGAACCCAGCAGCAATATGGATCACCAGAGCGAATCCCAGCTCAAGACACGCTTGCGGGCCGCCAGCGAGGGCAAGACACTGATCCTGGTCACGCACCGCACGTCCCTGCTGGATCTGGTCGACCGTCTGATGGTCATCGACCATGGCCGCATCGTGGCCGACGGGCCCAAGGCCCAGGTCGTCGAGGCGTTGCGCCAGGGCCGCATCGGCGGCGCCCGCAGGAGCTGAGGACATGGGAATGCTGCCAGATTTCCTCGCCGGCCCGCGGCGGTCCTTCGCACCCAAAAACGAAGGCGGACGCGACGACATGATCGGCGACGCCACCTGGGCGCTCAGCCAGCAGCGCACGCGCGGATCGCGCCTGCTGATCTGGGTGTCGCTGCTGACGATGGGCGTGCTGATCGCCTGGGCCTCCACCGCGAATATCGATGAAGTCGTGCGCGGCGAGGGCAAGGTCGTGCCCTCGCGCCAGGTCCAGGTCATCCAGAGCCTGGACGGCGGCGTCGTCCAGCAGATCCTGGTGCGCCCCGGAGACAAGGTGGTCAAGGATCAGGTCCTGCTGCGCATCGATCCCACGCGCTATTCCTCTTCCCTGGGGGAAAACCGCGCCGAGGCCCTCGCCCTCAAGGCCAAGATCGCCCGCCTGGAGGCCATCGCCAATGACACGCCCTACCAGGCGCCCGAGGACGTCCAGGCCCAGGCGCCGGCCTTGGCCGAGCAGGAACGCAACGTCTGGCAGGCCCGCACGCGCGAACTTCGAGCCAACATGGAGGTCGCTCAGGAGCAGCTCAACCAGCGCCAGCAGGAATTGCGCTCCACCATCGCCAATCGCGACCAGGCAGCCACCAGCTGCGGTCTGGCCTCGCGCGAATACGCCATGACCAAGCCGCTGCTCTCCAGCGGTGCGGTGTCCCAGGTGGACCTGCTGCGCCTGCAGCGCGATGTGGCGCGTTTCTGCGGCGAGCAGAAGTCCGCCGCCGCCCAGATCGACAAGATCCAGGCCTCGATCCAGGAAGCCGAAGCCAAGCTCAGGGAAACCGAAGTCACTTTCCGCAACCAGGCGCGCACCGACCTGTCCGACGCCCGCGCCAAGCTGTCCGCCCTGCTGGAAAGCCAGGTCGCGCTGGCCGACCGCGTGACCCTGTCCAACATCCGTTCGCCGGTCAACGGCACCGTCAAGACCTTGGCGGCCAACACGGTGGGCGGCGTGGTCTCGCCCGGCAAGGACATCATGGAAATCGTGCCGTCGGACGATTCATTGCTGCTGGAGGTCAAGGTCAACCCGCGCGACATCGGCTTCCTGTACCCGGGTCAGAAGGCCGAGGTCAAGTTCACAGCCTACGACTTTTCCATCTACGGCGGCCTGCAAGGCCATGTCGAGGAAATCGGCGCCGACTCCATCACCGACGAAAAGGGAAATTCCTACTACATCGTGAAGGTCCGCACGGAAACCGCCTACGTCGGCAGCGACGAGCGGCCCATCATTCCCGGGATGATGGCCGAGGTCCACATCCTGACGGGCAAACGCACGCTGATGCAGTACCTGCTCAAGCCCGTGCTGCGCGCGCATTCCAACGCCTTTCGCGAACGCTGAAAGGATTCGCCATGACGATACCTGTCCTGTTGTTGACCGCCGACGATGCCCTGTACCGGCATTGGACCGGGCTGGGCGAGCTGGATTGGGCGCCGGCGCGTGGCCACCGCCTGGCCGACCTGGTGCCCTGGGGCCGGCGCGGCGTGCTGGTCGTCATGGACGCCCGCCTGCTGCCCAAGGCGGGTGGCGCCATCCCGGACGTGCCGGCCGGCCTGCAGGTTGTCGTCGCAAGCACACATCCCGGCGACCCCGAGGGCCAGCGAGCCCTGGTGGCGGGCGCCGTCGGCTACGTGCACGCCTACATGCCTGTCACCGGCCTGGATCGCGTCCTGCGCCACGTCATGGGCGGCGAGATCTGGGTGGGCAAGGGCATGCTGTCGCGCATGCTCAGCCAGATCGGCCAGGCCGCGCCGGAGCCCAACCAGGACTGGGCGCGCGACCTGACCGTGCGCGAACGCGACGTGGCCCGCTACGTCGCCCTGGGCCATTCGAACCAGTCCATCGCCGACAGCCTGGGCATCACCGAACGCACCGTGCGCGCACACATTTCGGCCATCTTCGAAAAGCTGGGCGTCACCGACCGCCTGATGCTGGCGCTGCGGGTGCACGGCATCGACCAGCACGCCGCGCAGGCGGCGCGGGGCGTGGACGCATAGCCTGGGCCTTGGTCCGGACCGTATTGTCTTTTCCGACAATACGCAATTCTTCGCCTGTCGCGTAGCATCCAGACACATGATCGCCATTGCCGCGCGTCGATGCGACGGCCAATGCAACCGAATTTGTCATTGGGGATTCCAATATGGCTACAGATACCGTTCTGATCACTCACGTCACCGGCAAGGCCTGGATGCGCGCATCCGATGGCACGATGGTCGCGCTGCACGAGGGCATGCGCGTGCCGGTGGACGCCCGGATCATGACGGACGAGGGCGCCAGCGTGACCCTGCAGGCCACCGGCGTGCCGCCGGTGATCGTCGGCCAGAACACCGACATGCTGGTCACGGAAGACCTGGCCGCCGCGCAGCCGCAGCCGGTCGACAACGCGGTGACGCCTCCGGCCGATCCCGTGGTCGATCAGGTGCTGGCCGCGCTGGACGCGGGCCAGGACCCGTTCGCCATCCTGGACCCGACCGCCGCGGTGCTGACCGGCGGCGGTGGTGGTGGAGACAGCTTCACCCGTCTGGCCAGCATCACGGAAACGACCGCTCCCCTGGCGCTTGCCTATCCGCGCCCGGGCGTGGAAACGCCGGAAATCGTGCAACTGGGCGGGGTGGCCGCCACGGCGGCCGATACGGCCGCACCGGTTCCAGCCGGTCCGACGATCGACATCCCGGACGGAAACGATGGCCATGGCGGCGATGGCCAGGATCCTTCCATTGTGCCGGGCACGTTCTCCATCGGCGAAGCCGCAGCGGCTGCGGGCGTCGGTGGGACCTTCGGTTTTTCCGCGCCGGCCGGCCTGGCCGCCCTGGTGTTCAACTTCTCGGGTGAAACCGGCACGGCCGGCGGCGATGCGGCGCCACCGGCCGCTTCGCTGACAGTGACCCTGGCAGAGCTCGTCGCGGCGACGCCGGGTGCGCCCATCGTCATCGATACGGACCGGGGTGTCCTGACGCTGACCGGCTACGACCCCGCCACGGGGACTGTCACCTACCGCTACGAGTCCGACGGCTGGCAGGATCATGCCGGCGCGGCCACGGACGCGTCCATCGGACAGTACCTGCCTGATTCCATCGGCGTCACGGTGATTGACAGTCTGGGCCGTTCCGCTGCCAGTGAAATCGTCGCGGCCATCACGGATACGGCGCCCGTCGCTATCGCTGACAGGGCGAGCGTGACCGAGGATACCGCCCTGGCGGCCGTGGGCAATGTCGTCAAGGGCGATGGCGAACCTGGGGATACCGGAGCCGGCGACAGCGCGGATGCGTTGGGAGTGGACCCGACCGTTGTGACGGGTGTTCAGGCCGGCGACGTCGGCGCGGACGTCGGTGGCGGTGTGGGCAGCGTCGTGCATGGGCTTTACGGCGACCTCGTCCTGGGTGCCGATGGCGCCTACACGTACACGCTGGTCAGCGATCCCGCCGACGAACGCTATGCCGCCGTGCAGGCCCTGGGCCAGGGCAAGACTGCCGAAGACGTCTTCACCTACACGCTGACCGATGAGGACGGCGATACCTCGACGACAACGCTGAAGGTCACGGTCAACGGCGTCAACGATGTGCCGACGATCACCTTTGGCGGCGACAACGGCGCCGATGCGAACGCGGCGGTCTCGGAAGAAGGCCTGAAGGGCGGCATCTGGCCGCCGCACGGCCCCGGCATCCCGGATGACACGGGCACCCCGGACACGACCAATGGCGCCACGGATGGCGGTACGTTCACGGTCCACGACGTGGACGCGGGCGACACGGTGACGGTGAAGCTGGGTGTGCCGCCCACGACCCTGACTTCGGATAGCCAGACGGTGCATTGGTCGGTATCGTCCGATGGCCAGACCCTGACGGGGCGCACGGGCAGCGGAATCTTCGCGCATGACGTGATCAAGATCACGTTGCATGACAACGGCGGCGGGAACTATTCGTACGACGTGAAGCTGCTGGCGCCGGTCGATCATCCCGATACGAGCATTGAGGATGCCTTGAATCTGGGCGTGCCCATCCTGGTGTCGGACGGACACACCACGACCACGGGCAACCTGAATGTCAGCATTCAGGATGACAGCCCGCTGGCAGTCGATGACAACGGCGGCACGGTGACCGAGGATGCGCACGGCGCCGCCGCGGTCCTGGGGGGCAATGTGCTCCTGAACGACACCGGCTGGGGCGCGGACGGTCCGAAGGACTTGATTCACGGCTTTGCCTGGAACGCGGGCGACAACGCGGCGGCGCAAGCCGATCTGTCGCAATACGGTACGCTGGTGCTGGGTCCCGCAGGTGGCTGGACCTTCGTGCTGGACAGCTCCAAGCCGGCCACTCAGGCGCTGGCCGAAGGCGAGACCAAGGATTTCGTCCTGAAGTACACGCTGTCGGACAATGATGGCGACACATCGCAAGCTGAACTGACCCTCCACATCAAGGGCACGAACGACGATCCCACGATCACCTTCGGCCAGGATGGCGGCCACGTGGCCGTCTCCGAAGAAGGCCTGACGGCGGCCGGCGGCAACTACGACGACGGTATCGCCGGCCAAGGAAACAATGTCCCCAGCGGCGACCAGACCGACGCGCCTTCAGCTTCGGGCTCGTTCACTGTCGCGGACGTGGATGGGGATACGCCGGCCGTGACGCTGGGCACGGGCGTGACGGCGGCCAGTCCGGCGCATCCCGCCGGCTATGCCGGCGCGCTGCAATCGCATGGCGTGGACATCCAGTGGGCCGCCGATGCCAGCGGCCATGCACTGACCGGTTATGTTGGCACGCCCGGTCAGGACGATTATCGTGAAATCATCCAGATCGGCCTGATGCCCGGCGCCAACGGGCATTACGACTATACGGTGACGCTGAAGGGCGCCATCGACCATCCGATCACGGCCGGTGCGGCCGAGGATGTGCTCAACCTGGACGTTCCGATCACGGTCGATGATGGACAGGGCGGGGTGACGCATTCCGCCATCACCGTGCGCGTCGAAGATGACAGCCCCTACTTGGGCACGCCTGAGGCCCAGGGCTCCGCGAGCCTGACCGGCATCCCGGACGTCTATGTCGGCACGGTGGACTTCACGGGGGATTCCATCGGCACTCTGCTGGGCTTCAATGATGGTGCCATCAGAGTCACAGCGCAGGGCTTTTCGACGGCGACGGATCCCACCTTGACGAGCACCAATGTCGTCCAGACCGCCAATGGCCTGGGCGTCATGAGCAATGGCGAGCCCTATCATGCCCTGCCCGGTGAAGTCGATTTCCGGAATTTCGAGGACGGTCGCAATGCCTCCGAAACCTTGACCGTCGCCCTCCAGGACGGCAAGGTCGCCTACAGCGCCCACGTGGAATTCGCCATGATGTTCGGCGGCGAGCTCGAATCCGGCGTCGTGGAATTCTGGCGTGACGGCGTCAAGGTCGGTCAGCAGGCCTTCGATTCCGACGCCGGATCCGGCAATTACGCGGCGGACTTCAACGCCAATAGCTTCGGCGGCTTCGATACGCTGGTGTTCCAGGCGACCAGCAACGGCAATGCCAATTTCAGCGACAACAGCGATTTCGCCGTCAAGCGCATCACCTTCGGCGGTTCCGAACTGCCCCAGGCACTGGCCTATGGTACGGGCCAGCTCGACTATCACTACGGCGCCGACGGCGCCGGCGGCGCCCGGTGGAATACGCCGGCAGCCGGCAGCATTCATGCGGATGGCCAGCCGGTCGAGATCTCGATGGCTGGCGACGGCACCGTGATGAGCGGCATGGTCAACGGCGAACTGGCCTTCCAGCTGATCCTGTCGCCCGCGACCGGGCAGTGGGAATTCTTCGAGTACAAATCCCTGACCGACGCGAACGGCGGTCACCTGGACGCGTTGCCCGCTTCCTACACAGTCACCGACGCCGACGGCGACCCGTCGGTCGGGCGGATCACCATCGGCCTGCCGGAACTCAATCATGCGCCCGCCATCGCCGACGGCGTGGTGGCGGTGTCCGAGGAAGGCCTGTCCCATGGCCTGCCGGATGCCGCGGGTATGCCCTCGGACACCGGCAACGATCGGACGGCCTCCGGCATGTTGGCCATCACCGATCCGGACAGCGGGGACACACACACGGTCACTCTGGTGAAGCCGGCCGACGATGCGCTGACTTCCCAGGGCAAGCCCGTCGTCTGGGCCCTGTCGGACGGCGATCACACTCTGACCGGCACCGTGGACGGCGTTCCCGTGATCACCGTGACGATCGACAATACCGGCGCCTATGACGTCACCCTGTCCGGCCAGATCGATCATCCCGACCACGGAATCCCGGGGCATGGCGTCGAAGATGTGCTGCCTCTGGGGATTGGCGTGCTGGTCGCCGACAATCACGGCGGCACCAGCGGCGGCACCCTGACGATCAATATCGAGGACGACAGTCCGGAATTCGGCCGGATCGCCGATGCCGCCCTGCTCAATCAGGTGGGCGTGACGACGGAATCCCTGGAATTCAAGACGGGTGCGGATGTCAATGGCGCCTCGTTGAAGATCGGCGATATCGATCTGTCGCAGGGGTATGCGAAAACGATCAGCGCAGACGGAAAGACGGCGACGGTATACGCGGCAGGTCATTCCGATGATCCCTTGTATACCGTGACCTTGAACAATAACGGCACTTATTCGGTCGAGCAGCATCATCTCGTGGCGGGGTCGTCCCAGAGCATCCCGTTGACGAACCAGACGATCCCCCTTCAGCCCACGGACCACTATGACTGGGGTTTCGTGAAAGTATGGGCCAATCCCGGCGAATCGCTGAATGCAAGCAACGCCAATGGGTTTGGCGTGGGTTCGAACACCGAATTCCAAACGGGTGAAAGTTTCAAGCTCGCGTTTGGCGGCCTGGTCTCGGGGTTCGAGCTTTCCATTGGAAAAGTCTGGGATGCCGGCAACGTGTCGGTCGAACTCTGGAAAGAAGGGGTCAAGGTCGGCACGGTCGACAATATCGCGATCAGTTCCACTGGTACGCCGCTGAGCGTGGCGGGCAGTCTGTTGTTCGATACCGCCGTGGTGATGGGCGGAGAGGGATCCGGCCACAAGGATCTCAAGATTTCCTTTGATAATGGCATCACTTATACGATAGAAACCCCCGCGCATCCTCCCCACCTCACTGTCCATGTGACCGGCACTGATGGCGACGGTGATTCTGTGTCCGCTTCGTTCGATATCGCCACCAAGGCCGACACGCCGCCGGAATTCCTCAGCGGCACCGACACGACCGATACGCCGCCGAACGGGGATGCCTATGCCTTTGCGGTCGCGGATCCTGATGACGGCTCGGCGGCCGTGGGCGCGGTGCAGGCGCACGACGCCGATGGCGATGCCCTGAGCTATCAGATCACCGGCGGCAACGGGGACGGCGCCTACGGCATCGACGCCGCGACCGGCGAAATCCGGGTCGACGGCTCGAAGGTCGATGACCTGTTCGGCAAGGAGCGGACCGACACGCTGACGGTGCGGGTTTCCGACGGCCAGGGCGGCGCGGACACCGCGACGGTGGACATCCACCTCGTCGGCGACAAGCTGGTGACCGGCGCCAACGACCAGAACGTCCTGGCCGGGAACGTCGGCGACGACATCCTGCTGGGCGATCAGGGCGGTGCCGACGTCACGGTGCGGCCGGGCCAGAACTACAACATCGCGCTGGTGGTGGATACTTCTGGCTCGATGGATGAGGATTCCGGCCAGACCAAGGAAGTCTGGGTGCAAGAAGGGCATTATGAGGGGCTTTTCTGGAATCGGCATTGGGTCGACACCAGTCATTCTGAAGAGCAGCCCATGTCCCGCATGGAGCTCGTCCAGGACGCGCTGAAACATCTCGCCGCGCAGCTGGCGAATCACGATGGCAAGGTCAACGTGGCCCTGATCGGGTTTGCCGGCAGTGCGACGGATGTCACGCCGGACCATGGTCAATCGGGCTATGTGTTCAAGGATCTCGACGCCGCCAAACTGGCGGCCTTGATCGACAAGATCGATCATCTGATGGCTGACGGTGCGACCAACTACGAAGCCGCTTTCGAGCAGACGGGGGACTGGTTCCAGTCCCTGCCCGCCGATGCCAGCTACAAGAACCTGACCTTCTTCCTGACCGACGGCAATCCCACAACCCATGACGGTGAATGGTTCGGAGGGAAGGTCATGAATTACGGGGACGTGGCCAACGCCCTGGACGACTTCCAGCAGGTCGCGGGTTATGGAGAGGTCCATGCCATCGGCATCGGCGCCGGCGTCAACGAGAGCATCCTGAAGTTCTTCGACAATACCGACGTCACCACACAGCAGTCGGTCTGGTTGAACGATGGATTGTTCTCTGAAAGTCTGGTCACGGCCGACGCCGGCCAGGTCGACCTCGTCAATGACGCCGACGGCCTGAATGCCGCGCTGCAGGGCGGCGGGCCGGACAGCATCGATCCGCTGCCGGTCAGCAGCGACACTCTGTCGGGCGGCGACGGCAACGACATCCTGTTCGGCGACGTCATCAACACCGACAGTCTGTCGTGGGTGGGACGTCCGGACAACCTGCCGGATGGTTCTGGCCTGGATGCGCTGAAGGCGTACCTGAAGGCTGACCTGGGTCACGATGCGACGAACCAGGATATTTACGACTACATCAAGGATCATGCCGATCAGTTCAACGTGTCGGGCGACACCCGTGGCGGGAACGACACCCTCGATGGCGGCGCGGGCAACGACACCCTTTATGGCCAGGGCGGCAACGACACCCTGATCGGCGGGGCCGGCAACGACACGCTCTATGGCGGCGCAGGCGACGATGTGTTCGTGTGGAAGCTGGGCGACCAGGCCGAGTCCGGGCAGCCGGCGGCGGTGGACCACGTCAAGGATTTCGGCGTGGATGCGGCCGGCGTCCATGGCAAGGATCTGCTGGATCTCAGCGACCTGCTGCAGGGCCACACAGACGGCGCCACGCCGGGCGACCATGGCGACCTGACACAGTACCTGCACATCAGCGGCGACGGCAGCAAGACCGTCATCGACGTGAAGGTCAACGCCGACGGGACGGCGGCCGATCATGTAACCCAGCAGATCGTCATCGACAATGTCGACCTGACCGTCGGCCATGGCGGCGATACACAGGCCCAGCTCATCAACAGTCTCATCCATGATGGCAAGCTGAAGGTGGATCACAGCTAAGTCTTTCTTGTCGCAGGCCTGACGCCCGCGCTCCCGGTGCAGCCGGGGCGCGGGCTTTTCGTATCCGGCGCCGTCGAGTCATGCATGACCGCTTCGGGCGGTGGCGGGCATGAGGCCGTGTTTTCCCTGATCATCCCTGCGACCCGTATTGTCTTTCCCGCCAATACGCGGTTCATCGGCGCACGCGTAGCATCCAGAGACATGATCGCCGTTTCCGCGCGCTTTCCGCGCCGGCCAGCGTCGTCGAATTCATCACCGGGGATTCCAACATGGCTACCGATACCGTTCTGATCACTCACGTCACCGGCAAGGCCTGGATGCGCGCATCCGATGGCACGATGGTCGCGCTGCACGAGGGCATGCGTGTGCCTGTGGACGCCCGCATCATGACGGACGAGGGCGCCAGCGTGACCCTGCAGGCCACCGGCGTGCCGCCGGTGATCGTCGGTCAGAACACCGACATGCTGGTTTCCGATGACCTGGCCGCCGCGCAGCCGCAGCCGGCCGACAACGCGGTGACGCCTCCGGCCGATCCCGTGGTCGACCAGGTGCTGGCCGCGCTGGACGCGGGCCAGGACCCGTTCGCCATTCTGGATCCGACCGCCGCGGTGCTGACCGGCGGCGGTGGCGGCGGCGCCAGCTTCACCCGTCTGGCCAGCATCACGGAAACCACCACGCCTTTGGGCCTGGCCTATCCGCGCCCGGGCGTGGAAACGCCGGAAATCGTGCAACTGGGTGGGGTGGCCGCCACGGCCGATGCAGTGGCGCCGGCGGTCGACAATGGGGTGACACTTGTCATCCCCCCAGCCCAGCCGCCCGAAGAAGGTGGCGAGAATGGGCCGGTGCATGCCTGGACGGGGGATTACACCGTCTTCGAAAGCGGTCTGCCTGGTGGCAGCAATCCTGATGCCGCCGATCGGGTGGTCGAATCCTTCTTCACCATTCAAGCCCCGGATGGCTTGAACGTGACCGCCGCGCTTGTGCTCGGATATACCGATGCCGCCGGACAGCCGGCCACGCGGCAGTTGACATCGGCAGAACTGACCGCGCTGGGATCGACGCAGCAAAGCATCGTGACCCAGTATGGCACGATGGAACTGAATGGCTATAGCGTGGCGGCCGATGGCACCATCACGGTGCAATACACCTATACGCTGACGCATGCGCCGGATGTGGCTGGCGATCAGGTGACGGACAGCCTCACGGTGACGGCGGTGGATGTGGATGGCGATAGCAGTGGCGCCCAGCCGTTGGATATCGTGATCATGGACGATGCGCCGACGGCGCATCTGGATGTGGACGTCATCGCGGCCGGTGGCACGATGGCCGCGGGCAACGTGATCACGGGCGAGGGTACGGCCGGCGGCACGGCCAACGCCGACATGCAGGGCGCCGACGGCGCACACGTGAGCGCCATTGCCAGCAACAACGAGGCGGGCAACACGGCCACGACGGACGGCTCGGGCAATCTGGTGATCAATGGCCAGTACGGCGTGCTGACGATCGG
>DISE01000039.1 GCA_002421865.1 Castellaniella sp. UBA6218
ACGATCGCCACCACGCCCTTCTCGCCCGGCCCCACCTCCTCGCCGGTCTGCTCGTGCAGCAGGCGCACGTCGTAGCCGTAGGCGGGGAAGGAGGGGCTGCCGAACTTGGTCGCATGCGGCTCGATGCCGGGCAGCCCGGTGAGCAGGGCCCAGCCGGTCTCGGTCTGCCAGTAATTGTCGATCACCGGCTTGCCCAGGGCTTCGGACAGCCACTGGCCGGTCAGTTCGTCGAGCGGTTCGCCCGCCAGATAGATGCGGTCCAGGCTGGAAAGATCGTGACGGTGCAGCAAGGCCGGATCGTGCTTCTTCAGGACGCGGATCGCCGTCGGCGCGGAGAACAGCGCATTGACACGATAGGTCTCGATGATGCGCCAGAGAATGGCGGCGTCGGGTCGCACCGGCGTGCCTTCGTACATGACGGTGGCCTGGCCGTTGAGCAGCGGTCCGTAGACCACATAGGAATGCCCCACCACCCAGCCCACATCGCTGCTGGAAAAGTACACGTCGCCCGGCTTGCCGCCGTAAATGTATTCCATCGACGCGCACAGGGCCACCGCGTAGCCGCCGACGTCGCGCTGGACGCCCTTGGGGTTGCCGGTCGTACCCGAGGTGTACAGGATGTAGCTGGGCTCGTTGGATTCCAGCCAGACGACCGGCACCTGGGCGTCCAGATGCCGCGCCCGCAGGGGCGCATAGTCCAGGTCGCGGCCCGCCGTCAGGTCCATGGGCGCCAGGCCCCGGTTCACCAGCACGACGCGTTCCGGCGCATGGGACGACTGGGCGATCGCCTGGTCCAGCAGCGGCTTGTAGGCGATCGGCCGTCCGCCGCGCGAGCCCGCGTCGGTGGACACGATCACCCGGGGCTGGGCATCGTCGATGCGCTGTGCCAGATTGTGCGCGGCAAAGCCGCCGAACACCACGGAATGGATGGCCCCGAGCCGGGCGCAGGCCAGCATGAAGAAGGCCGCCTGGGGAATCATGGGCAGATAGATCAGCACGCGGTCGCCCCGGACGACCCCGAGTTCCTGAAGGGTGGCGGCGGCGGCGTTGACCTCGCGCGCAAGATCGGCGCGGGTATAGACGATTTCCTGATCGACCTCCGTGGACACCCAGATCAGTGCGGGCTGATCTCCTTGTGTGTCGAGCCAGCGGTCGACGGCGTTGTAACACAGATTGGTCCGTCCGCCGACGAACCAGCGCGCGAACGGCGGCCGGGAATAGTCCAGAACCTGCGTGAATGGGGTCTCCCAGTGGATGCGCTGGGCTTCGTGCGCCCAGAAGGCCTCCCGGTCCTGGATCGACTGGCGATGGAACTCGCGGACTTTCTGCATGGGTTCGTCTCCGGTGCCACCCTGCGGCCCGGACCGGGCCGTGGGTGTTTCTAAGGAAGTGGAATGGGTGACATGCTACACCCTGGCTCGAAAGTACAATGCGATCCTGACGCCAGGCTGACGCGGGCCCCGGCTTTTTCCGCTTTACTCGACCCTGCTGATCCACTACACTCGGAGAGTTGTCCGCAGGGCGGGCAACCTACAAGATCAACCCGGCGTCCGGTATCCGGCCAGCCTGCGACCCGTGTCGCGCTCACTCGAGCGCCGCGGCCACGTCAGGCGGTCGCGGACGACGACATCCGCCGCCATCCGCCCATGCCTCCGCCTCATTCCGCCCCCGCACAGCCGAATCAGCCCCGCCCTCTGGCGGTCCGCTCCCTGAAACTGCTGCTGTGCGCGGGCCTGATGGCGCTGGCCGGATGCGCAGCCCAGTCCCGCAAGACGGCCGACGCCGACCTTAGCTCCAATCATCTGCTGCGTGACAGCTACCTGCTCAGCACCCAATCGGATCCGCTGGGCGCCTGGCTCGACAACAAGCGCAGCCTGGCCATCGACTACCCTGGATCGGAAACGTACGGCGCCAGCCAGGCGCCCAAGTCCATGGTGTCCACCGCCATGAAATTTCTCGGGGTCAAGTATCGCTACGGGGGCGACGCCCCCGGCGAAGGCTTCGATTGCAGCGGCCTGGTCGCCTACGCGGCCGAAAAATCCCTGGGTCTGAAACTCCCCCGGCGTGCGCGCGAACAGGCCGAGCTGGGCATTTCCGTGGACCGCGACGAACTGCGCCGTGGCGACCTGGTGTTCTTCAACACCCTGGGCCATCGCTTCTCGCATGTCGGCATCTACCTGGGCGATCACAAGTTCGTGCACGCGCCGCGCACCGGCGCCAACATCAGGGTCGAAAGCATGGACGTGGCCTACTGGCGCAAACGCTACAATGGCGCCCGGCGCCTGCAGGCGCGAGGCGATACCGGGCAGCCCATGTCCGTCGCCGTCGAGCCCAAGACCAGCGAACCCGCGACCAGCGAGCCCGCAGCCGCCAGACGCGCGGCCGCCAAACCTGCGGCCACCGGGCGCGCGACAGCCAAACACACCAGCGCCAAACGCACAACTGTCAAACACACGGCCGCCAAGCGCGTGACTGCCAAGCCCGTGTCGGCCAAACCAGCGACAGCCAAGCGCGCGACGGCCAAACGCGTGGCAACCAGACCCTGAGCCAGCCGCACTCGCAATGAAGCCCGGAACCGCAAAGTTCCGGGCTTTTTCATCACTGCGAAGGCCTTGCTTTCCGGAATCGGCTACATCCCCAGGGTCAGCCCACCCGGCGCGGCGCGCCGCTTGCATGCCACGCGCGTCTCCGGACGCACGGCATCGTCCGCCCTCAGCGGGCATGCTTTGCAGTAGCCGCACTGATCCAGCGCCTGCTGCATGCTGCACACCGACCGCCGGCACGCGAGCACGCGAATGCCGGCGCGCTGAGCCGCCAGGCGGAACGTCTTCATCACATTGTGTCCCAGAAAATCCGTCAGCAGAATGACCAGATCCGTGCCGGAAGGCAGCGCGGGCGTCTTCTTCTGATGCGCGGAATCGCGGCCGCTGATATGGTGACGGATCGCGATATTGTGATCGCGCAGCAGATCCGGGATGTTGCCCAGCCGGTCCGCGCCGACGATCAATGCACTGACTTGGGACTGCGTTTGCGCCATGGATGGACTCCTGGAAGTGGCCAGCCGGGTACGACCGACTGACAATCTTGACTTTGATAGTTAATGATAATCATTACTATTAACAAACGCAATTGTATATGCCACGGTGCTGTGCGGCGGCGCATCCGTATTTACCCCCGCCCCTCTTGGCGCGCCTGAGAGATTCAGCTCGCCGTCAATTTCCGTTCAGAACATTGTTACCGGATACGGCGCAAAATTTCCGCAGAACAATCTTTCCTAGCGGAGACACACCATGCATATCCTGTTGCGCGACGGACTGCCCTGCGCGGCCCTGGCCCTGGCCCTGAGCCTGAACAGCCCCGCCAGCCAGGCGGCCGGCAACGAGATCGTCCTGGGCGCGTCGGTCCAGCTGACCGGTCCCGTGGCCAACACCGGACGCTACTACAAAGACGCTTACCAGTTGGCGGTCGACCAGATCAACCGCAAGGGCGGCGTCGAGGTCGGCGGCAAGAAATACACGCTGGCCCTGAAGATCTACGACAACCAGTCGGATGTGAACCTGAGCGTGCGCCAATACACGCAACTGGTCTCCAAGGACAAGGTGAACTTCCTGCTCGGACCCTTCGCCAGCAACTTCGCCCTGGCCGACTCCGCCGTCTCGGAAAAATATCAGATCCCGATGGTCCAGGGCGGCGGCGCCTCGGACCAGATCTTCTCGCGCGGATTCAAGTACGTCTTCGGCACCCTGGCGCCGGCCAGCAACTATTTCGGCAGCACGATCGCCATGCTGAAGCAACTCACGCCGGCCCCCGCCCAAGTCGCCCTGCTCTATGCGGACGACGCCTTCGACGTGTCCGTCGCCAAGGGCACCCGCCCCCTGCTGGAAAAAGCCGGCCTGAAGACGGCGATCGACGAGCGCTACAGCAGCAATGCCAGCGACTTCAATACCCTGCTGTCGCAGATCAAGGCCAAGCAGGCCGACGCCGTGCTGGTTGCGGGGCATGAAACCGAAATCCTGAACTTCATCCGCCAGGCCAAGAGCCTGGACGTCTCGCCCAAGCTCTATTCTTTCACCGTGGGCGTACCCAGCGAGGACTTCCGCAAGGCCCTGGGCGCGGACGCCGAATACGCCTTCGGCATGACCGCGTGGCTGCCCAGCGAAACGCTGAAGGACGAGTGGTTCGGCGACGCCGCCCAGTTCGCCAAGTCCTGGGGCGCCCAGTACCGCTACGAGCCCGACTATCACGCCGCTTCGGGCGTGGCCGACGTCGAGGCGATCGTGAAGGCCATCGAAAAGGCCGGCACGCTCGATCCCAAGGCCGTGCGCGACGCCCTGGCCGCCAGCGACTTCCAGAGCCTGTACGGGCATATCGCCTTCGCCGACAACGGCCAGATCAACCTCGACCAGACGGTGATCCAGGTGCAGAACGGCAAGCCGGCGGCCGTGTTCGACGGCAGCAAGTTCCTGCGCGACGCGAAATACCCGATGCCCGACTGGTCCAAGCGCTGATCCTCGTTCACGATCCAGGGAGAGCCCGTCTTGGACCTTCTGCTGCAAGTCCTCGTCAACGGCATCCTGCAGGGCGGGCTGTACGCCATCATGGCGCTCGGCCTGGCCCTGGTCTGGGGGGTGCTCAACATCGTCAATCTGGCCCACGGCGCATTCATCATGCTGGGCGCCTACATTTCCTGGTACAGCTTCACCTGGCTGGGTCTGGATCCTTTCCTCGGGCTGCCGGTCACGGCGGTCCTGATGTTCGGTGTCGGCTACGCCGTGCAGCGCGGCATCCTGAATCTGGTCGCGCGGGCGCCCATGTTCAATACGCTGCTGATCACTTTCGGCCTGGAGGTCGTCCTGACTTATCTGGCGCAACTGGTGTTCTCGGCCGACTTCCGCACCATCAATCCCTCCTATTCCGGCCAGAACATCGACGTCCTGGGTCTGACCATCCCGATGGTCCGCCTGGCCGCGTCGGGACTGGCCATCCTGCTGACGCTGGCCATGTGGCGCTTCCTGCTGCACACCCGGCTGGGCCGTGCGATCCGCGCCACCGCCCAGAACCTGTCGGCGGCGCGTCTGCACGGCGTCGAACCCCGCCACTTGTACGCCGTGACGTTCGGCCTGGGCCTGGCCCTGGCCGGCGCGGCCGGCGGTCTGTACGGCACCGTGTCCCAGATCAACCCCTACATCGGCGCGACCCTGACCGCCAAGTCTTTCGCCATCGCCATCATCGGCGGGCTGGACACGCCCCTGGGCGTCATCGCAGGCGGCCTGGTGCTGGGCCTGATTGAAGCGCTGACCGCCCTGTACGTCGGTCCCACCTTCGCCGATGTGGCCAGTTTCGGCGTCCTGGTCCTGGTGCTCATCGTGCGCCCCAGCGGCCTGCTCGGGAGAACCGCATGAAAACCTCCCGGATCCTGATGATCCTGGTCATTCTGATCGCGCTCGCCCTGCTCCCGCTGTACGGCTCGGACACGATCGTCCAGTTCGGCATCAGCACCCTGCTGCTGGCCGTGCTGGCCCAGGGCTGGAACATCATCGGCGGCTACGCGGGCTATCCGTCCTTCGGCAATTCCGCCTTCTACGGCCTGGGCGCCTACGGAGTGGGCATCGCCATGGTGCAATGGCAGATGCCTTTCGCCACGGGGCTGGTCTTCGGCGTGATCCTGGCGGTGGTCTTCGCCATCTGCCTGGGCATTCCGGTGCTGCGCCTGAAGGGGCATTATTTCGCCATCGCCACCCTGGCCCTGGCACAGGTCATGGCGGCCATCGTCTCCAACGTGGCTCTGGCCGGTCAGAACATCGGCCTGGTGCTGCCGCCGCTGAACAACGATCCCCTGTTCTACGAACTGTCCCTGGGTCTGCTCGTCGCGGCCACCCTCACCGTCTGGTGGCTGACCCGCAGCCGCTTCGGCTTCGGCCTGATCGCCATCCGCGAGAACGAGGAAGGCGCCGTCGTGATGGGCGTGGACACGACGCGCTACAAGGTCCTGGCCTTCGCCCTGGCCGGGGTATTCAGCGCGCTGGCCGGCGGCATTCATGCCTACTGGATCACCTTTCTCGATCCGGAAAGCGCTTTCGACATCACGCTGAACGTGAAGATGATCATCATGGCGGTCTTCGGCGGGCCGGGCACGATCCTGGGCCCCATCGTCGGCTCTTTCATCCTGTCCGCCCTCTCCGAATTCCTGTCCAGCGAGGTCACCAGCATCGCCGGCCTGTTCTTCGGCGCCGTCATCGTGATCGCCGTGGTGCTGATGCCGCGCGGCCTGGCCGACGTGGCGCGGCGCTTCCGCCAGACAGGCTGGCGCTATTTCATCGAAAACATCCGGATGCATCGGCTATGAGTTCAAGTGCGATCCTCGAGGCACGCGGCCTGACCCGCCGCTTCGCCGGACTGGTGGCCGTGCAAGACGTCAGTTTTTCACTGTCGCCCGGCGAGATCCTCGGCTTCATCGGCCCCAATGGCGCGGGCAAGACCACGCTGATCAGCCTGCTGAGCGGCACCCTGGCGCCCACCGAGGGCGAGGTCTGGTTCGACGGCCGGCGCATCGACCGCATGGCGGCCTTCCGCCGGGCGCGCCTGGGCATTGGCCGCACCTTCCAGATCATGCAGCCCTTCCCCGGTCTGTCGGTGCTGGACAATGTGGCGGTCGGCGCCCTGTTCGGCCGCGGCCAGGGCCAGTCCAGGCTGGCGCTGGCGCGCGAAAGCGCCCGCGAATGCCTGCGCTTCGTCGGTCTGGGCAAGCACATCGACCACCGCGCCGAGGATCTGGGCGGCCCCGACCGCAAGCGCCTGGAACTGGCCAAAGCCCTGGCGATGCAACCGCGCGTGCTGCTGTGCGACGAGGTCATGGCCGGACTGAACCTGGTGGAAATCGACGAGGTCATCGACATCATCCGCAAGGTGCGCGACACCGGTATCAGCATCATCGTCATCGAGCACGTCATCAAGGCGATCCGCACCTTGTCGGACCGCATCATGGTGCTGCACCACGGCGAGAAGATCGCCGACGGCGCGCCCGACAGCGTGCTCACCGACAGCCGCGTCGTCGAAGCCTATCTCGGGAAGAAGCGCTCATGAACGCCACCACCTCTTCGCATGACGCGCTCCTGCGGATCCGCGACCTGTCTTCGGGCTACGGCCTGGTTCAGGTGCTGCAGTCGGTCTCGCTCGACGTCCGGCAGGCTGAATTCCTGGCGCTGGTGGGCGGCAACGGCGCGGGCAAGACCACCCTGCTGCGGACGCTTTCCGGCCTGCTGCCGGTTCAATCGGGCACCATCGAATGGAACGGCCGGTCCATCGGCGGGCTCACGCCCGACGCGATCTTCCGCCTGGGAATCGTGCAGGTGCCCGAAGGCCGCCAGCTCTTTCCCCGCATGTCGGTCCAGGACAATCTGCTGATGGGCGCCTACCGGCGCGACGACAAGGCGGAAGTGCGCGCCGACCTGGACAAGGTCTACGGGCTGTTCCCCCGCATGGCGGAACGGCGGCGCCAGCTGGCCGGCAGCATGTCCGGCGGCGAACAGCAGATGTGCGCCATGGCGCGCGCCCTGATGGCCCGGCCGCGGCTGCTGCTGGTCGACGAGATGAGCCTGGGACTGGCGCCGATCATCGTGGACCAGTTGATGGAGAATCTCACCTCCATCCGCGACCAGGGGGTCACCATCCTGCTGGTCGAGCAGGACATCCACCTGGCGCTGGCGGCGGCCGACCGGGCCTATGTGCTGGAAACCGGCCAAATCGTGCGCGAAGGGCCTGCCCGCGACCTGATCGAGGATCCGGAGCTGAAACGGGCCTATCTGGGGGTCTAGGCGCCCAGGCCCGGCTCAGGCCGCGTCGCGGACGGGGGGAGCGGGCTGGGCGACGGCCTCGGCCACGACGTCGCGGGACAGTTCAGGCGCCAGCATTTCCATCAGCACGTAGACGAAATCGCGCAGGAACACCCCGCGCTTGATCGCCACGCTGGTGGTGTGCCGGCCGAACAGATGTCCTGCGGGCAGGCCGACCAGTCCCTTGTCGCGGCGGGGGTCGAACGCCATGCCGGCGATGATGCCGATCCCCAGGCCGATGTCGGCGTAGGTCTTGATCACATCGGCGTCGATGGCCTCCAGCACGATGTCGGGCTCGATCCCCGCACGCTCGAAGGCCGCGTCGATGGCGCGCCGCCCCGAAAACGCCCGGTCGTAGGTCACGATGGGGTACTGGGCCAGGTGCTCCAGCGACAGGTTGCGGGCGGCGCTGGAAGTCAGCCCGGTCAGGGGATGGTCGGGCGGCACCACCAGAGTGTGCTCCCATGCGTACACCGGCAGGGCCACCAGGCCCGGGGTCTGGGCCAGGGTCTCGGTGGCGATCGCCAGGTCCGCCTGCTCGTGCAGGACCAGCCTGGCCAGGTGTTCAGGATTGCCTTCGGCCAGGGACACATGGACCTTGGGAAAGCGCGCCCGGAACGCCGGGATCACGCGCGGCAACAGGTAGCGGGCCTGGGTGTGGGTGCAGGCGATCACCAGGGAGCCTTCATCGCGCTGGGCGAATTCGTCGCTGACCTTTTTCAGATTGTCGACTTCGCGCATGATGCGGTCGATGACCGCGGACACGGCCTGGCCCGGCTTGGTCAGGCCCTTGAGCCGCTTGCCGTGGCGCTCGAAGATCCGCACGCCCAGCTCGTCCTCGAATTCGATGATGGCCTTGGACACCCCGGGCTGTGACGTATACAGCGAGCGGGCGGCTTCGGTCAGGTTGAAGTTGCGCCGGATCGTTTCGCGGACAAAGCGGAATTGCTGCAGGTTCATGGCGATGGCCCTATAGGAAGAGCCATTATATGTAATATAGAACCTGGTTAATATTATTTTTTGTTATTTGTTTAGGCGGGCGGCCAGCCGAAGCGCGGCCTGCGCGCCCCCTGAAGGGCGCAGGCCGCCCGCGCCCTTCAGGGGGCGCGGGCGAAGCAGCCCTATTTCATCGAGATCGTGGTGTTGACTTCGCGCGGATGCGCCTGCCAGCGGGCGGTCACGGTCTTGGTCTGGGTCCAGAAGTAGATCGACTGACGGCCGTTGGGGCCCAGGTCGCCGAGCTTCGAGGCCCGCGAGCCCGTGAAGCTGAACCAGGCCACCGGCACCGGGATGGGAATGTTGATCCCCACCTGGCCGACGTCGATGTTGTTCTGGAAGTAGCGGGCATGTCCGCCATCCTGCGTGAAGATCGAGGTGCCATTGCCGTTGGGGTTGGCATTGATGAATGCCACCGCCTCTTCAAGCGTGTCCACCAGCACCACCGACAACACCGGTCCGAAGATCTCCTCGCGGTAGATGCTCATGTCGGCCTTCACGCCGCTGAAGACCGTCGGCCCGACGAAGTTGCCCTTTTCGTAGCCGGCGACCTTGACGCCGCGACCGTCGAGCAGCAGTTCGGCGCCCTCGTCCACACCCTTCTGGATGAAACCCTCGACGCGCTGCTTGGCGGCGGGCGAGATGAGCGGCCCCAGGTCCGCCTGGCGGTCGGTGCCGACGTTGATCTTCAGCTTGCGGGCGCGCTCGACGAAGTCGGGCAGCCATTTCTGCGCCTCGCCCACCAGCACCAGCACCGAAATCGCCATGCAACGTTCACCGGCCGCGCCGAAGGCCGCACCCAGCATAGAATTCAGGGCGGCCTCGCGGTCGGCGTCGGGCATGATGACGCTGTGGTTCTTGGCGCCCATCATGGCCTGACAGCGCTTGCCGGCGTTCGAGGAGCGTCGGTAGATCTCCGTGCCGACGCGGGTCGAGCCGATGAAGGAAACGGCCTTGATGTCGGGATGGTCGCACAGGGCGTTGGCGACGTCCGGACCGCCGTGCACCACATTCAGCACCCCCGGCGGAAGGCCGGCTTCCAGGGCCAGCTGGGCCACCATCAGCGAAGCCGTGGGATCCTGTTCGGACGGCTTGTAGACGAAGGTATTGCCGCAGGTCACGGCGATGGGGAACATCCAGCACGGCAGCATCACGGGAAAATTGAAGGCCGTAATCCCGGCGCAGACGCCCAGGGGCTGAATGACCGAATAGACGTCGATGCCGGTGGCGGCGTTCTCGGCGTAGTCGCCCAGCTGCAGGGTATTGGCCGACACCGCGTGATCGACGCCCTCGAGGCCGCGCGCGACTTCGCCCTCGGCATCGGGCAGGGTCTTGCCGTGCTCGCGGGAAATGGCCTCGGCGATCTTCGGGGTGTGTTCCCGCAGCAGCTGGGCGAAGTCCGCCATGATCTGGCGGCGCTTGGCCTGGCTGGTGTTGCGCCAGGTCTTGAAAGCTTCCTTGGCATTGGCTACCGCCCGCTCGACCTCGGCCGGCGTGGCGAAGGGTACCCGGGCGACCACTTCCTGGGTCGCCGGATCGATGACGTCACGCCATTCCGTGGTTTCGGACTGGACGAGTTCCCCGCCGATCAGCAGCGGGACGCGTGGGATGTCGCTCATTCAAACCTCCTGGGTAAATTCTGTGAAAGCGGAAATCAGTGCTTGACCAGCGGGCAGGTCGAGGCCGACAAGGGCTGGAAGGCGTCCTTGGCCGGAATCGTGGCCACCAGCTTGGACAGGTCCCATTCGCCCTTGGACTCGGCGGGCTTCTTGACCTCGTACAGGTACATGTCGTGGATCACCCGGCCATCGGGACGGATGGAAGCATTGTGCATGATGGGATCCTGGATCGGGATCTCGCGCATCTTCGCCGCCACCGTATCCCCCTGTGTGGAGCCGGTGGCCGCCACGGCCTTCAGGTAGTGCCGCACGCTGGAGTACACCCCGGCCTGCGTCATGGTGGGCTTCTTGCCCTGATAGGCCTTGGCGAAACGGGCCGACCAGGCGCGCGAAGCATCGTCGAAGTCCCAGTAGAAGCCATCCACGTAGCTCAGGCCCTGGGCGTTCTCCAGGCCCAGCGCGCGCAGGTCGGACAGGAACACCAGCAGGGAGGCCAGGCGCTGGCCGCCCTTGACGATGCCGAATTCGCGCGCCTGCTTGATCGCGTTGACCGTATCCTGTCCGCCGTTGGCCAGGGCCACGACCTGTGCGCCGGAACTCTGGGCCTGGAGCAGATAGGAGGCGAAGTCCGGTGCGTTCAGCGGATGCGGGACGGAACCCTTGACCGTGCCGCCCAGGGCCTTGACCATGTCGGACGCGCCCTTTTCCAGGGAATGGCCGAAGGCATAGTCCACCGTGATGAAGAACCAGGACTTGCCGCCCTTGTCGAACATGGCCTTGACGCCGCCGATGGACTGGGAATAGACGTCGAACATCCAGTGGAAACCGACCGGAGAGCAACTCTTGTTGGTCAGGTCCGTGGTGGCCGGGCCGGAAAACATCACGACTTTGTTCTTTTCGCGGGCGATGTTCTGCACCGCCAGTGCCACGGCGGAATTGGTCAGGTCGGCAATGGCGGTCACCCCGTCACGGTCGAACCATTCGCGGGCGCGCGCCGCCCCCACATCCGCCTTGTTCTGATTGTCGGCCGACACCAGATCGATCCTCATGCCCTTGCACTCGGCCTTGAGGCAATCGTCGATGGCCAGTTGCGCCGCCGCCACCGACCCCATGCCGCCCATGGACGCGTAGGTGCCTGACATATCGGTCAGCACCCCGATCTTGACGGGCGGGGTCGCCGCCTGGGAAACGGACATGGACAGCGCGGTGGCGCACAAGGCGGCCGCCAGGGTCGGCGTGAATTTCTGCATGGTCTTGTCTCCGTTGTCGTTCAAGCCCGCCGTCTGTGCGGCAGGACTGGGGAGTCATTGCCCCCGGTCCAGTTTAGTTGTGTAAAAAACTTATTACCATCAAAATATTTGCACATTGATTGACGATATTTGCACAAGGGAAACCATGACCGATTGGGATGCGATCCGCTATTTCCTGGAAGTCGCCCGCACGCAGCGGGCCAGTGCCGCCGCCCAGCGCCTGGGGGTGCGGCACAGCACCGTCACACGGCGCATCCGCGCGCTGGAACAGGATCTGGGCGTGACGCTGTTCGAAAAATCCCGTGCCAGCGGCTACACGCCGACCGAAGAGGGCCTGCGGTTCTTCGCACACGCCGAGCAGGTGGAAAGCGCGCTGCTGGCGGCCCGCGAATCCCTGTCCGGCGCCGCCCAGATGCCGTCCGGTCACCTGCGGATCGGCTCCACGGAGGGTTTCGGCAGCACGATCCTGACCCCTCTGATCGTGGACTTCCAGCGCCGCCACCCGGCGATGACCCTGGACATCATGCCGGTGCCGCGCTTCATCAGCCTGTCCAAACGCGAAGCCGACATCGCCATCGCGCTGGAACGCCCCCAGCGCGGTCCCTACCTGTGCACCAAGCTGGCCGACTACAGCCTGCGGCTGTACGGCACCCGCGACTACCTGGCCCGCCACGCGCCGATCCGGCGCCAGGCCGACCTGAGCGGGCATACCTTCATCGGCTATGTGGACGAACTGCTGTTCAGCGACCGGCTGCGCTACCTGGACGACCTGGTGCCGCCCTCGCGCGTGGTGTTCCGCAGCACCAGCATCCTGGCCCAGTACCAGGCGGCCCTGGGCGGCCAGGCGTTGGCGGTCCTGCCCTGCTTCCTGGCGGCCCAGGACGAGCGCCTGGAGCCCGTGCTGGCCGATTCGGTACTGGTCACGCGCAGTTTCTGGATGTACTGCCATGAGGATCTGCGCCGCACACGCCGGGTGATGGCCTTGTGGGATTATCTGAAACAGGCCGTGGCGCTGAACCGCGATCTGCTGAATGGACGTGCCCGGGTGCTGCGCACCCCGGACGGAGACTGGACGCCGACCTACGTCCTCCGCCGCCCCGCCCCCGGCCCCGGCAAGCCCCAGGCCGGCGCCTGAAAAGGGCTCAGGCTGGCCGGACCTTGCGACGCCTGGGCTTGGGCATGCGCACCCGCCGCCACATCAATCCCAGACCCAGCGCCAGAAACACGGCATGCACCAGCCACAGGCCGACGCCGAAGGACAGCGTGCCGTTGGCGATCCAGCCACGCGACAGATTGATCAGGTTCATGTACAGCAGCGCCAGCAGGCCGGCGATCAGCAGATCGCCCGATCGCCCCAGGCGCGGATTCACCGCGCCCAGCGGCAGTGCGATGAGCGCCAGATTCAGGACCGCCAGCGGCAGCGACAGGCGCCACATGAGCTGGGACAGGGATTCAGGGTCGCCCTGGGTGACCAGATCCAGTGTCGGGCGCGCCTTGATCTGCTGCAGAGCGCGCTGCCGCCTGGCTTCCAGCGCCCCGGGATCGCTGCGGCTCTCGATGCGCACGCCGTAGTGGTCGAAATTGAGCATGCGCATCTCGGGCGAACCCGGCTTCAGATCATAGCGATGCCCCGGCCCCAGCACCAGGAAGCGGTCGCCGTTGGCCTCGGTGCGGATGGCGGCGCTTTCAGCCGTGACCACGCTGAGCCAGTCGGGTTCGATGATGCGGGCCACCACCCGGCCCAGCTCGTCGTCCGGACGGGTGGGCGATTCGGCGAAAAAGACCCGCCGACCGTCGTCGGTCTCGATGAACTGGCCGGCCGAGACCTTGGACAAGTCGGAGCGCTGCTCGAAGCGCTGGCGGTATTCGGCGATCTGGCCATAGGCCCAGGGCGAAGCCGTCAGGGTCAGCACCGCCACCACGGCCGCAACCGGCAGGGCGAAGCGCATCACCGGCCGCAGCCACTGGACGAGCGACAGGCCGCTGGCGAACCAGACGGACATTTCCGATTCGCGATAACTGCGCGTGACGGTGGTCAGCACCGCCACGAACAAGGTCACGGACAGGATCACCGGCAGCGCGGTGATGCTGGAAAAGGCCGCCAGGCCCAGCACCACGTTGGCCCCGATGTCGCCATTGGCGGCCTCGCCCAGCAGACGCACGATGAGCACGCTCAGCCACACCACCAGCAACGTGGAAAACACGATGCCCGCGTGGCTGGTGATCTCGGAAAAGACGGCGCGCTTGAACAATGACATGGAAAAATGCGGAATAATGGACCGTCTGCTCTCGAATCCACCGGACCCAAGGAAAACGAATGGAATTTAGCACATCGACGTCGGCATCCCTGCACACGCTGAAGACCCAGGCTCTGGCCGTGGGCGTGTTCCAGGATGGCGTCCTGAGCCCCGCCGCCGACGCCCTGGATCAGGCGTCCAAAGGCGCGATCCGGGCCGTCGTCAAGGCGGAACTCGACGCCGCACCCGGCGCCATCCTGACGCTGCACGCGCCCGCCGGCATCACCGCCGAACGAGTCATTCTACTCGGCCTGGGCGCCCAGGACCGCCTTTCGGCGGCCACCCTGGCGCGCGCCCACGAGACCCTGGCCGCCTATTGCGTGCGCGCCGGACTGGGCCACGCGGTTTCCACCCTGTGCGCCCTGCCTTGCGCGGACGCCGACGTCGCCGATTGCGCCCGCGCGGCGGCCCGGCTGGTCAGCGCGGCCACCTACCGCTACGACGCCACTTTCAGCAAGTCCAAACCCGCCGCCAAGCTGCGCGCCTTCGTCCTGCATCTGGGCCGGGCCCAGGCCGCCCGGGCCCGCGCGGGCCTGGACCAGGGCGCGGCCATCGGCGCGGGCATGAACCTGGCCCGCCTGCTGGGCGACCTGCCCCCCAATATCTGCACTCCCTCCTACTTGGGCAAGACGGCGCGCGGACTGGCCAAACAGTTCAAGACCCTGAAGGCCGAGGTCCTGGACCAGAAAAAGATCGAAGCCCTGAAGATGGGCTCTTTCCTGTCGGTGGCGCGCGGCTCGGCCGAACCGCCGGCCTTCATCGTCCTGCGCCACACCCCGGCCGCGGCCCCGGCCCGCAAGGCCGCCCCCATCGTGCTGGTGGGCAAGGGCATCACCTTCGACGCCGGCGGCATCTCCCTCAAGCCCGGCCCCGGCATGGATGAAATGAAATACGACATGTGCGGCGCCGCCAGCGTGCTGGGCACGATGCGCGCCGTGGCCGAACTGAACCTGCCGCGCGAGGTCATCGGCATCGTCCCCAGCTGCGAAAACCTGCCCAGCGGCACCGCCAACAAACCCGGCGACATCGTCACCAGCATGTCGGGCCGCACCATCGAGATCCTCAACACCGACGCCGAAGGCCGCCTGATCCTGTGCGATGCGCTGACCTACGCGGAACGCTTCAAGCCCGCCGCCGTGATCGACGTCGCCACACTGACCGGCGCCTGCGTGATCGCTCTGGGCCACGTCAACAGCGGGCTGTTCACCCAGGACGAAACCCTGGCGGCGGACCTGCTCGCCGCCGGCCGCCAGGCGCTCGACCCGGCCTGGCGCCTGCCCCTTGAGGACGCCTACCAGGACCAGCTGAAATCCAATTTCGCCGACATGGCCAACATCGGCGGCCGGCCCGCCGGATCGGTCACCGCCGCCTGCTTCCTGTCCCGTTTCACCGGAAAATATCCCTGGGCGCACCTGGACATCGCGGGCACGGCCTGGCTCGAGGGCAAACAGAAGGGCGCCACCGGCCGCCCCGTGCCCCTGCTGGTCGGCTACCTGCTGGGGCAATGCCAGGCATGAGCGCACCCGGACGGCCCAAGCGCGAACGCCGGATAGCGCGGCACGGGGGCATGGTCCGGTGAGCCGGGTGGATTTCGCCTACGGCGCGGCCCACCGTTTGCGCATGGCCTGCGGCACGGCGGCGCGCCACGTCGGCGCGGGCCGCCGGCTGCTGGTCTACTGCACCGACGAGCGCCGCCTGCGGCGCTTCGACGCCTTGCTCTGGGAATTCGAGCCGGCCAGCTTCATTCCTCATGTCCTGGCCGACGATCCCCTGGCCGACCAGGCCGATGTGGTCATGGTCGCAGACGCCGCGACCCTGAGCCGTACACCGCCCCTGGGCTGGCTGCTCAACCTGGACCTGGACTGCCCCCCGGACGCCGGACGATTCGAGCGCATCCTGGAAATCGTCTCCAGTCACGAAGCCGACATCCAGGCCGCCCGCAGACGCTGGGCCTTGTACCAGCAGGCCGGTCATGATGTGCGGGGCCACCGCCTGCCCGCCGACCATCCCGCCGGCGGGAACCATCGTGGCGCTTGAGTGTCCAATGTCATGAACCGCCATGCCGGGCCCATCCGGAATGGCCCGGATCGATGCCACTTTACATGGACGACATCGTTCAGCTTGTTGTAAGATTGAAATGATTCCGGCCAGTGCCCCGCACCGGCCCCACGCACCACAGGAAACCGCCATGTCCGACTTCCGCCACACCCTTCCCGACACCGGCGCCTATGCCGCCCCGGCCGCCGCCCGCAACCGCGTCCTGCGCAACACCTACTGGCTGCTCGCGCTGTCGCTGATTCCCACGGTCCTGGGGGCCGCCGTCGGCCTGACCTTCGGCATGAACCAGGTCATGGCCACCAGCCCCGGCATCAGCACACTGGTGTTCCTGGTGGGCGCCATCGGTCTGATGTTCATGATCGAGCGCAACAAGAACTCCTCGCTGGGCGTCGCCCTGCTGCTGGGGTTCACTTTCTTCATGGGCCTGATGCTGTCGCGCCTGCTGGGCCACGTCCTGGGCATGGGCAACGGCGCCCAGCTCATCATGCTGGCCTTCGGCGGCACGGCGGCGGTCTTCGGCGTCATGGCCGCAGTCGCCACGACCACAAAACGCGACTTCACCCACCTCCAGAAATTCCTGTTCGTGGGCGTGGTGCTGCTGATCGTGGCGTCGCTGGCCAACATGTTCTTCCAGATCCCGGCCCTGATGCTGACGCTGTCGGTGCTGGCCATCGGCATCTTCTCGGCCTTCCTGCTGGTCGACCTGCAGCGTATCGTCCAGGGCGGCGAAACCAACTACGTGTCCGCCACGCTGGCCGTCTACCTGGACCTGTACAACATCTTCGCCAACCTGCTGATGCTGCTGGGCATCTTCGGCGGCAACCGCGAATAGCCTTTCCAGGCGATCGAACATCAAGGCGGGCCGAAAGGCCCGCTTTTTTTCCGCTGTCTGGCGTCAGCCCAGTCCTCTGGAACGCATCTTCTTCGCCCCCTCGGCTGCCACCAGGCCCACCGCAATCCAGATCGGCACATAAGTCAGCCACTGGGCCGCAGCCACGGGTTCCCCCATCAGCAAGAACGCCACCCAGAACAACAGCATGGGCTCCACGTAGCTCAGCAGTCCGAACAGGGACAGGGGCAGCATGCGGCTGGCCGCCAGATACATCGACAGCGACACCGCGCTCAGCAGGCCCAGCAGGGGCACCTGCAGGATCAGGCGCGGATGGGCGGCGAACAACCGCACGGCCTCGCCGGCCTGGGCCTGAAGGATAAGGATGGCCGCCGGCAGCAGAAAAAACATGTCAAACCACAGGCTGGTCAGCGCGTCGATCCGCAGCCGCCGGCGCAGCATGAAATACGGCGGATACCCAAGGGCCACCAGGAGCGTGGTCCAGGACACCGTCCCCAGCCGCCACCACTCATGCCCGACGCCCAGGGCGGCGAACGCCACCGCCCAGGCCTGCCAGGCGCTGAGCCGTTCGCGATAGAACAGCCGCCCGACCAGCACCATCACCAGCGGCAGCAGAAAATAGCCCATGGACACGTTCAGCGCATGGCCGTGCAACGGCGCCCACACGAACAGCCACAGCTGGACCCCCAGCAGGAGCGAGCACACGACCATGGCCGCGAGAAAGCGGCCCCGGGAGAAATCCCGCGCGACCTGGCGTACCGCCCCCCAGCCGCGCGCGCGCTGCACCACCAGCGCCAGCATCGGCAGCCCCATCAGAATCCGCCAGGCGAACACGATATCGCCATCGAAGGGCCGCATCAGCGTCGCGTAGTAGTACAAGGTGGCGAACAGCGCCGAGGACGCCACCGACAGGAGAATGCCTTTTTTCATCGGGTCACGAGGACTCAGTAGCGCTGCAGGTCCATCAGCACCTGGCGCGTGCGCAGAGGCGCGTCCAGCAGTTCGTCCAGACGTTCCCGCAGCGCCTGGCGCAGCGACGGTCCGGCGCCCGCCTGCTCGAAGTCCGGCATCGGGGCGTCCAGCCCGTAGCCGGCCTGCTCGAGCAACAGCCATTCGAAGCGGCGCAGCACGGCGGCATGAGGGCGTTCCCTCATCTCGGCCAGCACGTCCAGCGCGGCCTCGTACGCATCGAACACACCCGGATGCGGATCCTCGCGCGCCAGCAGGCGCAGGATCAGTTCGTTCATGTACCAGCCCGACATCATTGCCCGGCCGTCCAGCAGTCGCACCGGACCGGATTCGGCGCGCGTCAGCGTACGGACCTCGGCCGAGCCGGTCCAGGACAACCACAGCGGCTGGAAGCCGACCAGTACCGGACGCAAGGCGGAATAAGGGCGTTTCGCGCCCTTGGCCACCAGCGCGACGCAGCCGTGGTCACGGGTGAAGGCCTGTACGATCAGGGAAGTTTCACGCCAGGGGCTGGCGTGCAGCACGTAGCCGCGCGCATCCAGGATGCGCTGGCCGCGTCTACTCATAGCCCAGTTCCCGCAGGGCCGCCTCGCGATCCGACCAGCCCTTGCGGACCTTGATATAGACGTCCAGGAAAACCGGCTTTTCGAGCAGTTTGACAATGTCCTGGCGGGCTTCGGTGGCAATGCGCTTCATGTGCTGCCCGCCCGCCCCCAGCAGGATGGGCCGGTGGCTGTCGCGTTCGATCACGATGCAGGCCGCGATGCGCGCGCCTTCCGCGTTTTCTTCCCATTGTTCGATGACCACGGTGCAGCCGTAGGGCAGCTCGTCGCCGACCAGGCGGAAGATCTTTTCCCGGATCAGCTCGGCCGCCAGGAAACGCAATGGCCGGTCCGTCAGGGTGTCGGCTTCGAACAGGTGCTCGCCTTCCGGCAGGTGGCGCGCGATCTCCTGGACCAGAACGTCGAGCTGCACGTCGCGCAACGCGCTGACCGGCACCACGGCCGCATAGGGGAATTGCTCCATCAGGCGCGACACGTAAGCAAACAGCGCGTTCTTGTCCTTGACCGCGTCGACCTTGTTCACCGCCAGGATGACCGGTCGGTTCTTCGGCAGCAGCGGCACCACGCCAGCGTCGCCCGCCGACCATTTCCCGGCCTCGACCACGTGGATCACGACATCGACTTCGGCCAGGGCCTGGGTGACCACCCGGTTCATCATGCGGTTCATGGCGCCGCCATGCCGCGTCTGGAAGCCCGGCGTGTCGACGAAGACGAACTGGTCCCGATCGCGCGTCAGCACGCCGTGGATGCGGTGGCGGGTGGTCTGGGCCTTGCGCGAGACGATGGACAGTTTGGCCCCGACCAGGGCATTGCCCAAGGTGGACTTGCCCACGTTGGGACGGCCCACGATGGCGACGAAACCGCAACGGCTGGGGCTGGTAGCGTTCATTTCTTGTCCTGTTCCTTCTGGCCCTTGGGCGTGTCCTGCGCCACGGCCACGGGCAGGGATAACTGGGCCGGCTTGCGGCGGCGCGATGCCCGGCGCGCGGGCCCCAGGGCTTCGATGGCGACGATCGCCTGACCGGCGGCGGCCTGTTCGGCCGCACGGCGGCTGCTTCCCGAGGCCTGCGCCCGGATGCCGAGCGGGGCGATTTCGCACACCACGTCGAACATCTGGTCGTGGGCGGCCCCCCGGGTGGCGACGACCTCGTAATGCGGCAAGGGATGGCCGCGTCCCTGGACGAGTTCCTGCAGCAGGGTCTTGGGATCCTTGCCGAAGGTGCGCAGATCGATGTGCGCCAGGATCGGGCGGTACAGGCGTTCGATGACGCGGCTGATTTCCGGATAGCCGCCGTCCAGGTAGACGGCTCCGAAGATGGCCTCCAGCGCGTCGGCCAGGATCGAAGGCCGGCGGAAGCCGCCGCTTTTCAGTTCGCCCTCGCCCAGGCGCAAATGGACCGACAGGGAAAGTTTCTGGGCGATGTCGGCCAGCGCGGACTGCTTGACCAGGTTCGAACGCACCCGCGACAGGTCGCCCTCGTCCATTTCGGCGTGCTCGGCGAACAGCAGCGTGGAGACGACGAAATTCAGCACGGAATCCCCCAGGAACTCCAGGCGCTCGTTGTGCGGCATGCCATGGCTGCGGTGGGTCAGGGCCCGCTCCAGCAGGGCCGCGTCCCGAAAACGGTAGTCCAGGGCGGACTGCAGGGAGTCCAGGGAAGTCATTACTCGAATCCGCCGATCCGGCTCGGCGAGCCGAAGTTCATCCAGATGAAGAAGGCGCGGCCGACGATGTTGCGGTCGGGCACGAAGCCCCAGTAGCGGCTGTCCAGGCTATTGTCGCGGTTGTCGCCCATCATGAAGTAATGGCCGGCCGGCACCGTGCAGCGCACCCCGTCGGGCAGATAGGTGCACGCCTGGAAATCCGGAAAGCGCGTGATCGGCATCAGATCTTGCGGCGCCTGAGTGTTCAACAGGATGCGGTGCGACACGTCGCCCAACTGTTCTCGGTATTGCCCCACGTAGACCGCGCGGTCGGGTTCGTAGTAGTCGCCGTCGCGACTGCGCGGGACCGGCGTGCCGTTGATCGACAGGACCTTGCCGCGATATTCGATCACATCGCCCGGTACCCCGACCACCCGCTTGATGTAGTCTACCGAAGGATCGACCGGATAGCGGAAGACGACCACGTCGCCGCGCTGCGGCGAACCCAGATCGAGGATCTTGCGGTCGATCACCGGCAGACGCAGGCCGTATTCGTACTTGTTCACCAGGATCAGGTCGCCGTTCTCCAGCGTCGGCAGCATGGAGCCCGACGGAATCCGGAAAGGTTCGACCACGAAGGAACGCAGCACGAATACGAACAGGATCACCGGGAAGAAACTGACGCAGTATTCCACCCACCAGGACGGGCGATTGGCCCGTTCATAAGCTTGCTCGCATTCGACCCGCAGGGCGTCCGGATCAAGCCCGGCCGCGTTGTTGCGGCAGGCCTGAGCGGCGGCCTCGGCGCGGGCGCGGCGCCGGCCGCGCAGAACCCCGACATCCAGCAACCAGACCAGGCCCGTCACGACCAGCGCTACGAACAGCAACAGGGCGAAATCCCAACTCATGCGGCGTCCTTTCTCATTTGTCCTCGACCTGCAGGACGGCCAGGAAGGCTTCCTGCGGGATTTCGACGTTGCCGACCTGCTTCATGCGTTTCTTGCCGGCTTTCTGCTTTTCGAGCAATTTCTTTTTACGCGTGATGTCGCCGCCGTAACACTTGGCCAGCACGTTCTTGCGCAAGGCCTTGACGTTTTCACGGGCGACGACTTCCGCCCCGATGGCGGCCTGGATGGCGATGTCGAACATCTGGCGCGGAATCAGGCCGCGCATGCGCGTGACCACGTCCCGTCCCCGGGGACGGGCATTGGCGCGGTGCACAATCATGGACAAGGCATCGACCCGGTCGCCGTTGATCAGCAGATCCACGCGCACCACGTCGGCCACGCGGTATTCCTTGAACTCGTAATCCATGGAGGCATAGCCGCGCGACACGGATTTCAGGCGATCGAAGAAGTCCAGCACGATCTCCGCCAGCGGGATCTCGTAGCGCAGGTGCACCTGGCGGCCATGGTAGCTCATGTCCAGTTGCACGCCGCGCTTGGCCGTGCACAGCGACATGACCGGCCCCACGTATTCCTGGGGCATGAACAGCGTGACGTTCATGACAGGTTCGCGGATTTCCTGGATGTTGCCGACTTCGGGCATGCGCGAAGGGCTGTCCACCCTCAGCAGCGTGCCGTCGCGGTGCAGGACCTCGTAGACCACCGACGGCGCGGTGGTGATGATGTCCATGTCGAATTCGCGCTCCAGCCGCTCCTGGA
>DISE01000025.1 GCA_002421865.1 Castellaniella sp. UBA6218
TACGAATTCCAGATGGCCGGCATGAACCGCCACCTCCTGCCCGAGGTCGAGACCTTGTTCATGACTCCGTCGGATCAATACCAGTTCATCTCGGGCACGATCGTGCGCGAAATCGCCATTCTGGGCGGCGACGTCAGCAAGTTCGTCTTTCCCTCGGTCGAGCGCTGGCTGCACGGCAAGGCCAAGGCCTTGCGCGAAAGCCGGGACGCCACCGACGCCTGAACGGCGCCGCCCGAGGACCCACGCCGGCCCGACCGCCGAGGCTCAGGGCCAGGCGACCGGATCCGCCTCGGGATGGACCTTGACCAGGCGCGCGGGCCTGCCCAGCAGTTCCGTCAGCCAGGCGGCCGCCAGCTCACCCTCGTCGACCACGCGCACCGCCTGCGCGTCCACCCGGGCTTCGCCCACGACGCTGTCGTCATCCTCGATCACGTCCATCGGGATGTCCAGGCGCAACATGCCCGGCGCGCGCAGCACCAGGTAGCCGAAGCGGATGCCGAGCTCGATGCGCGACAGGCCATCGGCGCGCGCCGCATCCAGCCACTGGCCGTTCTCGTCGACCACGAGCCAGCGCCTGTCGTAGGCGAGTGCGTCGGGATCATTCAACGCCTGGCAGGCGGCGATGGGGGTGCTGGCTCGAGTGGTCATCGGAAAACAGTCTCTTCGGGTTCAAGGGAATACGGAAATCATGCCGCCTATTGGCCGAGCAGCCCCTTCAGGGCCTCGCCGATGCGCTTGACGGGATCGGGCACCTTGGCCGGCTCGGCCGGCGGCGGGGGCGCGGCCTGTCCGCCCGAGGGCGCCCCCGGCGGGACGATGCCGCTGGGGAGCAGATCCATCAGCCCCGTCTTGAGGGCGTCCTTGATGGCCTGGTTGCGCACGCTCGACCACTGCACGCCATAGGCCAGGTGTTCGAATGGCCCCGAGATCCGCACCGGCACGGTGGCGCCCAGCAAAGGCCCGATGACGCCGGCCAGGGCCTTGGGCGGCCGGCTGGTGACCTGGGCCTTGAGCATGAGATCCAGCCGCCGCCCCGGCAGGTCGATGAGGGCCGGCTTGTCCTCGCTGACCCGCACCAGATCGGAGACCAGCGAGAGCTTGGACACCTTTCCTTGCCCCCGCTGGAAATCGATTCGGCCGTCAAACGCGCTGAAGGCCGTGCGGCGGCCCGCCTCGAAAGGGTTGTGCATCGAGCCGGGCTGGCCCTTCAGGACGTTGAGCAGGACCGCCGAGGCGTCCTCCAGCGACTGCGAGGCGCTGATGCCGTGCACGGCGCCGTCGCGAACCTGCCAGGTCACGCGTCCCTCGAATGAGCGCAGGAGGTCATCGACCGTGGCGCCGCGGGCACGCACGTCGGCGCGCGCGCCCGCGGTGCCCGACAGGTGGCCCTGGCCGATCAGGGCCCGCATGAAGGGCTCGACCGCCACTTTGTCGAGCGCCAGCTGCGCGGCGAACGCCTGGTCGGCGGTCGCGCTGAATCCACCGGTCAGGGTGCCCTCGTAAAGCTTGGCCGCGAGCTTGGAGACCTCGAGCGCATCGTTCTGGACGCTCAGGTTCGCCGACAAGTCGCGCAACTGGACGTCACGGACGCGCAAGTCGTTGATCGCGATGGTGCCCGCAATGTCCTGATCCTCGAGGAAGGACAGGTCGATCCGTTCGCTGTCCGCGGCCTGCTGGGCCGGCTGCGGCGCGGACGGCGCCGGGGATGCCTCAGCGGCCGATTCGCCGTCGGAGGCCGCTTTTGCGGCGCCCTTTTCCGCCTTGGCGGGACTGGGCGGGGGCGCCAGCCAGCGGTTCAGGTCGAGCCGATCGGCCGTCAGCGCGAACCGGGTCTGCGGGTCGGCCAGTCGCTGCGTCTGGGACTTGAAGCCGAACTGGCCGCCCTCGATCACCGCGTTGATGTCGGCATCCAGAGTGTCCTTGATCTGGTCCAGATGGACGCTGCCGATCAAGGGGAACTCGAACACGGGCGCCTCGGAGGCCGCATCCCGGATGCTCAGGTCGCCCTTGATCGCCGACAGCGATCCCTTGCGCAGCGACCGGTCCCAGGTCAGGGGCGAGGTGAGCTGCAGCTGCGTCAGCCGATCCCCCTGAGTGATGCCGCCGTCCAGCGTCATCGTCCGCAGGCGCAGCTCGTTGGCATTGCCCGACAGGCCCTCGAGCTTGAAGGCGAGCGCAAGCGTGTTCCTGCCGGATACCTTGACCGTGCCCGTCACCGGGTCGCCCTGCGCGGACTCAGGCGAAATCGACAGCGCGGGCGCATCGAACGCCAGCTCTACGTCGCCCAGCTCATCCTTGCCGGATGCGCGCAGCGCGAGCTTGTCGATCTGCAGCTCGGCGTTGCGCTGGTCCAGCCGGATCCGGGGCGCGGACAGGGTGGCCTTCAGGCCACTGACGGGATGGGCGCCCAGCACGTCGCCGGACACCGTCAGCTCCAGGTTTCCGGCGGAGAACGTGCGCTCGGTCCCGTTGTAGGCCAGGTTGCCCCTGAGCGCCGCCGCGGCCTTGTCCAGGTTGCCGGCGCGCCCCGTGAACTGGACGTTGATCTTTTGGGCCCCGTAGCCGCTCACGGCGGGATTCAGCCGCAGCAGCGCCTGCGCCTCGAAATGCGCATCCAGCGCCGGATCGTGGCCCGCCAGGTCACCTTTGACCGAGACGTCGAAGGGCTGGTCGTAGGTCACCCGGCCGGTCGCCGCCTCGATACCGGTGATCGTGGCCGACATGCCGTCGCGCTGGTCCAGGTAGTGGACCTGGCCATCCTTGAGCTCCAGGCCCGCGATATCGATGTCCAGCTCGGCACGCTGGGCGCCGGCCGCCAGCGCCACCGGCGCCACGGCCACCCCCGCCGCGGACGGCGCGCCGGCCGCCGCCTCGGAGCCGATCAGATCGCTGAAGTTGAACCGGCCCTCGGTATCGCGGGTGACCCAGGCCTTCAGGCCATTGACCGCCACGTGGTCGACCACCAGCCGGTTGGACAGCAAGGGCCAGATCGCCACGGCAAAGCGCGCGCTGTCGATGGAGACGAAGACATCCTTGCCGTCGCGGTTGGACAGGGCCACGTCGCCCACCGACAGGCCGATACGCGGAAACAGGGACAGGCTGATGTCGCCGTCGATCGTCAGGGTGCGCTGATAATGGGCGTAGACGAGGCTCTGGAGCTTGTCCTTGTAGGCGTTCGGATTGAAGGTCAACAGGAAAATGGCCAGCCCGACGGTCGCGGCGATCACGACGACGACCAGACCGAATACGATCCGCTTCAACCAAACATTCATATGAATCCTGCGCTCACCCAATGGCTACGGCCCGCCGTCCAGCAGGCAATACTCCAGCATGCTAACCCATGGCGCGGCTGCGTACGACGCCCAGGCGGTTCGCATACACCTTGTTTCGCCTTCCACTGCTATCGACAGCAGTATCTGGACTGTTGTATATAACCCGTAGGAATAAAGACATTCAAGAAATTTCTGCCCATGAGGGTTCGTAGCCGTTACGATTGAACGTTCGCCCTCACGGCGCCAGACCCGAAACACGACAGGACACCCCAATGAGCCACAAATTCGACACCCTCGCCATTCACGCCGGATATACGCCCGACCCCACGACCAAGGCGGTGGCGGTGCCCATCTACCAGACCACCTCCTATGCCTTCGATGACACGCAACACGGCGCCGACCTGTTCGACCTGAAGGTCGCAGGCAATATCTATACCCGGATCNNGCGTGGCCGCGCTGGCCGTCGCCTCGGGCATGACCGCTGTGACCTACGCCATCCAGACGATCGCCCAGGCCGGCGACAATATCGTCGCGACCAGCAAGCTCTACGGCGGCACCTACAATCTGTTCGCCCATACCTTCCCGCGCCAGGGGCTCGAGGTCCGCTTCGCGCCGCACGACGACGTGGCGGCGATCGAGGCCCTGATCGACGACCGCACCAAGGCCGTGTTCTGCGAATCCGTGGGCAACCCGGCGGGCAACATCGTCGACATCGAGGCCATCGCCCAGGCCGCCCACCGCCGCGGCGTCCCGCTGATCGTCGACAACACCGTGGCCTCACCCGCGCTGTGCCGCCCCTTCGAGTGGGGCGCCGACATCGTGGTGCACGCCCTGACCAAGTACATGGGCGGACACGGCACCAGCATCGCCGGGGCCGTCGTGGACAGCGGCAAATTCCCCTGGGCCGAGCACCGCGACCGTTTTCCCATGCTGAATGAACCGGACCCGTCCTACCACGGCGTGGTCTACACCGAAGCCTTCGGGCCGGCCGCCTTCATCGGCCGCTGCCGCGTCGTCCCCCTGCGCAACACCGGCGGCGCGATTTCGCCCTTCAATTCCTTTCTGGTGCTGCAAGGCATCGAAACCCTGGCCCTGCGCATGGAACGCCACTGCGCCAACGCCCTGGCCGTGGCCCGCTTCCTGAAGGACCACCCGCAGGTCGCCTGGGTGAACTATGCCGGCCTGCCGGACCATCCGGAGCACGCCCTGGCGGAAAAATACATGGGCGGGCTGCCTGCCAGCATCCTGTCCTTCGGCATCCAGGGCGGTCTCGCCGCAGGCGCCCGATTCATCGATGCCCTGCAATTGATCCTGCGGCTGGTGAACATCGGCGACGCGAAGTCCCTGGCCTGCCATCCGGCCTCGACCACGCACCGCCAGCTCAGCCCCGAAGAACTCGCTCGTGCCGGTGTCGGCGAAGACATGATCCGCCTGTCCATCGGTATCGAGCACATCGACGACATCCTCGACGATCTGCGCCAGGCGCTGGACGCCAGCCGCTGAGCCGGCGCCGTCCCGCCCCAACCCTCAAGATATTCAAGGAAATCTCATGCAGCAATACCGCCGCACAGTCTCCGGGAGGCCGCCATGCAGGTAGGCATTCCCCGCGAAACCCTGCCGGGCGAAACCCGGGTCGCCGCCACGCCTGAAACCGTCAAGAAGCTGGTGCAGGCCGGCCATCGGGTGCGGATCGAGCGCGGGGCCGGCACGGCAGCCCGCTACCCCGACGCCGACTACGAGAAGGCAGGCGCCGAACTGGCCGACGCCCAGGCCGCCCTGGGCAGCGAGCTGGTCCTGAAAGTCCGCCGGCCGGATGCGTCCGAACTGGGCCGCATGAAACCGGGCGCCGTGTTGCTGGGCATGCTGGACCCCTTCGACGCCGACGGCCTGGCGGCCCTGGCCGGCGCCGGCCTGACGGCCTTCGCCCTGGAGGCCGCGCCGCGCACGACCCGCGCCCAGAGCCTGGATGTGCTGTCGTCTCAGGCCAATCTGGCCGGCTACAAGGCCGTGCTGCTGGCCACCCAGTATTACGGCCGCATTTTCCCCATGATGATGACCGCTGCCGGCACCCTGAAGGCGGCCCGCGTGGTCGTCCTGGGCGCGGGCGTGGCGGGCCTGCAGGCCATCGCCACCGCGCGCCGCCTGGGCGCCGTGGCCGAGGCCTCCGATGTGCGGCCCGCCGCGCGTGAGCAGGTCGAATCGCTGGGCGGCAAGTTCATCGATGTGCCCTACGAGACCGACGAGGAACGCGAGATCGCCGAAGGCGTGGGCGGCTATGCCCGGCCCATGCCGGCCGCGTGGATGACGCGCCAGGCCGCCCTGGTGGCCGAACGTTGCAAACAGGCCGACATCGTCATCACCACGGCCCTGATCCCAGGCCGACCGGCACCGACCCTGATCCAGCCGGACACGGTCGCCGCCATGAAACCCGGCTCGGTCATCGTCGACCTGGCTGTGGAGCGCGGCGGCAACTGCCCGCTGTCGGTGCCCGGCGAGGTCGTCGAGCGCGGCGGCGTCACCCTGGTCGGACTGACCAACCTGCCCGCCTTGCTGGCGACCGACGCTTCCGCGCTCTATGCGCGCAACGTGCTCGATTTCCTGAAACTCGTCATCGACGCCGAGGGCCGCTACGCCCCGCCGGCCGACGACGACATCATCAAAGCCTGCCTGGTCTGCAAGGACGGCCAGGTCCTGAGGAGCGCCTGATGGAAGCCGTCAACCCCACCCTGATCAACATCATCATCTTCGTGCTGGCTGTCTACGTGGGTTTCCACGTGGTCTGGAACGTGACCCCGGCCCTGCACACCCCGCTGATGGCCGTGACCAACGCCATCTCGGCCATCGTCATCGTCGGCGCCATGCTGGCGACCGGCCTGACCGACGGCGGCCTGGCGCAGTCCATGGGCGTGTTCGCCGTGGCCCTGGCGGCGGTGAACGTCTTCGGCGGCTTCCTGGTCACCCAGCGCATGCTGGAAATGTTCAAGAAAAAGGAACGCAAGGGAGGCCAGGCATGATCTCGGCCAATCTCGCCACCCTGCTCTACCTGGTCGCCTCGGTCTGCTTCATCCAGGCGCTCAAGGGCCTTTCCCACCCCACCACCTCGCGCCGGGGCAATGCCTTCGGCATGATCGGCATGGCGATCGCCATCCTGACCACGGCGGCGCTCATCGTCGGCCTGGCGCGCGAAGGTGCGACCATCGCGGGTCTGGGACGCGTGCTCGCCGGCCTGGTGGTCGGCGGCGGTATCGGCACCCTGCTGGCGCGCAAGGTCCAGATGACCAAGATGCCGGAGCTGATCGCCTTCATGCACAGCATGATCGGCCTGGCGGC
>DISE01000106.1:0-87725 GCA_002421865.1 Castellaniella sp. UBA6218
TCAAGCCCGCCAAGATCAACACCGGTTACGAACTGTCCGTGCCGCTGTTCTGCAACATTGGCGACAAGATCGAAATCGATACCCGCACCAACGAATACCGCAGCCGGGTGATGTGATTTCCGCGCCGCGAATGCGAAAAACCGGGCCCAGGCCCGGTTTTTTCATTTTCTTCGCCCGCGATTCCCATGCGGACGAGGCAGGCGCCTATTGCAGCCGGTCGTCGTCCAGGATATCGGGAATCGGCATGATGGAAATGCCTTCGTCCACCAGCTCACGGCATTCCTCGACCGAAGCCGTGCCGCGGATGGGACGTTCCTCGATCTCGCCGCTGTGCATGCGGCGGGCCTCGTCGGCAAACCGGGCGCCGACATCATCGGTCTGACGCACGATGCGGCGGATCTGGCGCAGGACTTCGGCCTGCAGGCGGGCCATCTGATCGCCGGACGGCGCCGCGACCGCCGCTCTGGCCTGGGGCGCGGAGTCGGCGCGCGGGGTGGCCGGTTCGGTGCGCAAGTGACTGACGTTCAGGTGCGGGGCCGAAACCCGGCGCGTGATCTGGTCGCTATGGCAGACGGGGCAGCGCACCAGTCCCTGGGACAATTGGTCCTGATAGCTGTCCTGTGACGAGAACCAGCCTTCGAAGACGTGTTCATGCTCGCACGAGAGGTCGAATACTTTAAGTGTCATGATCAACAGATGGAGGTTGATCGGCCATTTTCAAGCGCATCCCAGCATTGCCAGCGCCAATCCCAGGGCGCAATGGCGCCGGGCTGGCGCCACAGGCCCAGGCGCCGGTCCCGCGCCTGGCGCTCCAGACCGGTCATGGCCTCGTCGCGCAGGTATTTGCCACCGCCCTGCCGGTTGGCCCAGGCCAGACCGGTCTCGACCATGACGCGATTGGCCGTACGGCCGTCGGGCAGCGGCACGTCGCAGACGTCACGCGCGTAGCGGTCCCGCTCGAAGCAGCGCAGGGTCAGTGTCTTGCCGGCCACCAGGTCGGCCAGGGCCTTGCGGGCCGCCTGGGCGAACGGCTGACCAGGCCGCTGGCGGCCATGTCCGGTTTCCGGAGCGTCGATGCTGGCCAGCCTGACCCGGTGACGGTCACGCCCGGCCAGCAGCGTCAGGGTATCGCCGTCGGACACATTCACGATCCGCCCCTGAAGCGCATAGGCAGCCTCCGCCAGGGCCGGCCGGATCAGGCCGGCGAGGGCCATGCAGAATGCCAGGAGGAGCCCGGCCGGCGGGATCCGGGCGGAAGCGGAGCGTCGGGCGCATGCGGACGAAACAGAAATCATGCGCCCATTGTAGTGGCGCAACGGCGGTGTGGCCTGTTGCACGAATCAAGGGGATTGCGCAGTTCGTCCGGACAGACCCTAGTCCGGCCAGGCCCGCCGCAACAGCGCGTCCGAGGACAGCGCCGTTGGCCGGGCGCCGAACGCGTCTCCGCCGGCGACGCCCAGGCGGCTATCCACGAAGGGGCGGGACACCGCATCGGGCGCATGGCGCAGCAGCAGATCCGCCTGAACCAGCAGCACCAGATCCCGGGCGATCATCCGGGCCATCGCCTGCTGCCCGTCCGCGTCGAGCGCCAGAGCCGCCAGCAGGCGGTCGGCCGCGGCCCGCAAGGCCGGCTCGCCCGGATGCGCCCGGCCCAGCCCATCGACCATCCGGGCGACGGATCGGGGTTCCTGACGGACGGCCCGCAGCACATCCAGGCACATGACGTTGCCCGAGCCTTCCCAGATGGAATTCACCGGCGCCTCGCGGTACAGGCGGGCCATGGGGCCGTCCTCGACGTAACCGTTGCCGCCCCAGACCTCCATGCATTCGGCCGTCACGTCGATGGCCCGCTTGCAGACCCAGAATTTCGCCGCCGGCGTCAGCAGTCGTCGCAGCGCCTGTTCGGCGGGCTCTTCGGGATGGTCGAAGGCACGCGCCAGACGCAGCGCCAGGGCGGTGGCGGCTTCGCTTTCCAGGGCCAGGTCGGCCAGAACCTGCCGCATCAGGGGCTGATCGATCAACAGGCGGCCGAAGGCCCGTCGGCGGCGGGCATGGTGGAGGCCCTGGACCAGTGCCTGGCGCATCAGGGCCGCGCTGCCCAGCACACAGTCCAGGCGGGTGCAGGACGCCATTTCGATCAGTGTGGCGATACCCCGGCCCGCCTCGCCGATCCGGCGCGCCATCGCGCCCTCGAACTCGACCTCGGCGCTGGCGTTGGAACGATTGCCCAGCTTGTCCTTGAGCCGCAGGATGCGCACCGGATTGCGGCGACCGTCGTCCAGCCAGCGGGGCATGTAGAAGCAGGAATGTCCGTCACCTTCCCGCGCCAGCACCAGGTGCGCGTCCGACATGGGCGAGGAAAAGAACCATTTGTGGCCCGTCAGGCGGAACCAGTCCCCGCCCTGCGGCTCGGCCCGGCTCAGGTTGGCGCGCAGATCGGAACCGCCCTGCCGCTCGGTCATGCCCATGCCGATCATCATGGCGCGTTTGCCCGCCAGGGGAGCGTCGCGCCCGTCATACTCGCGGCCGGCCAGCAGCGGCCGGATATCGGCGAACCAGGGCTCGCGCGCCAGCAGCGGAATGGCGGCGCTGGTCATGGTCACCGGACACAGGGAACCGGCCTCGACCTGGCCGTGCATCAGATAATGCGCGGCCCTGGCCACCTGCGCACCTGGCCCCGGATCGGTCCAGGCGCCGCCGTGCATGCCCTGGGCGAAGGCCAGCGACAGGAATTCGGACCACCCGGGATGGAATTCCACCACGTCGATGCGCGCGCCCCGGCGGTCGAACGCCCGCAGTTCCGGGCACTGGCGGTTGACTTCGGCGGCCAGCCGGAACAGTCCGGCGCGTCCCAGCCGGGCGCCCCAGGCTTCCAGTTCGGCCTCTCGCCCACCGGCGCCTTCGCGGCGCACGCCTTCGACCAGCGCATCGTCCGTCAGGTAAAGATTGCAGTCGGGCAGATCCGGCACCTGGTTGTCGGCCCCCGGCGACGCCCGCGCCATGTCTTCGAGATGCATCCAATGTCCTCCCGCCATGACCACCAGCCCAGTCTACCCGCGATTCCCGGCGGAAGACAGGTCATGCGCCCCCAAGGCGCCGGGGGTCCTCCCCGCGCGACCGGCGCTTCCGGTCCGCACGGATACAATCGACCCGTGACTCATTCCGGAGACCCGATGTGACACCCCGTTTCCTGATTCTGTGCGGCGCCCTGGTCCTGGCGCTGGGCGTGGCCGCCGGCGCCTTCGGGGCGCACGGCCTGCGGCGGCTGGTCGCCCCCGATCTGCTCGAGGTCTGGCGCACCGCCGCCCAATACCAGTTGATCCATGGCGCCGGGCTGCTGCTGGTGGCCGCCCTGTGGCCACGCCTGGCACCGTCGCCGGCCGCCTGGGCGGGCGGCCTGATGCTGGCGGGGTTGATCGTCTTCAGCGGCAGCCTGTATGCGCTGGTGCTGACGGGCACACGTGCCCTGGGCGCCATCACGCCAGCCGGCGGCCTGCTGATGATCCTGTCCTGGCTGACCCTCGCCTGGGCGGCCTGGATGAGTCGGGACATATGACAGTCCATTGAGGACTGTCATATGCCAGACGAATCAGAGCGCCTTGCAAGGCGCGAGGTGGAGGGCTGCCCCGGCTGGAGATGCTCCGTGCCAGACGAATCCGAGCGCCTTGCAAGCCGCGACGCAGCCCCCTGCCTATAATGGGAGCCCGTTGAGCCCGACTGGAACCCCCATGGCCGACTCCCACGATCACGAATGGCGCGACTGGCTGCGCACGCTGCCCAAGGCCGAACTGCACCTGCACATCGAAGGCACGCTCGAACCGGAAATGATGTTCGAACTGGCCGGGCGCAATGGCGTCACCCTGCCTTACGCGGACGTCCAGGCCGTCCGCGACGCCTACCGGTTCACCGACCTGCAGTCCTTCCTGGACCTGTACTACGCCGGCGCCGGCGTTCTGGTCACGGAACAGGATTTCCATGACCTGGCCATGGCCTACCTGCGCCGTGCCCACGCCGACGGCGTCGTTCACGCGGAACTCATGTTCGACCCGCAGACGCACACACAGCGTGGCATCGCGATGGACACCGTGTTCGCAGGGCTGGCGCGCGCCCTGCGCGAGGCCCGCGACACCTTGGGCATCAGCGGCTATCTGCTGCTCAGTTTCCTGCGGCACCTGTCCGAAGACGATGCATTCGCCACGCTGGAAGCCGCGCTGCCGCTGCGCGAGGCCTATGCCGACCTGTGGATCGGCATAGGCCTGGACTCGTCCGAGCGCGGCAATCCGCCGGAAAAATTCGCCCGGGTCTATGCGCGCTGCGCCGAGCTGGGCTTTCGGCTGGTGGCCCACGCGGGCGAGGAAGGTCCGGCCGAATATGTACGCGGCGCCCTGGACACCCTCAGGGTCGCCCGTATCGACCACGGCGTGCGCAGCAGCGAGGATCCCGAACTGCTGAGGGACCTGATCCGGCGCCGCGTGCCGCTGACGGTCTGCCCCCTGTCGAACCTGAAACTGGGCGTGGTCCGTGACCTGCGCGACCACAACCTGGCCCGGTTGCTTCGGGCGGGCGCGATCGTGACCCTCAATTCAGACGATCCGGCCTATTTCGGCGGTTACGTGCTGGACAACTACGTCGCCAGCGCCGAAGCCCTGGACCTGTCCCGCGACGAGCTGGTCACGCTGGCCGCCAACAGCCTGAAGGCTTCGTTCCTGCCCCCGGCCGAGCAGTCACGGCTGATGGACCGGCTGTCAGCCGCGGCGGGCCAAGGCTGACATGCCCGGCATCGCCCGGCTCGTCACACCCGCCGACCCGATCCAGGGCGATTGCCGGCGGCTCGACCGCGCCTTCTACAACCGTCCCGCCGAAACCGTGGCCCGCGACCTGCTGGGCCGCCTGCTGGTGCACGACGCGCCGGACGGGCTACGCATCGGCCGCATCGTCGAGGTCGAGGCCTACCTGGGCCCCGGCGATCTGGCGGCCCACACCTCGCGTGGACGCACGGCGCGCACCAAGGCCATGTTCGGCCCGCCGGGCCACGCCTATGTCTATCTGATCTACGGCATGCACCATTGCATGAACGTCGTCACAGGCCCCGAGGGCAGCGGCACGGCCGTGCTGCTGCGGGCGCTGGCGCCCGTGCGGGGCCTGGACACGTCCACCAGCGGACCGGGCCGGTTGTGCCGCGCCATGGGCGTGACCCGGGACCACTACGGCATCGATCTGTGCGGCGACACCCTGTGGCTCGCCCGGGACGACACCCCAGCGCCCACCGAGATCGCCGCAGGCCCGCGCATCGGCGTGGACTACGCGGGCGAGTGGGCCGCGAAACCCTTGCGCTTCTTCGTGCCGGGCCACCCGGCGGTCAGCCGGGCGCCGAAACCGAAAACCAAAGGGTAGGCCGGTCCTGCCTGTGCGGTGTGGCCCGCGATCCCCCGCCTTTCGCTGCGCGGCCCGCATGTTCAGCCGCGTTTAAGACTTTCTTGATCCGGCGCAAGGCCGGGGTTAACCCCCGCGGCTAGGATGGTGACATCTTCCAGTCACCCCTCCGCCTCCCTTCATGCGCCGCTTCGCCACACTTCGACGGTCACGGTCCTTTGGCCTGATCTGGATCGCCTCCCTGCTCCTGTTGTGGTCCTGTCTGATCGTCCCGCCGGCCGGAGCGGCATCCGCGCCCCAGGCGGGCGGCGCGCAGCAGGCGTTCAAGTTCGGCCAGGGCGGCACCCCGCTCGGCGCCGGNNATGCTCGGCTACGTCTACCTGACCACCGACATCGTCAACACCCGGGGCTATTCCAGCAAACCGATCGACATCGTCGTGGGACTGTCCCTGGACGGCGGAATCGTCGGCGCCCGGCTGGTCGAGCACCATGAACCCATCGTGCTGATCGGCATCCCGGAAGCCAAAGTGCAGGCCTTCATCGACGGCTACGTCGGCAAGAACTACGTCAAGGAGCCGCCGCGCCCCGGTGCGCCCCCCCCCGTGGACATCATCAGCGGCGCCACCGTCACCCTGATGGTGATCGGCGACAGCCTGACGCGGTCCGTGCTGGCCGTCGCCCGCCACTACGGCATCGGCCGGGAAGGCCAGACCCAGGCCGCGCCCGTCGAACACCGCGCCATCGATATGGCGCGGACCGGCACGGAGTCGTGGGACGCGCTGCAGCAGTCCGGCGCGATCGGACACCTGCGCCTGACCGTGTCCGACGTCAACAAAGCTTTCGAAGAAACCGGCCGCCAGGGCGCCATCGCACACCCCGAGCCCGGTGAGCCGCAGGACACCTTCATCGACCTGTACGCCGCCCTGGTGAGCGTGCCGACGATCGGCCGCAGCCTGCTGGGCGACGCCGAGTACAACTACCTGCGCGACCGTCTCGCCCCCGGCCAGCAGGCCATCCTGATCGCCGGCAACGGCTACTCCTTCAAGGGTTCGGGCTACGTGCGCGGCGGGGTGTTCGACCGCATCGAGATCATCCAGGAAGAGAACAGCTTCCGTTTCACCGACCTGGACCACCAGCGGCTGGCAGACCTGCTGGCCGCAGGATCGCCGAGCTTCCGCGAGGTCGCGCTGTTCACCGTCCCCGCGGACGCCGTCTTCGACCCGGTCGAACCGTGGCGCCTGCAACTGACCGTGCAGCGCGTGGTCAGCGTGAAGGAAAAAGCCTTTACCGCTTTCGTGCTGAACTACGCTCTGCCCAAGTCCTTCACCAAGGCAGAGGCCCGGCCCGAGCAGGCTGCGCCGGCGGCGGGCGGCGCGGCCGGAACGCCAGCGGCCATCGAACAGCAGCCGATCGCGGACGCGGAAGAAGCCGCCCCCGCGCTGTGGAAGCAGATCTGGGTCGCCAAGACCGTGCAGATCGCCATCATCTCGGTTGCGCTGCTGACCCTGATCATGGTGTTCTTCTTCCAGAACCAGATCGTCAAGCACGAGGTCTTCTACAAGCGCTTCCGCACCGTGTTCCTGATCTTCACGCTGTTCTGGATCGGCTGGTACGCCCAGGCGCAGCTCTCGGTCGTCAATGTGCTCACGTTCACCACATCGTTGCGCACGGACTTCAGCTGGGAATACTTCCTGATGGATCCGATCGTGTTCATCCTGTGGGTCGCCACGGCAATGTCCCTGATCTTCTGGAACCGCGGCGCGTTCTGCGGCTGGCTGTGCCCCTTCGGCGCCCTGCAGGAACTGACCAACCAGGTCGCCAGAAAGCTGCACGTGCCCCAGATCAAGGTGCCGCACGGCCTGAACACCCGCCTGGCCGGCCTGAAATACATCATTTTCCTGATCCTGTTCGGCATCTCGCTGTACGAGCTGGGCACGGCGGAAAAATTCGCAGAAGTCGAGCCCTTCAAGACCGCGATCATCCTGAAGTTCGTGCGCGACTGGCCCTTCGTGATCTTCGCCGCCGTGCTGCTGCTGGCGGGGCTGTTCATCGAACGCTTCTACTGCCGCTACCTGTGCCCGCTGGGCGCCGCCCTGGCGATTCCCGCGCGGCTGCGCATCTTCGACTGGCTCCGCCGCTACAAGACCTGCGGCAACCCCTGCCAGCTGTGCGCCGTGGACTGCCCCGTGCAGGCCATCAATCCCGAAGGCGACATCAATCCGAACGAATGCATCCAGTGCCTGAACTGCCAGCAGCTCTACCACAACGAAAAACGCTGCCCGCACCTCATCCAGAAGAACGCCAAGCTCAAGCGCCACAAGGCGCCGCCGCCGGACGCCGGCATGCCGGGAGAGGTCGTCGCCAGCCGCAAGCCGACCGTGCGCCCGCGCGACCCGTCGTCCGACCCGCAACCCGTTTCGTCGAACCCATAGCGCCATACCCCGGCCATCGCGCCTGGACGCTATGCCCACAACCCTAGGGAGAACACCATGTCCGACCACACCCGCGACAAATCCGGCCTGAGCCGGCGAGGATTCCTCGGCACAGCCGCCCTGACGGGCGCCGCCGCCGTCGGCGCTACCCATCTGACGGCCAATGCCAAGGATGACAAGGACAAGAAGAAAGGCCATCAGAGCGTCGAAGTCGCCCCCGGTGAGCTGGACGAATACTACGCCTTCAATTCGGGCGGCCAGTCGGGCGAGGTCCGCATCCTGGGCCTGCCGTCCATGCGCGAACTCATGCGCATCCCGGTCTTCAACATGTGCAGCGCCACGGGCTGGGGCCGCACCAACGAAAGCCGCAAGATCCTCAACGAGCACCTGACGCCCGAGACGCGCAAGTTCCTCGAAGAGAACCACATGCCGGTACTGCCCAACGGCGACGCGCACCACCCGCACATGTCCTTCACGGACGGCACCTACGACGGTCGCTACATCTTCATCAACGACAAGGCCAACACCCGCGTGGCCCGCATCCGCTGCGATGTGATGAAGACCGACAAGATCCTCGAGATTCCGAACGCCGACGGCATCCACGGCCTGCGCCCGCAGCGCTATCCAAAGACCGGCTACGTCTTCTGCAATGGCGAGCACATCGTGCCGCTGCCCAACGACGGCTCCGTGATGGACGACCCGAAGAAGAACTTCTGGGCCATCTACACCGCCGTGGACGGCGAGACCATGAAGGTGGCCTGGCAAGTCCTGGTCGACGGCAACCTGGACAACGGCGACGCCGACTACCAGGGCAAATACTCCTTCGCCACCTGCTACAACTCCGAAAAGGGCCTGTCCGTCACCGAGATGTCCGCCAACGAGCAGGACTGGGCGGTGGTGTTCAACCTCAAGCGCATCGAGGAAGCCGTCAAGAACGGCGACTACAAGGAAATGAACGGCGTGCCCGTCATCGACGGCCGCAAGGGCTCGAAATACACGCGCTACATTCCGGTTCCCAACTCGCCGCACGGCTGCAACGCCGCGCCCGACGGCATCCACGTGGTGTTCAACGGCAAGCTCTCGCCCACCGTCACGGTGATCGACGTGCGCAAGCTCGATGATCTGTTCGACGACAAGATCAAAGAACGCGACGTGGTCGTGGCCGAACCGCAACTGGGCCTGGGGCCCCTGCACACGGCCTTCGACGGCCGCGGCAACGCCTNNGCCAGGTGTGCAAGTGGAACATCGAAAAGGCCAAGCAGGCCTACAAGGGCGAAAAGGTCGATCCCATCATCCAGAAGCTGGACGTGCACTACCAGCCTGGCCACAACCACACCACGATGGGCGAGACCAAGGAAGCCGACGGCAAGTGGCTGGTGTCGCTGAACAAATTCTCCAAGGACCGCTTCCTGAACGTCGGCCCGCTGAAGCCGGAAAACGACCAGCTGATCGACATTTCCGGCGACGAGATGAAACTGGTGCACGACGGCCCCAGCTTCGCCGAACCGCACGACATGCTGCTGGTGCACCGCTCCAAGGTCCGCCCCAAGCACATCTGGGACCGCAACGACCCCATGTGGGAAGATGTCCGCCAGATGGCCGCCAAGGACGGCGTCACTCTGGAATCCGCCTCGAACGTCATCCGCGACGGCAACAAGGTGCGCGTCTACATGATCGCCGTGGCGCCGGTGTTCAGCCTGCCCAGCTTCGAGGTCAACGAGGGCGACGAAGTCACCGTCGTGGTCACCAACATGGAACGCATCGAGGACCTGACCCACGGCTTCACGCTGACGGGCTATGGCATTGCCATGGAAATCGGACCGCAGGCGACCTCGTCGGTCACCTTCACGGCCTCGCGGCCCGGCGTGCATTGGTATTACTGCCAGTGGTTCTGCCATGCGCTGCACATGGAAATGTCGGGCCAGATGTACGTCAAGCCGAAGAAGGCCTGATGTTCATTGAAGGCTTGATGGTGATGCGTCGCTCCCCCGACAGGACGATTGTGCCGCCGGGCCGCCCCAAGGCAAAACGCCCCCCTTTGTGGAGCGGCAGGCCGAAGGCGCGGCTTGGGGGCATTGTCCTGGTCGCACTGATGGCCTCGGCCATCCGTGCGACGGCCGCCGTGATCGACGTGCCCGCGGGTTCCGACCTGCGGGCCGCGATCGCGGCGGCGGCGCCGGGCGACGTCCTGAACCTGGCGCCGGGCGACTATCCCGGCAACCTCGTCATCGACAAGCCCCTGACATTGCAGGGGCCGGCCGACCGCGGCGCCCGCATCCTGGGCGAGCGCCAGGGCCGCACCATCTGGGTCAGGGCCGAGGACGTCGTCCTGACGCACCTGACGGTTCGCCATTCGGGCCTGAGCCTGCCCGACATGGACGCGGGTGTCTTCCTGGACAAGACCGCCGCCCGCGCCCGCGTCGAGGACAACGACATCATCGACAACTCCGTCGGCGTCTACCTGTGGGGCGCGCGCGACGCCCTGGTGGCGCGCAACCGCATCGTCGGCAACACCGGACTGCGTGTGAACGAGCGCGGCAACGGCGTGACCGTGTGGAACGCCCCCGGCTCGAAAGTGCTGGACAACGACATCTCCGAAGGCCGCGACGGGATCTTCTCGAACAACAGCCGCGAAAACGTCTTCAGCCGCAACGTCTTTCACGACCTGCGCTACGCGGTGCATTACATGTACACCAACGACAGCGAGGTCAGCGGCAACGTGTCGCGCGGCAACGAGATCGGCTACGCGATCATGTTCTCGCGCCGCCTGAGCGTGCGCGACAACATCGCCGTCGACAGCGCGCACCAGGGCCTGATGCTCAACGCCACGGACGACTCCGTCATCGACGGCAACGTGGTCGTGCGGGCCGAGAAGTGCGTGTTCGTCTACAACGCCAACATGAACGAACTGGCCGGCAACCATTTCCAGGACTGCGGCATCGGCGTCCACTATACGGGCTCCGAGGGCAACCGCATCCACGGCAACGCCTTCGTCGGCAACCAGAACCAGGTGAAATACGTCGGTACCCGCTACCTGGAATGGTCGCAGGCCGGACGCGGCAACTACTGGTCCGACCTGTCCGCCTTCGACCTGAACGGCGACGGCATCGCCGACACCGCCTACCGTCCCAACGGCCTCATCGACCAGGTCGTCTGGCGCGCGCCCAACGCGCGGCTCCTGCTCAACAGCCCGGCCGTCACCATCGTCCGCTGGGCCCAGTCCCAATTCCCCGCGATCCTGCCCGGCGGCGTGATCGACAGCGCCCCCCTGATGGGGGTTCCGGAAACGCCGACCCTGAAAAAACTCGAGGCCCTGCCATGACCGTCACAGCGCCCCCGATCGAACTGAGATCCGTCACCAAGCGCTACGGCGCGATGCGTGCCGTGGACAATGTCAGCCTGTTCATCGAACCCGGCGAATGCGTGATCCTGGCCGGCCACAACGGCGCCGGCAAAAGCACCCTGATCAAGCTGATCCTGGGCCTGATCCGCCCCGAGACCGGCTCGGTGCGCGTGCTGGGCGAAATCGCCGGCACGCCGGCCGCCGCCCGCGCCCGTCGCCATATCGGCTACCTGCCGGAAACCGTGGCCCTGCACCCGTCGCTGACGGGCACCGAAACCCTGGCCTTCTATGCTCATCTGAAAGGCCTGTCCACGGGCGGCAACGCCGCCCTGCTCTCGCGCGTGGGCATCGCCGAGGCCGCGCGGCGCCGGGTAGGGGGCTATTCCAAAGGCATGCGCCAACGCCTAGCCCTGGCCCAGGCACTGCTCGGCTCGCCCCGGGTGCTGCTGCTGGACGAACCCACCACCGGCCTGGATCCCGCTTCCCGGCTGCTGTTCTACGACATCGTGCGAGAACTGCGCGACGCCGGGGCCGCCATCCTGCTATCCACCCACGCCCTGGCCGAACTCGAAGGCCTGGCCGATCGCGTCATCGTCATGTGCAAGGGCCAGAAGATCGCGGACGGCAGCCTGGGCGACCTGCGCCGCGAGGCCGACCTGCCGGTGCGCATCCGCCTGACACTGGACGCCGACCCCATCCAGATCCCCGAAGGCTGGCGGCGCATCGGCGCCGGCCGCATCGAACTGGTCTGCGCCGAAGCCGATAAGCTGGGCCGGCTGCGGGACGCCCAGGCCATCCCCGGCATCCACGACATCGAACTGGAACACCCCGGACTCGACGAAATGTACGCGCAATTCCTGCGCCGGGAGGACACATGAATCCGACCCTGATCCTGATCCGCAAGGAAATCCGCGACGGCCTGCGCAACCGCTGGGTGCTTGCGATCACCGCGCTGCTGGCCATGCTGGCCCTGTCGCTGGGCTTCCTGGGCAGCGCGCCGACCGGCACCGTCAAGGTCGATCCCCTGACCGTCACGGTCGTCAGCCTGTCCAGCCTGTCGATCTTCCTGATCCCGCTGATCGCCATGCTGCTGTCCTACGACGCCATCGTGGGCGAGATCGACCGGGGCACCATGGCCCTGCTGCTCAGCTACCCCATCGCGCGACGCCAGGTCATGGCGGGCAAGTTTCTCGGTCATCTGGCCATCCTGGCGCTGGCCACGGTGGCGGGCTACGGCATCGCCGGGCTGGCGCTGCAGCTCGCGCATGGCGGGCTGGACCTGGCGGCCTGGACGCCCTTCGCGCTGCTGATCGCCGCCAGCATCCTGCTGGGCGCCAGTTTCCTGTCGCTGGGCTACCTGATCAGCGCCCTGGTCCAGGAACGCGCCACCGCCGCAGGCATCGCCATCGGCGTGTGGCTGTTCCTGGTGGTGATCTACGACATGGTGCTGCTGGGCGCGCTGGTGGCCGACCAGGGCCGGCTCATCACCGCCCCGCTGCTCAACGCCATCCTGCTGTTCAACCCGACCGACGTCTATCGCCTGCTGAACCTGACCGGCCACGAACACATCGCCATGTTCGCCGGGATGGCCGGCCTGAGCGACCAGGCGACATTGTCCACCGGTGTCCTGCTGCTGGCCCAGGTTTTCTGGATCGTCGTGCCGCTCGGCCTGGCGGCCCTGGTCTTCAACCGGAGGGCCTTATGAACACGTCACGCGCGGCGCGCCTGATCGGCGCGGCCCTGCTGTCCGCCCTGCTGGCCGGCTGCGGCAACGGCGGCGGCGCATCCTCTTCCACACCTTCTCCCGTGGCCATGACCGACGAGGCCGTCGGCCACTATTGCGGAATGAATCTCTACGAACACGTCGGCCCCAAGGGCCAGATCCTCCTGCGCGACCGGGACGTCCCTGTCTGGTTCTCCACCATCCGCGAAGTCTTCGCCTACACGATCCTGCCCGAGGAACCCAAAACCATCATCGCCATCTACGTTCAGGACATGGGCCGCGCGGGACCGGACGGCAACCCCCCCGTCGACGCCTGGATCGACGCCAGGACCGCCCATTACCTGATCGAAAGCGGCGCGGTCGGCGGCATGGGCGCACCCGACGCCCTGCCCTTCTCCCGGCTGGAGGATGCCCAGGCCTACGCCGCGCGCCACGGCGGGCGCGTCGTCGGCTTCAAGGACATGCCGGAAGACTACGTCCTGCGCGCCCCCGAACTCACCACCAGCGCGGACCGCGAGCCCGTCGGAGCCCATCCATGAACACACTGCGCATCCCCCGCCGACGGTTTCTCGGCATCTTCGCCGCCAGCGCCGCCCTGATCGGTCCCGGCCCCCTGCGCGCCGCCTTGCGCGACTCCGGCCCCTGGCCCGAACCCGTCACCTGGAGCGGCGTCGCGCTGGGCGCCGACGCGCAGTTGCAGCTCCTGCATCCAGATCGCGACCACGCCGAACGGCTGGTGCGCATGGCCGTCGCCGAAGTCCACCGGCTGGAGCGGGTGTTCAGCCTGTACCGCGAAGACAGCGCCCTGACGCGCCTGAACCGCCAGGGCCGCCTGGACGCTCCCCCTCCGGACCTGAGCCGTCTGCTGTCCCAGGCCGTCGCCTTCGGGGAGCGGACCGGAGGCCTGTTCGACCCAAGCGTGCAAGTGCTTTGGGACCTGTACGCCGCCCGGGCGCGCGCCGGCCGGCCGCTGCCCCCCGCGCCCGCCGAATTGCAGGCCGCGCTGACCAAGGTGGACTACCGCGCCATCCGCGTCGAGGAGGACGCGATCGTGCTGGAGCGCCCGGGCATGGCGCTGACCCTGAACGGCATCGCCCAGGGCTACATCACCGACCGGGTGACCGAACTGCTGCGGGCCAACGGCCTGGCGCACGCCATGGTCGACATGGGCGAGGCCCGCAGTCTGGGCTCGCCAGCGCCCGGCCGTCCATGGCGCGCCGGCATCGCCGATCCCCGGGCCCCCGGCCGCATCCTGGACAGCATCGACCTGTCCGATCAGGCGCTGGCCACCTCGGGCGGCTACGGCACGCCGCTGGATCCCGCCGGACGCTTCACGCACCTGTTCGATCCGCACACGGGCCAGGCGACGCCGCGCTGGCGCAGCGTCACCGTGCGCGCGCCCGACGCGACGACCGCGGACGCACTGTCGACGGCCTTCGCCCAGATGCCTGCCGACACGATCCGTGGTATGATTTCGCGCTTTCCAGTTCAGGCATGGCTGATGGCGCCGGATGACGGCCCGTTGATCCGCCTGGGATGATTGGAAAAGGCGCTTTGAAAAGCGCCACCAGAAGCGACATGACAAGCCATGAAAAGCACGTTATAATTTCGCTTCTTTAGCGGCTGTAGCTCAGTTGGATAGAGTACTTGGCTACGAACCAAGGGGTCGTGGGTTCGAATCCTGCCAGCCGCGCCATACAAATCAGGGGCTTACAGAGAATACTCTGTAAGCCCCTGTCCTTTTGTGGCCTTGATGGACGCACCCGTGAACACATCGCCGCCGCCCGGCCCCGCCGCCCGCCAGACCCTGGCGGGCGTCCTGCTGCTGATCGTCTCCATGTGGGCGCTGTCGGGTCTGGACGCCAGCGGCAAATACCTGATGGGCGCCGACATCGGCGCGCCGCTCTTCGTAGTGTGCCTGCTGCGCTACGGGGTACACACGGCGCTGACCCTGGTCACGATCATCCCGGCCCGCGGCTGGAAAGCCCTGCGCTGCAGCCAGCCGCGCGCCCAGGTGACACGCGGCCTGTCCATGCTGGCGGCCACCATGCTGTTCTTCACCACGCTGCATTATCTGCCGCTGGGCCAGGCCACCGCGATCAATTTCCTGGCGCCCCTGATCGTGCTGGCGATCGCGCCGTGGGCGCTCAAGGAACCCCCCTTCCTGTCACGCTGGATCGCTGCGGGCATCGGACTGCTGGGCGTGCTGGTGGTGGTGCGCCCGGGCTCCGGGCTGGATCCGACCGGTACGCTGTTCGGCCTGATGACGGCCTGCGCGCTGGCCTCGCAATATCTCTCGTCACGCCGGGTGGCGGTCGACGACCCCTATACGACCCTCATCTGGAGCGGCGCCGTGGGCAGTGTGCTCATGATGCTGGCCCTGCCTTTCTACTGGCGGGATCTCGCGGCGCTGGCCGTGCGGCTCTCCGCCACGCAATGGCTGGTGCTGCTGGGCACGGGATTCTGGGGTTGCCTGGGACATTTCCTGCAGATCCAGGCCTATCGGCGGGCGCCCGCTTCGCTGCTGGCGCCGTTCGTCTATTTCCAGATCGTCAGCGCCGCCGCGCTGGGCTGGCTGATCTGGGGCCAGTTTCCCGATCCGGTGTCCTGGCTGGGCATCGCCATCGTCTGCGCCAGCGGCATCACCATCGGCCTGATCGAATGGCGGCGCAACCGGACGCGCCGGGCTGCCTGACCCCATACACCGCGCCCGTCCTCAACGCCCGGGCCGTGCGGCCCGCGACAACGCCGCCAAATCCGGCATGCGGGCGGCCAGAGCGGCAACCGAGGCCGCATCGACCCGCTCCAGCGGCGGGATCTCCGCAATCACCGGCACCTGCCCGAAGCGCTCCAGCGCCTCACGGTTGCCGGGCGACGGCGGACCGTTCATCACCACGCCCAGCACAGTCAGTTCCCGCGCCCGCAAGGCCCGCAGGCTCAGCAAGGTGTGATTGATCGTTCCAAGCGTGCTGCGCGCCACCAGGACCACCGGCAGCGCCAGCCGGACGACGAGGTCGATCATCATGCCGTGCTCGTCCACCGGCACATACAGACCGCCCGCCCCCTCCACCACCAGCGGCGCGGCCGTCCGGGGCGGCCGCAATCCGGCCATCTCGATCGCCACGCCCTCCGCCCTGGCCGCCGCCCAGGGCGCCAGCGGCGCCCGCAGCACACAGGCGGGCGGATGCAGCACATGGCCGCCACCCGGGCCGAGCAGCGCCGACACGGTTTCGGTGTCGCCGGGCGCGGATTCGACGCCGGTCTGGTACGGTTTCCAATAATCGGCGCCCCAGGCCTTGGTCAGGATCGCCGAGACCAGGGTCTTGCCCACGTCGGTGTCAGTCCCCGTGACGAACACGCCGGAGCGGATTTTCCCGGCGGAGGCCGATACGTTCATGAAGCGGTTTCCTTGTGTGCGTGACCACCCCGCCGGCGCCACAGACCATAGGCGATCAGATAAGAACAGCGTCCGCCGGCACGATCGAATTCGGCGCAGACACGGCGCAGGGCCGGCGGGGACAGGGGTCGGGACGCCGCCCGGGGGGCTGTCGCGCCCACCCCTTTGAGTCCGCGCAGAAAGGCCAGCGCGCCGCCACACTCATCGACAATGCGCTCCACGTCGATCCGCGCCGCCATGCCCCCGCACGCCATGTGCAAGTCTTCGGGACGGGGAAAGCGGATCATGCGCGGGCGCAATCCCACGGTCTCGTGCGCCCGGCGCCATTCGGAGAATGTGCCGTCCACCGGCAGAGCGACAGCCAGATGTCCGGCGGGCGCCAGGAACGTCGCCAGCCGCGCCAATCCCAACGCGGGATCCTCGAACCACTGCAAGGCCATGCTGGAACAAATCAAATCGAAGCCCCCCGGGCCGCCTTCCGGACGGGGGTTTTCTCCATCCATCACCTGATAGCGGCTGACGCCCCCCAGGCGCAGGCTGCGGCGCGCCTGCTCCAGCATGGCGGGAGACACATCCGTGATCGTCCATTCCGCCTCGGGGAAATGCTCACCCAGCATGCGGGTGAACAGGCCCGTGCCACAACCGATTTCAAGGATGCGGGGCCGGTCCGGCAAGTCGAGCCGGGCGATCCTCGCCGCCAGCCGCGAGGCGACCTCGCGCTGCACGCCGGCGTGGCGATCATACCCGCCGGCCGCCGCGCCGAAGCGTGCGCCGATGCCGCCGGAGCGGGGCTGCCGCGAACGGCGGGCGGCTTCCCCGGTGGCGTGGGTCGCGGCGCATGTCCGGTCTCCCGCCACCGCAGCGGGCGCCATGCCGTGGCGCGTGAGGAACCCGGCGATGCGCATGGCGCACCAGTCCGGCGCTTCCAGGGGAAGCAGATGCCCGCCGTCCCGCAGCCAGTCGATGCCGCAGGCAGGCAGGGCCTGCGCCGCCATGCGGACCGGCACCACGGGGTCCGCCGTCCCCGCCAGCGCCAGCATGGGCACGGCGCGGACGCGGACGTGATCACGCAGATCCAGGGTCTGCATCGCCCGAAGATCATTCGCCAGGGTCGACAGGCAAGGCGAGCCAGCCGCGGGGGCCGCGCCGCAACGGCGCCGGAATTCGTCGACCACCGCCAAGGGAGAGGCCTCCAGCCGGGACAGCATGCGCCGCATGAGGCGCGGATCCACGCCATGAGGAAAATCATCGCCGGCGCCGAAGCGGGCGAAGCCGTTGATGGAGACCCAGGCGCAGAGCTGCGTCCCCCGCTGGGCCAGCCGCTCCAGCAGGTGCAAATAGCCGAAGGAATGGCCGATCGCCACCAGCGGCCCCTCGGGCAAGGCCCCGTCAGGCGGCGGACCCGGGTCAAAATAGCCCCGTTCCAGCGCCCGCTGCGGCCAGGCCTGCAAGCGAACCCGCACGGCATCCCAGAAACCGGCATCGAACCCCCAGCCGTGCGCGAACACGAGCGTGGGCGTCTCGCGGGCCGGCGCGGCCGCTGCCCGTGGCCAGGCAGCGGTCATGCGCCGGCCTCCAGTGCCTGCGTCAGGGCTTCGAGCAACCGATCGACATCCGCACGCGTATGCGCGGCGCTGAGCGCGATGCGCAGACGGCTGGTCCCGCGCGGCACGGTGGGCGGGCGGATGGCGGTCACCAGCACACCGCGCGCTTCCAGCGCCTGGCTCAAGGCCAGCGCCCGGCGCTCGTCGCCGACCAGGACAGGCACGATCTGCGTGCTCGACGCGCCCGTGTCCAGACCCAGTGCATGCAGCGCGCCACGCAGGGCGTCGGCGCCGGCCGCCAGCGCCTCGCGCTCGGCCCGCATCCCTGGGATCAGATCCAGCGCCGCGTCGATGGCGCCCAGCACGGCCGGCGGCAACGCGGTCGTATGGATGAACCCCGAACAGGCATTGACCAAGTAATCGCACAGCGCCCGCGAGCCGGCAACATAGGCGCCAAAGCCGCCCAACGCCTTGCTGAATGTGCCCATCGCCAGATCGACCCGCCCGCCGCCCAGGCCGGACAGGCCCATCCCGTCCGGACCCAGCACGCCCGTGGCATGGGCCTCGTCCAGATACAGGAAGGCCTCATGGCGCCGCGCCAGGGCGGCGAGCGCCGCCACGTCGCACCGGTCGCCGTCCATGCTGAATACGCTTTCCGTCACGATGATGCGGCGCCCGGGCCTCCCGGCGCGCGCGCGCAGCAAGGCCTCGAGATGATCCAGGTCATTGTGGCGGAAACGGATCTCGCGGACGCCTGCTGCCCGGCAACCCTGATGCAGGCTGGCATGGACGAGGCGATCGACGTACACCTGGACCGAAGGGCCGAAGGCCCGCAACAGCGCCGGCAACACCGCCGCGTTGGCCTGCCACCCGGAGGAAAACAGCAATGCGGCCTGCGTGCCCTTGGCGCGGGCGAGCCGTGCTTCGATGCGGGCGCAGAAGGGATCGGCGCCGCAGACCAGCCGCGAGGCGGTTGCGCCGGTCCCATCCCGCCGGGTGCGCTCGCAGGCCATCGCGGCGAGCGCCGGATGCCGGGACAGTCCCAGGTAGTCGTTGCTGCAGAAATTCAGAAGCTCGCGCCCGTCGTGCAGGCTGCGGCCCGGCGCTGCCCGTTCGAACACCCGGACCGATCGGCGCAGATGAAGCCGCTCCGCTTCGCACAAGCCATGCTCGAAAAGGGCATCGAATGAACTCACCGCCACGCCGGAAATCCCCTGGTTGAAAATGAACAGCGCGGCGATAATATCAAAATAACCTTAATAAACAGATTTTGAATACATTTAGAAAGAAGATGTGAACGAAATAGAGTTGGACGATTTTCCTTGCAACTATCGCCAAGCATGCGGCATCAAGCGCTCATTCCTAAACCGCCAGGGGCGATCCTCAAATTGAAACAAACCATGAATACCTCGCTTCCAGACTGGCTGACGCACGGCCACCCCCACATCTGGCTGCCCTACACGCAGATGAAGACCGCGGATCTGCCCACGCCCGCAACCCGCACCCTGGGCTGCCGGATCGAGCTGGCCGATGGCCGGATCCTGATCGACGGCATCGCCTCATGGTGGACGGCCTGCCACGGCTACAACCATCCGCATATCGCCCAGGCCGTCCAGGCCCAGCTGGCACGCATGCCCCACGTCATGTTCGGCGGGCTCGCGCACGAACCGGCGCTCGCCCTGGCCCGGCGCCTGTGCGCCCTGCTCGGGCCCGGCCTGGACCGCGTGTTCTTCACCGAATCGGGATCCGTCTCGGTCGAGGTGGCGATGAAGATGGCCATGCAATATTGGTCCAACCAAGGCGAGCCGCAGCGGCGCCGCATCCTCGCGTTCCGCGGCGGCTATCATGGCGACACTTTCGGAACCATGGCGGTCTGCGATCCCGACATCGGCATGCACGCCGCCTTCGACGGCGTCGGCGCGCGCCATGAACTGTGCGAACTCCCCACGGACGAGGCGCGCGCCGATGCGCTGGAGGCCCGGCTGCAGGCTCAAGCGGACCGAATCGCCGCCATCCTGGTCGAGCCGCTGGTGCAGGGCGCGGGCGGCATGCGGATGCACGCGCCCGCCGTACTCGCGCGCCTGCGCGAGATGGCCGACCGCCACGGCATCCTGCTGATCTTCGACGAGATCTTCACCGGCTTCGGACGCACCGGATCGCTGTTCGCCTTCGAGCAGGCGGGCGTGCGGCCGGACATCATCACCCTGTCCAAGGCGCTCACGGGAGGCACCCTGCCCTTGGCCGCCACCGTGGCCAGCCGGCGCGTCTTCGAAGGTTTCTGGTCCGACGATCCCGCGCACGCGCTGATGCACGGGCCGACCTACATGGGCAATGCGCTGGCCTGCGCCGCCGCGCTGGCCTCGCTGGATCTGTTCGAGACGGAACCCCGACTGGCGCAGGTCCGGGCCATCGAGGATCTGCTGCGCGAAGGCCTGGCGCCCTGCAAGGCCCTCCCCGGCGTCCGCGACGTCCGCGTCATGGGTGCCATCGGCGCGGTCGAACTGGAGCGCAGACCGGATCACGCCGCGCTGCGCCGGGCATTCCTGGAAGCGGGCGTGTGGATCCGGCCCTTCGGCCACGTGGTCTATCTGACGCCCGCGTTCGTGATGCCGCCGGAAGATCTGCGGCGACTGACCGGCACGATATGCTCGGTGCTGGCGGCATCGCACCTGGCCTGAACGAACCGCGGATCAAGGACGCCCGGCCACCGCCATGGCGGCACGCGGCTACAGCGCCAGCTGGGCGGCGGACATCTGCTGCGCCTGATCCAGCCGCATGTCCCGCATCAGGCCGGCCAGTTTCTGAGTCGCCGACATCAGCGCGCCATTGAGCGCGCTCATCTGCGCCCTGAGCGGCAACAGGCGGGCGCGCCTGGTTTCCGGGTCCAGGCTTCCGTCAGCCTGGACCGCCCGCAGTTCCCGCTCCAATTCAGCCAGCCGCGCACGCAGATCGCGGATCATCCGCAACAGATGCTTGATGGTCTCGGGCAGATCACTTTCGTCGATGTCCCGATACCGGCTCCGGGTTGCAACCGAACCCGAGGCAGACTTGGACATCGTCCGCCCCAGGTCGGAAATCGAGGTCCTGGACGAGGCGGCCGCATCCGGGAAGGCGGCCTCCACGGACACCTTGCCGCCGCCACGCGCGTGGCCGGCCGTCGACGGCACGGAAAAGGTCAGGGCATCAAGGGGATTCATCGCATCATCCAGGCAACGGAGCCCGTCGTGCAAAGCGGCACCGACAGCCCCGTACCGGTGTCTACGGCCGGACGGCCCGGGTCTTTACCCCGGCCCCGGCGGAAGGCCGCCCCCATCCGCCGCCGCGGATGCGGCGCGACGGCTTGCCCGGAAACGCCCTAGGTGCGGCGCATCCATTCGATGCGCCCAAGCGGCATGTCGGCCTCGACAAAAGCGCCCGCTGCCACCTCCTGGCGCAGCACGCCCGCGACGGGCGCCAGCACCTGCGCTTCCATCTTCATCGCTTCCATCACGGCCAGCACCTGGCCTTCCTCGACCGTGGCTCCCGCCTGAATCCGCCAGGACAGCAGCGTGCCGGTGATCGGCGCCGTCACCGCGCCGCGATCGGCCTGGGACCCGGCATCCGGGGAGCGATCTCCGGCATCGGAAACCCCGCCGCCCGTCGCGATGCCGGCGGCCAGTGCCGCACCCGCGCCCAGCATGTCCGCCGGCAGCCCCAGGGAGACGCGGCGGCCGTCGATCTCGACGAAGGTGCGCCGCATCGGCGCCCCATCTTGTGGCAGGGGCCTGGACGCGTCGGACAGGTCGACGGAGAACTCCGTTTCGATCCAGCGCGTATGCACGCCGAAACCTTGCTGGCCGATGAAATCTGCCTGATCGACCACGGCGCGGTGGAAGGGCAGGACAGACGCAACGCCTTCGATCTCGAATTCCCGCAGCGCGCGGCGCGCGCGGGCCAGCGCCTGTTCCCGGGTCGCGCCGCTCACGATCAGCTTGGCCAACAGGGAATCGAACACGCCCGGCACCCGCGAACCGGACACCACGCCACTGTCGATTCGCACGCCCGGCCCCGAAGGCGGCGCGAAAAGAGAGACGATCCCCGGCGTCGGCAGATAACCGCGCCCCGGATCCTCGGCATTGATGCGGAACTCCAGGCTGTGCCCGCGCGGCGCGGGCGTGGACTCGATCGACAGCGGCAGGCCGTCGGCGACGCGCAATTGCTCCACCACCAGATCCAGGCCGGAGGTTTCTTCGGTCACGGGATGCTCGACCTGCAGGCGGGTATTGACCTCCAGGAAGGAAATGCGGCCATCGCGCGCCAGCAGGAATTCAACCGTGCCCGCACCGACGTAGCCAGCCCGGGCGCAGATATCGCGCGCAGCCTGGTGGATGCGGGCGCGCTGCTCGTCTGAAAGGAAAGGGGCGGGAGCTTCCTCGACCAGCTTCTGGTTGCGCCGCTGCAGCGAGCAATCGCGGTCGCCCAGCACCACCACCCGCCCGTGGGCATCGGCAATCACCTGCGCCTCGATATGGCGCGGCCGATCGAGAAACTGCTCGATGAAGCACTCTCCCCGGCCGAAGGCCGCCGTGGCTTCGCGCACGGCGGATTCATACAGTTCGGCCACCTCGTCCAGCCGCCAGGCCACCTTCAGGCCGCGACCGCCGCCGCCAAAAGCCGCCTTGATGGCGATGGGCAGACCGTGCGCCTCGGCGAAGGCCAGGGCCTCGGCGCCGCTTGCGACCGGACCCTCCGTGCCCGCCACCAGCGGCGCGCCTACGGCCTGGGCGATCCGCCGCGCGGCCACTTTGTCGCCGAGCGCCTCGATGGCCTCGGGCGGGGGACCGATCCAGGCCAGGCCGGATTCGATCACGGCGCGCGCAAATTCCGCGCGCTCGGAAAGAAACCCGTAGCCCGGGTGAACGGCGTCGGCGCCGGAGCGCCTGGCGACGGCCAGAAGCTTGCCGATGTCCAGGTAGGTTTCGGCGGGCCGGCGACCCTCCAGCGCCCAGGCCTCGTCGGCCTGGCGCACATGCAGCGCGTCGGCGTCGTCGTCGGCGTATACGGCAATCGAGCGCACACCATAATCGGCGCAGGCGCGTGCGATGCGCACGGCGATCTCGCCCCGGTTGGCGATCAGGACTTTACGGATCATGGCAGGATTTCCTTGAAGGGCCCGATGGGCCGGAAGCGTAGGCGGGCGCCCACGGGAATCTGGGCGGCGCGGTCCAGGTCGCGGGCAACGACCGCGCCAATCACCGGATAGCCGCCGGTCAGCGGATGGTCGGCCAGGAACAGGACTGGCTGACCGCCGGCCGGCACCTGGATGGCGCCGGCCACGGTGCCCTCGCTGGGCAACTCGCCCTGACGGATGCGCGTCAGCGGCTCGGTTCCGGCCAGGCGCATGCCGACCCGATCCGATTGGGGCGTGACCGTCCACTCCTGGCGGGCGAGCAAGTCGAGCGCCGATGGAGAAAACCAGTCGGAGCGCGGCCCCAGGACAACATCCAGGACGACGAGTTCTCCTCTGCGGGGCAGGGGCGGCGGTGAATCGTCACCGGTCAGGACGGCGCCAGGGCGCACATCGCCCGGGGTCGTCCCCACCCGCAGCCGGTCGCCAGACTGCAGGGGCGCCGGGCCGATGCCCGCCAGCGTGTCGGTGGCGCAACTGCCCAGCACAGGCGCCACGTCCCAGCCTCCCCGGACGGCCACGTAGCACCGCACACCGGCGCCCGGTGCGCCGATCCGCAGTTCGTCGCCGTCGTCGAGCGCCAGCGGCCGGCCCGAAGCGGCGGGAAGACGGACGCCCCCCGCCGTCGTCAGGCGGATCTCCGCCTGAGCGCCGGTGACGGCGACAACGGCCCGTCCCCGACACGCCAGACGCAGTCCGCCCAGTGCATTTTCCAGCACGGGCGCACCGGCCGGATTGCCGACGATCCGGTTGGCGGCGCGCAGCGCGCCCCGATCCAGCGCCCCGGACAGCGACACGCCCATGCCGGTCAGGCCGGGCCGGCCCAGATCCTGCACCAGGGTTTGCGGTCCGGCGGACAGCACTTCGAAGCAGGCCGACGGCGCGGCGGCGGCCGCAGTGCCCATGGTCGTGACCGTGGCGGCCGGGGGACGGGCGTTTTCGCCTGGCAGGCTATAGGCGACACCGGCAGCCTCCAGGTCGCGGAAGCGAACGCGAAAGCCGGGCCGCAACAACGCCGGCTCGGCCCGCTCCATGTCCCACATGCGCCACGGCGTCACGCCCAGCAATTGCCAGCCACCGGGGCTGTCGGACGGGTACACGGCGCTGAAGTCACCCGCCACGGCCACGGATCCCGCAGGAACACGAACACGCGGCGCGGCCCGACGGGGCATGCCGTGAAAACAGGGATCGCCGCCCGCCAGATAGACGAACCCCGGGGCAAAACCCGCGAAAGCCGCAAGGTAGTCGCTGCCGGTGTGGCGCTCGATCAACTCGGCGCGCGTCAGCCCGAGCAGTGCGGCGACCTCGTCCAGATCCTCGCCCTCATAGCGCACGGGAATCTCCACCAGCCGCGCATCGGAAGCCGCGGGCGACACGCCCGACGCGCCCTCGGGGGCGTCTGCCAAGGCGGCCGCGGTCCGCCGCAACCAGTCGGCCACGTCCCGCGCCGACAGCGCGGACGGGCGGAAGAGCACCAGCAGCGTGCGCGCGGCGGGCACGACGTCCTCCACCCCGGCCGGCCGCCGGCCGAGCGCCTGGAACAAGGCCAAAGTCTCGTCCAGTGAACGGAGTTCCGCCAGCACGGCGCCATCGCCGGCGGGCAGGCAGCGCGGCATGATCATGAAACCCTCGACCCGGCGAACGGCGCCAGGGCCACGCCAGCCGCCTCGAGCCGCTGCCGCACCGCGCGCGCCATGGCCACGGCCCCCGGGCTGTCGCCGTGCACGCAGATGGAATCGGCCCGCAGGCGCACGCGGCTGCCATCGATGGCGGTGATTTCGCCCGTGCGAACCAGGTCGAGCATGCGCTCGGCGACCTGATCGGGATCGTGCAGCACGGCGCCGGCCTCTCGGCGCGACACCAGCGCGCCGTCCGGCGCATAGGCTCGATCCGCGAAAGCTTCGGCCACCACGCGCAGACCGCGGGCCCGCGCCCAGTCCAGCAAGGGCGAACCGGCGAGCCCCATCAGGACCAGGCCGGGGTCAAGCGCCAGCAGCGCGGCGATGACGTCCTCCGCCTGTCGCTCGTCGCGGGCAATGGTGTTGTACAAAGCGCCATGCGGCTTGACGTACGTCACGCGGGTACCCGCCGCCGCGGCCAGCCCCTGCAGGGCGCCGATCTGATAGATGACGTCGGCCACCAGCTCGCGGCTGGACGGATCCATGTTGCGCCGGCCGAAGCCCGCCAGGTCGGGATAGGCCACGTGCGCCCCGATCGCCACGCCGCGCGCGGCCGCCGCGCGCAACGTGTCCAGCATGCCGGCCGGGTCTCCGGCATGAAAACCGCAGGCCACGTTGGCGCTGGTGACGATGTCCAGCATGGCGGCGTCGTCGCCCATGCGCCAGGCGCCAAAGCTTTCACCCAGATCGCTGTTCAAGTCCATGTGCGTTCCTTATCATTGCAAAATACATTGCGGATCGTTGAACGATCCTGGCTGAATTTTCGGGACCCCTCATGCATGCTCGCCACTACCCCAACCCCAGCGCCGCGCTGAGCCTGACCGACACCGTGGCCGAAACCATCCGCCAGCAGCTCATCCACGGCCAGCTTCGGGCGGGGCAGCGTCTGTCCGAGGCGGGGCTGAGCGAGCAACTGGAAGTCTCGCGCAACACTTTGCGCGAGGCCTTCCGGATCCTGTCCAAAGAGGGGCTGCTGCGCCACGAGCCCAATCGCGGCGTCTCGGTGGTGGTGCCATCGATCGCCGACATCATCGACATCTACCGGGTCCGACGTCTGATCGAATGCCAGGCGCTGGCGCAGGCCTGGCCTCGCCATCCCGCCCACAAACGCATGGAACAGGCCATGGAACAGGCCCGCCGCATGCGCGACGCCGGCGACTGGCTCGAAGTCGGATCGGCCAACATGATGTTCCATGCCGCCATCGTGGCGCTGGCCGACAGCGTACGCCTGTCGGCGATGTTCGCCGACATTTCCGCCGAGCTGCGGCTGGCCTTCGGCCTGCTGGACGATCCCGAATATCTGCATGCGCCCTTCGTCGACCTGAACGGCCGTCTGCTGGAATTGTTCGACCAGGGCGACACGGCGACAGCGGCGCGCAACCTGGAGAGCTACCTGATCCAATCCGAACGCATGGTGCTGTCCGTGTATTCCGCCCACGTCGACTGACGCCCCATCGCACCGCGTCTTCCGGCGTCGCCCCTGAAGGCCGGCGCTTTGACGAGTCTGTGGATTTATCGTCATTATTGTTCAACGATTTAGAATATGAAATGAACGATCAAAGGCTACATCAACTACAAAAACAACATTATTGTTGAAAACCCTGATCGACTGCCGGTCACGGATGCTCTATCTTTGTCGCACGCCATTGCCAATGGCCGGTCTGAGGCCGCACCGTCGCCGGCCTGCCAGGCAATGTTCCACGATCGTTTTCCAGGAGTCCTCGATGAAGCGTCGCACTCTCTTTGCCACCGCCCTGATCGCCGGTCTCGGCCTCTCCTTCCAGGCGCAGGCCGCCACGCAGTGGGATCTCGCCTCTGCCTACCCCGCTTTCAATTTCCATTCGAAAAACCTCGCCCAGTTTTCCAAGGATGTCGATCAGGCGACCCAGGGCGATCTGAAGATCACTGTCCACTCGGGCGCATCCCTGTTCAAGATGCCGGAAATCAAGCGCGCCGTGCAGGGCAACCAGGCCCAGGCGGGTGAATTCTTCATGGTCAGCTTCCAGAACGAATGGCCGCTGTTCGGCCTGGACGGTCTGCCTTTCCTGGTCAGCAACTACGACGAAGCCTGGAAGCTGTATCAGGCCCAGCGCCCGCTGCTGGAAAAGAAACTGGATCAGCAAGGCATGGTGCTGCTGTATGCCGTGGCCTGGCCGCCGCAGGGCATCTACACCAACAAGCCGATCCAGTCGGCCGCCGATCTCAAGGGCCTGAAATGGCGCGTGTACAGCCCGACCACGGCGCGCATCGGCGAGCTGATCGGCGCGCAGCCGGTCACGGTCCAGGAAGCCGAACTGTCCCAGGCGCTGGCCACGGGCGTGGTCGACGGCCTGATCACCTCCAGCGCCACCGGCGCGGACAACAAGCTCTATGAAAACCTGAAGTACTACACCAATGTCCAGGCCTGGATTCCCAAGAACGCCGTGGTCGCCAACAAGCGCGCCTTCGAATCGCTGAGCCCGGCCACCCAGGAAGCCGTCCGCAAGGCCGCCGCCGCCGCTGAGAAACGCGGCTGGGAAGAATCCCGCAAGGTCGACGAGGCCTCCATCGCCAAGCTCAAGGCCAACGGCATGCAGGTCAACGAACCCACGCCCCAGCTCAAATCCGACCTGGTCGAAATCGGTCAGACGGTCATCCGCGAATGGCTGAAGACCGCCGGCGCCGAAGGCAAGGAAGTCCTGGACGCCTCGGGCCGGATGCGCGCCCTCGGCCAAGGGGCCAACGCCCGCATGATCCAGCAAGCCACGACCTCCAACTGATCCTCCGGAGCCCGCCATGCGCAAATTCCTCGATGGCCTGTACACCGGCAGCGGCTGGCTCGCCGGCCTGGGCATGATCGGCGTCCTGCTGACGGTCACTTACTCCATCGCCGGCCGCATGGCGGGCTTTCCTGTAGGCGGCATCGACGCTTACGCCGGCTATCTGATGGCCGGCGCAGGCTTCCTGGCCTTGGCCAGCACCCTGAAAAAGGGCGAGCACATCCGAGTCACACTGGTCCTGGGCATGCTCAAGGGCGCAAAGCGGCGAGGTCTGGAGCTCGTCGCCCTGGCCATCGCCACAGCGCTGTCCGGCTTTCTGGCCCTGTATTCGGCCCGCCTGGTCTGGCAATCCTGGGCATACCAGGATATTTCCACCGGCATCGACGCCACGCCCCTGTGGATCCCGCAGATCTCCATGGCGCTCGGCACCCTGATCTTCTTCATCGCCTTCCTTGACGAGTTCTGGCTGGAACTCCTCGGCAAACGCGTTCCGGTCCAGGCCGCGGAGGAACCCCATCATGAGTGAAATCACCGTCGGCATCATTCTGATCGTCGTTCTCCTGACTCTGCTGGGCGGCGGTGTCTGGGTCGGCCTGACCCTCGCGGGCGTGGCCTGGTTCGGCATGGAACTGTTTTCCAGCCGGCCGGCGGGCGACGCCATGGCCATGACCATCTGGGGAAGTTCCAGCAGCTGGACCCTGACCGCCCTGCCCCTGTTCGTCTGGATGGGCGAAATCCTCTACCGCACCAATCTGTCCGAAAACCTGTTCCGCGGCCTGGCGCCCTGGGTGAACCGCCTGCCCGGCCGTCTGCTGCACACCAATGTGCTCGGCTGCACGATCTTCGCCTCGGTCTGCGGATCCTCGGCCGCCACCTGCGTCACCGTGGGCCGCATGAATCTGCCCGAACTGCGGCGGCGCGGCTACCCAGACGCGCAGATCATCGGTTCGCTGGGCGGCCCCGCCACCCTGGGCCTGCTGATCCCGCCGTCGATCATCCTGATCGTGTATGGCGTGGCGGCGGAAACCTCGATCGCCAAGCTCTTCATCGCCGGGGTGGTGCCGGGTGTGCTGCTGGCGCTGCTGTTCAGCGGCTGGCTCGCGGGCTGGGCGCTGCTGCATCCCGATCGCGTCCCGGAGTCGGCGGAAGGCCGCCTGCCACTGCGGGAAAAACTGCGTGAATCGCGCCAGCTGATCCCCGTGGTCCTGCTGATCCTGGGCGTGATCGCCAGCATCTACAGCGGCGTGGCCACCGCCACCGAGTCGGCCGCCATCGGCGTGCTGGGCGCCTTCCTGCTGTCGGCCTGGCAAAAGACCCTGACCTGGAACTCGTTCCGCGATTCCTTGCTGGGGGCCACGCGCCTGTACTGCATGATCGCCCTGATCCTGTCGGGCGCCGCCTTCATGACCCTGTCCATGGGCTATATCGGGCTGCCCCGCCAGCTGGCGGAGTTCGTCGGCGGCCTGAACCTGTCGCCCGGCATGCTGATCATCGTCCTCAGCCTGTTCTACATCGTGCTGGGCTGCTTCCTGGACGGCATCTCCACCATCGTCCTCACCATGGGCGTGGTGCTGCCCATCATCCAGGCGGCCGGCATCGACCCGATCTGGTTCGGGATCTTCCTGGTCATCACCGTGGAAACCGCCCAGATCACGCCGCCAGTGGGTTTCAACCTGTTCGTGCTGCAGAGCATGACAGGCAAGGAAATCACCTACCTGGCCCGGGTCTGCGCGCCCTATTTCGGCCTGATGGCGCTCATGCTCATCATCCTCTGGTACTTTCCGGAACTGGTCACCTGGTTGCCCGGCCACATGTAGCTCAACCGGCGCCATCGTTTCGCGGGCCCCCGTCAGGGGGCTCGCTTGTTTTCCGGCCACATTCCCGATTATCGTAATCGCGAGGCCGCTTCCCCCAGGCCCGCGCGAGGCACCCCATGACGACCGCCACCCTGCTGATCGACCGCCGCACCCACGACCTGGGCGGGGGCTTCATCGTCGGCCGCGTGCTGCCCTTCCGCAAGCGCCGCATGGTGGGGCCCTTCATCTTCTTCGATCATCTGGGACCGCTGGATGTGGCGCGCGGCGCCCCGCTCGAACTGGACGTCAGGCCGCACCCCCACATCGGCCTGTCCACCGTCACCTACCTGTACAGCGGCGCCATCACCCATCGCGACAGCCTGGGGTCGAATCAGGAAATCCGTCCCGGCGAGGTCAACTGGATGACCGCCGGCAGCGGCATCACCCACAGCGAAAGGCTGGAATACGCCCGCGCCCACGGCGCCACCATGCACGGCATCCAGGCCTGGGTCGCCCTGCCGCGCGAACATGAGGAAACGGCGCCGGCCTTCCATCACCACCAGGGTGCCGACGAACTGCCCGAATTCGACGAGGACGGCGTCGCCGGCCGCCTGATCGCGGGCGCCATCGACGGCGCCGCCGCCCGCGTCCGGACGCATTCGCCCCTGTTCTACCTGCACTGGGAAATGATCGACGGCGCGCGCCGCACCCTGGGCACCGACTATTCCGAACGCGCCGTCTACGTGGCCCGGGGCTCCGTCGAGCTGGACGGTCACCCGCTGTCCGAAGGGCAAATGCTGGTCCTGGATCCTGGCCGCGCCGCGCAGATCCAGGCCCGCGGGCCCGCCACCGTCATGCTGCTGGGCGGCGAACCCGTCGGCGAACGATTCATCTACTGGAATTTCGTGTCCTCGTCCAAGGACCGGCTCGAACAGGCCCGCGAGGACTGGCGCGCCCAGCGCATGGCCCTGCCGGTCGGCGACGACCGGGAATTCATCCCGCTCCCCGAGGGCGCGGGCTGACCATCACCCCCTCACAAGCAAGGAAACACACGATGCCGCTCAAGCTCCAAGTCATCATCTGCAGCACCCGCCCCGGCCGGGTCGGCCCCTCGGTCGCCCGCTGGTTCCACGAATTCGCGCGCGCCCACGGCCAGTTCGATGTCGAACTGGTGGACCTGGCCGACTTCAAGCTGCCCCTCTACGACGAGCCGGTGCATCCCCGCATGCAGCAATACGCGCACGACCACACCAAGCGCTGGAGCGCCAGCGTGGCCCGTGCCGACGCCTACGTCTTCGTGACACCCGAATACAACTACAGCGCGCCGCCCTCCCTGGTGAACGCACTGGACTTCGTCTACAAGGAATGGAACTACAAGCCCTGCGGCTTCGTCGGTTACGGCGGGGTCTCGGGCGGCTTGCGCGCGGTCCAGTCGGTCAAGCCGCAGGTCACCACCCTGAAGATGATGCCCATGGTCGAGGGTGTCGCCATCCCCATGGTGCCCAGGCACATCCAGGAAAACGGCGAATTCGCCTCCAACGAGCTGATCGACGCTTCGGCCACGACGCTGCTGGATGAACTGCTGCGCTGGGCCACCGCGCTGAAGACCCTGCGCGCCTGAGCGGCCGCGTGCTGGTCCGGTCCGGCATGAAGAGCCGGCCCGGCGCGATGAAGATGCTGCGCTCGGACGCCTCCTGCACCAGCCTTTCCTCGTGGTCTCCCGGGTGCAGGTACACCCAGAGATAAAAGCAGCCCGATAGCTCGCAACGCAAACAAAAAACCCGCATGACTCAGGTTCATGCGGGTTTTTTCTGTTTGGTGGTGCCGTCGGCGAGACTCGAACTCGCACAGCTTTCGCCACTACCCCCTCAAGATAGCGTGTCTACCAATTCCACCACGACGGCATTTTGCCTTGCGGCAAAGACGGGCATTCTAGCATGAAAAACCGCACCAGCCCTGGCGGGCGAAAGCCCCGCCAGGACCGGCAAAGACTGTCTTATTTCTTCTCGGCCGGGGCCGGCACGGACGGCACCGAGGCGTCGCCCGCCGAAGGCGCCGCAGGCACGGCGGCTGCCGGCGCGGAGGTCTCGGCGCCCTTCGCGGGAGCTGCGGGCACGGCCGGAACGGCGCTGCCGCCGCTCACGTCGGGAACGGCGGAACCCGCCGGAGCGGCTTCCTTGGCCGGGGCCGTAAAGCCCTGCATGATGCCGGATTCGATGGGCGAACCGGCGGGGTGGTGAGCCACCCAGGCCAGGCCGCCGGTGGTGGCGAAGAAGACGATGGCCGCCCACTTGGTGGCGCGCGACAGGAAGTTGGCCGCTCCGGCCGAGCCGAACACGCTGCCGGCCGAACCGCTGCCGAACGCGGCACCCATGTCGGCTCCCTTGCCCTGTTGCAGCAGGACCAGCACGATGACCAGAAGCGAGGAAATGACCTGCAGTGTCAGCAGGATCGAGGAAAGCCATTGCATGATGATAGGACTCCGGACCTTATGGGTGTGCTCGGATCAGGCGGCCGCGGCCGCGATGTCGAGAAATTCGTCGGCGACGAGCGACGCGCCGCCCACCAGGGCGCCGTCGATGTCGGGTTGGGCGAACAGGGATGCCGCGTTCGCGGCCTTGACGCTGCCGCCGTAGAGGATGCGGGTCTGTCCGGCGCCGTGCCGTGTCAGGGCCGCGCGGATGAAGGCATGCACGGCCTGGGCCTGTTCCGGCGTGGCGGTACGGCCGGTGCCGATGGCCCAGACGGGTTCATAGGCGATGACGGTCTTACCATCGGCGCTGCCCGGGACCGACCCGGCCAGTTGCGCGCCGATGACGGCCAGCGTCTCGCCCGCGTCGCGCTGGGCAAGCGTTTCGCCCAGGCAGATCACCGGGACCAACCGCGCTGCAAGCGCGGCTTCGGCCTTGGCGCGGACCAGCGCGTCGGTTTCGCCGTGGTCGGCGCGGCGTTCCGAATGGCCAAGAATCACATGGCTCGCCCCCGCATCGGCCAGCATCGGCGCGCCGATGTCGCCTGTATGCGCGCCCGAGGCGTTCTGGTGGCAATCCTGTCCGCCGACATGGATGGGACACCCGGCCAGTGCTTCGGCCATCCAGGCGATATGGGTGGCGGGGGGGCAGATCAGCACGTCGCAGGTGGGCGCGGGATGGGCGGCGGCCAACGCACGAACCTCGGCCAGCGCGGCGCGCGATCCGTTCATCTTCCAGTTCCCTGCGGCAAGCTTGCGGCGCATCCATGTTCCCCTGACGAGTTGTCGTGGGGGCCGATCTTAGTGCCGGGGCACGGGAAAGTGAATGGCTGCCAACCGGGGGCCTGCCGTCAGGCGTCGCGGAACTTGATCGATTCGCCGCAGCCGCAGGCTTCGGAGACGTTGGGGTTGTTGAACCGGAAGCCGCTTTCCAGCAGGCCGGTTTCATAATCGATCTCGGTTCCGAAGAGGAACATCTGCGCCATCGGCGCGATCATCACCCGCGCACCGTCCTGTTCGACGATCTCGTCCATGGGGTTCACGCTGTCGGCAAAATCCATGGTGTATTCCATGCCCGCGCAACCGCCCTTGCGAACGCCGATGCGAAGGCCCTGCTTCCCGTCCTTCGTCATCAGGCGGGTGATCTGCGCCGCGGCGCGCGGGGTCAGGGTCAGGGCCTGTTTGCCGGGAATGCCGAACATGGGTGGGCTCTTTCGGTTTGTTGCGCGTGTGATGTGAATTTAGGGCAGGCGCGGCGCGATCTCAAGCGGGGGCAGAAGCCCACGGAGCCACATCATCGAAAGCGTCACGCCGAGGGCCCAGCCGAAGGACGCCAACGTGCCGATGATGACGTATTCCGAAGCGGCGCGATCCTCGGCCACGGTGCCGAAGCGCAGGATCGACTTTGCGGCGATCAGAAAGCCGATGGCGCCGGGCTGGCCCGCAAGGATCAGGACGAAGATCAGGCTGCGTTCCAGCCAGCCGATGGTCAGCCCGCCTTCGGGAAGGCCGCGGGCCTGTCCGGTGGTGGTGGGGCGCACCAGCAGATCGGTGGCGACAGGGGCGACCTGCGCCTCCATCAGCAGGCCGATGATGAAACCGCCGCCGCGCACGGCCAGGACGAAGCCCGCGACAATCAGGATCCCGTGCAGGATCAAAAGCGGCGCAGGGCCGGGCAGGCTGGCCCAGAAGCCGCTGGCCCAAAGCCCCGGCTGCCAGATCGCCAGCGCCATGACCGTCACGCCATGTGCAGCCTGATCCACCAGGAACGGCATCGGGCCGCGAGGGCTGCGGGCCTTGATGGCGTCGATGGCCATATGGACCAGCGCCAGCAGCACCAGCGAGGGCGCGGCGATCATCCCCAGCGCCGCCTGTGCCGACAAAAGCACCAGCGCCCCATGCAGGGCCAGAACCCCGGCATGGGTCTTCCGCGTCGCGATCCAGCGGGTCTGGAGAACGAAATCGGCCAGGACATGTGCCGCCAGAAGCGCGACCAGCGTGGCGACCATCAGCGCAGGCCTTTCAGTTTGCATTCAGGTAAAGAAAGCCGATCAGCTTGCATGATCCGCCTCGATCAAGGCCAGGGCCTCAGACAAGGCCGAATAGCTTGCCGCCGCCAGCGCCTGTTCGACCGCCTGCCGGGTGATCGAAAGGCTTTCGGCCACGGCGATGTGGGTGGGCGGTTCGGGGTCCAGCATCGGCGCTATCGCGCGGGCCTGCGCAACCGTCCAGCCCCGTGACAACGCATCTGCAAGCCGCACGGCCGCGCCAAGCGCCCCGCCCGCAGCGAAGGTCAGCTGCGCCTGAGGCTCCATCGCGTCAAGCGCGCGACCGGACGCGACGAAGACCGCGCCGGTGGCGGTGTTGAGATCGGGGGATTGCGGGGGGCGGCCGGTCCCGGCGGCAATGGCGATCCGTGTGGAGAGGTCACGCCCTGTCGCCCGCAAACTTGCGCGCAGAAAAAGCGCGGCCCGAAGCGCCAATTGTGGGCGTAGAAGGACGATCTGCCAGCCATCGCCGCGATACCGGCTGAAATGGGTGGGATACGCTTGCCAACCATCGATGCGGGCGGCTGCCGAGGTGAGGGCGGCGAACGCCTGTTCAAGGCGCGTAGGCACCATCCGGGTGGAGCCGATCAGATCGCCGGTCAGCACCGCAAGGGGAATGGGTTGGCTCATGCCGGAAGGGTGCCAGCGGTGGCGGGACTTCGCAAGCAAAACCGCTTTCTTTGTCAAAATGAAAGCGAATAAGCTTGCTTACATGAAGCCAAGTTCCAGCCGCGCCTCGTCGGACATCATTTCCATGCCCCATTGCGGCTCGAACGTCATCTGGACGTTGACCTGCTTCACGCCTTCCAATGGTTCGACCGCATCCGCGACCCAGCCCGGCATCTCGCCCGCCACCGGACAGCCCGGCGCGGTCAGCGTCATGATGATGTCGACTTCGTTTTCGGCCGAGATCTCGATGGTGTAGACAAGACCCAGATCAAAGATATTGACCGGGATTTCGGGGTCGTAGACGGACCGGCAGGCTTCGACGACCTTTTCGTAAAGGGGATGGTCCGTCGTCGAGGGACGGATCAGTGGCATGCCTTCGATCGGTTCCTTCGGTTCGGCTGTCATTGGCTACCCCATTCGGTTGTTGACCGATTATATAGGGAATTCCCGCGCCAAGGTCCAGAGCGGTTCGAAACCGCTCGCCGCCCCTGTGAGTTGACACCGATATCTGCAGTGAACCCGGAAGAGGCCGGTGGTCCGTGGGTCATGACGGATTGGTCAATAAAACAAGGGGTTTCGGGGGCAGTGGCCGCGCAGAAAAGGCCGGAAGCGCTAGTCTTGCAGTAAGTGCCGAAATGGGGGCCTCGGTGCCGATCGGGCGCGCTGGAAAGGCGGCTTCAATAGGACGTTGAAGCGCTGTTAAACGGCCATTAACGCCACGAAAACAAGGGGTTTAATTGGTGCTGGGACGGCGGCACGCTGGCGGCGACAGGTCTCGGAACATGCAAATGGCGTTGCAGGTTGGTCTAGGCATTTGCATGTTCGGAAAACAGGCATAAAAACAAATGGTTACGGAAATCGTGGTGGCGCGGCACCGGCGGCGAACATGCAACGAATTTCGGGGCTTCCGGCCTATAAGGCGTCAGCGGCCCCGGCACAGGGAGGACAGCTCCGCTACGCCCTTTTTCAGGTTTTCCGTCGATGGCGTGAGGATCGCGATCGCCTCTCGATAGAAGTCATCGAAGATGAGCTTGTGCGCTTTCGCGCCTTCGTCGCCGGGCCTTGCCGCCACTGCCAGTTCCGCAGCGGCTTTCTCAGCCGTGAGCAGCCGAAGGACATCCTTCACCGCTGTGATTTCGGTCACGAGGATGGAGCCGGACTTTCGGCATATCGCCTGGCTGTCTTGTGCGTCAGCCGCACCGTGCAACAAGATCAATGCCACAGCAGCGAGCGACAATTTTGGAGCCATGGCGTCCCCCAGCCTCAGAAAGTGTGCCCTGACCAGACTACCTGGCCGAGGATCGAGATCTCTTCGAGGCCGGAGCCGCGGCGGAACTCGAGCGGGTAGGATGGGTTGTCCGAGCGGAGCACCAGCGTGTCATCATCCGGTCGTTCCAGCCGCTTCACGCGGGCCGCTCCGCCATCGGTGAGGGCGTAGACCTTGCCGGGCCGAACGGTGCGGCGGCTGCGGTCAATCAGGACCATGTCCTGGTCGTGCAGCAGCGGCTCCATGCTGTCGCCGCGCACCTTGACCAGGCAGGCATTCGAGGGCGAGACCGGAATGCGCTTCAACCAGTCGCGCCGAAAGGCGAAGGTCTCGATCACGACGTCTTGGTCGTTCGTCTGCCCGGCCCCGGCGGCCAGCTCGGCCTCGAACCGAGGTATGGCGGCGTACTCGGCACCATCTATCAGTGCGACCCTGGCTGGCTCTGAATCTCGGATAGGACCGAAGTAGAATTCCAGATCCAAGACTTCGGCCAGCTTCATCAGCGCTGGCAGGTTGTATCGCTTCTCCCCCTCTCGGGGCATCCGAAGGTTCTTGATCAAAGACGAGTGTCCAACAGCAAGCTTAGATGCGGCGGCGTCCGACAGACCCTTCCGCTTTAATGCCTCGTCTATCGTCTCAAGAATCGGGTCCATTGCCCAAAGTTAGCCTGTAGCGGCTAATCCGTAAATATTAGCCTGTAGTGGCTTGCAATGGCGGGCCACTACAGGCTAAATGATGGCATGGAACAGAAACATGCTCTCATCACTTTAGCCGACACGTTGGCTGCTCATCAGGGCGTCACGCACTACGCCATTTCGATGCGGGCTCTCGGGAAAGGCGACTTCTTCAAGAAGCTGCGAGTTCCGGGCGCCGGGTGCCACATCCGCACTGCCGATCGCCTGATGCACTGGTTCAGCGACAACTGGCCTGCCGATCTGGCCTGGCCTCGCGAGGTCGCGCGCCCGCCCCGGTCCTTTCAGCACAGATCGATGAAGGGCGCCGCCTGATGGCTCCCGCGTCAAAGGACACCGCGCTGATCCTCGCACTGGCCGAGGCCTATTGCGCCCACACCTGGTCGACGCCGGACAGCGTGTCCGGTCGCATCTTCGGCAAGGGCGGGTTCTTCCGCCGGCTTGAGGCGGGCGCTGACTGCAGTACCGCGACGGCCCGGCGCGCCCTCGACTGGTTCGCGGCGAACTGGCCTGTCGGTTTGGCATGGCCAGTGGAGGCCTGCACGTGCGGTTTCTGCCCCAGGCCGGTTGCGGCAACGGCGGTCGATACCTTTCCCGGACATGACGCAGACGTCCTGGCCGGGATTGCGCATCCGCCGATCTGGAAGAACGGACGGCGGCCGGCCTGGTGGTCTGACATCGGCATTCGCCGGTTCCTGACCGATGCCCACCGCCAGATGACGCTGGAAGAGGTGGTCCGTGAAGGCCGCGCGCGCTTCGGCGAGCGGTTTCCGAGCCGCAGCGCGGCCCACACCTACTGGCAACGGCTCGACCGCGTGGTCGGGCAGATCACGGCGAAAGGAGCCGCTTGATGTCACTCAGAACGATCCGCGCTTTGTTGGCGCGCCTGGTCTGCCCCGAGGGATACATTTGCATGTCTGTCGAAGATCACTTGGCCGAGCGCCAGCGGTCGCGGGCGGCCTGGCTACGCGCGGAACGCCACGCACTCGCCAATGAACGTGCGCGCAAAAGCCTCATCGAGGGGCGTCCCGCAGGTATCTGCGAAGCGTCGTATGCTGGCCAGGATACGGCCATCACCCCCGGAGCCGGATGCAGTCTCATTCAAAACGACGGCAATTGCGATGGCCTCTAACACTCTCACTTGTGCCTCCAGCTTCCGGATGCGGTCCTCGATCTGGCTGCTCATGAAATGCGTCTCCTTTTGCGGGTTTCAGAAGGGGATGGCAAGGACCGAGGGGCGCGGGAACGCCCCTCGGCTCCACCACCATAACATGGGAGCCGCTTGATGTTTCCTCCTCTGCATTCGCATTCCGACCGGCACCCTGGCCACCATCACCCTCGAGCCACGGTCGGAACAGGCGCCAGCCCGACGAACCCCTTCGTCACGGGCTGGCGCCGCCTGAAATCCCTGAACGCGCGTTTCGAGGACAGCTGGATGGCCGATCTGCTCGGCGCGCTGTCCTTGGCCGCCACGCTGATCGCCCTGCTGTTCCTAGGAGAGATGCTGCAATGAGACCCTATCCGGTCGATTACGACGCCATGGCCGCCGAAGTAAGGCAGTCCGCCGCCGCCACAATCCTGAGGGGATTGGCAATAGACGGAGACGGCTATTTTGCGCAGCAGGACATTTTGCGCCTGCATAACGCCGCCGACGCACTGGATGCCGTCTCGATCTCTTTCCTCGCCATCTGGCACGATTTCCGGAACTTGCGGGAGGAGCGTGACGCCCTGCGCAAGGCTCTGACCGTGACGGCTGAACAGGCCTTGTCGACGGAAATCCCGGACGGCTACGGGCCTGACCTCGCCGCCCGCCAGGAGTTCCATCTTGGATATGACGCTGCCATCGGTCTCGCCCGCGCCCGCCTTGAAAGCATCGGGGGCGCGCAGCAGCCGGCGCGCGCCACGAGGACCTCGGTTCTGGACAGGCTCCGCCGTGCGGTGCGCGGGGCAGGCAAGGCAGGGAGGTGCGCGTGATGGCGAGGAAGTACAGCGTTTCGCGCCATGCCAAGGGCTGGGCGGTCTACGACGACGCCGGCCAGCGCGTGTCGGGCCTGCACAGCCGCATCGACGGTGCGCAGGCCATGTGCGACCGCATGCAACGGCGGGAAGACAAGAAGGCGGTCAGGACCATCCGCCCCTGCATGTGCTGCCGGACAGCTTTCGAAAGCGAAGGCATCCACAACCGCCTGTGCGATCGCTGCCGCCGGGTCGGGCTCGACCTGCGGATGGCGGGGTAACCGGATGAACGCCGCGCCGCTCTCGTCGCCCCGCCTGCAGCGTGTCCTCGCCGTCCTTTCGGATGGGCGCGAACATACGACGCGGGCAATCGTCCGGCGCGCCAGAGTGATGGCGGTCAATGCTTGTGTATCAGAGCTGCGCGTCCATGGCGCGCAGATCGACTGTTCCGCCCGCTTCGTGATGGGGGCGCGGCGGTTCTACTACCGGATGACGAAGGGACCTGACAGCAAATGAACGAACCGGAACTTCTGAAGATCGACCACGTCGCGGTTGCCGAGGTGGACGCACGTGATCGGCTGCGGCCCGTGAGCGAGGCCGGCGTCGAGAGCCTGATCGCCTCGATCCGCGAGTTGGGCGTGATGAAGGACGCGATCCACGTCCGCCGCCGCAAGAACGGCCAGCTGACCCTGATCGCGGGCGGCCACCGCCTGGAAGCTGCGCGCCGGCTGGGCTGGGAAAAGATCCCGGCGAAGATCTGGGCCGGTGTCACCGACGACTGGGCGCGGATGATGGAACTCGACGACAACCTGGCCGGGGCGGAAATGGATCCGCTCGACACGGCGGTCTTCCTCGCGCACCGCAAGCGGCTTTACGAGAAGCTTCACCCGGAGACGGTGGCGAAGACCGGCGCGGCCCTGGCTGCCGCCCGCTGGAATGCGGCGGACATCGGGTCCGTCGCATCCTTCGCCACCGCCACGGCGCAGAAGTTCGGCATGACGGAGCGGCACATTCGCCGGATGATTGCTGCCGGTGGCATGTTGCACGCGGGCGAGATCGCCCGGCTGCGCGCAGCGCCAAGGAAAATCACGCTGGCGGATCTTCAGGCCTTGTCCAAGGTGAGCGCTCCGGAGCGCTACCACGTGGTCGCGGCGCTTGCCGAAGGTCGGGTGAAGTCGGCGGCCGAGGGCCGTCGTGACTGGGCCAGCTCCCAGCCGGGCGCTCCGACAGCCGCGGTTAAAGACCCCGTTAAAGAGGCTTTGAAGGCCCTGTCGCGCGCCTGGGATCAGGCTCCGGAAGCTGCCCGCATGATGTTCATCGCCAGCCACGAGCCTGCGCTGTCGTCGCGACTGCAGCGGCACCGGGACGGTGTGATCATCAATCGCAAGCTCGGCCTGGATGATGATGCCGACGCGGCTGAGAAGGTCATCGCCACCCGGTTCGGGCCGACGTCGAACGAGGCCGCAGAATGAAAGCGGTCAGCCCCGAAAAGGTCTGGTGGACCACCGAGGAGATCGCTGCCAGTGGTCTGCCGGACCTGCCCTCGACCCGGCAAGGGGTGGATGCTGTCGCGGCCCGGCTCAAATGGCGGAGTGACCCGCACCACGCCCGGCGCCGCGCGGGTCGTGGCGGCGGCTGGGAGTACCACTGGAAGCTGTTCCCGATCCCGGCGCAGACAAAGCTGCTGGCGGTGGTCAGGGCGCCTGCCGCGCCCGAGCGCCCCGCCAGGGACGAAGCCTGGGCGTGGTTCGAAGCCCTGCCTCAGGCGGTCAAGGACCGGGCGCGCGACCGGCTGCTGATCCTTCAGAAGGTCGAGGCCCTGCGGCAGACCGGCCTGACCCGCTCGATGGCCGTCAGCGAGATCGCCCGGCTCGAGAAAGTCGGCGCCCGCTCGATCTGGGACTGGTTCCAGTGCGTGGAAGGCGTGCGCGCCGACGACTGGATGCCTTATCTGGCGCCCCGGCATCGCGCCGCAGCCCGCAAGGTCCGGCGCGCCGACATGTCTCCGGAATTCTTCGATGTCCTGAAGTCGGATTTCCTGCGCCCTGCCGCCCCGTCCTTCACCAGCTGCTACCGGCGCGCCCTTCGCGTCGCCGAGGCGAACGGCTGGGCCACGGTCGATGAGCGGACTGCGCGGCGGCGGCTGACGACCGAGGTGTCCCGCGCCACGCAGGTGCTGGCCCGCAAGGGGCTCGATGCGCTGAAGCGGCTATACCCGAGCCAGACCCGCGACAAGACGGCTCTGCATGCGCTCGAGGTCGTGAACGCCGACTTCCACAAGTTCGATGTCTTCGTCCGCTGGCCCTCGGAACGGGACAGTGGCGACACCTATGTCGGTCGCCCGCAGATGGTCGCCTTCCAGGACATCCATTCGGGGCGGATCCTCGCCTGGCGGGTCGACCAGACCCCGAATGCGGAAGCGGTGCGCCTTGCGGCCGGCGACATGATCGAAACCTACGGCATCCCCGAGCACGTCCTTCTGGACAACGGCCGAGAGTTTGCCGCAAAGGCCCTGACCGGCGGTGCGCCCACCCGGTTCCGTTTCAAGGTCCGCGAAGACGATCTGCCCGGGCTCTTCGTCTCGCTGGGCTGCAAGATCCACTGGGCGACGCCCTATTCCGGCCAGTCGAAGCCGGTCGAGCGCGCCTTCCGCGACATGTGCGATGCCATTGCCAAGGATCCGCGCTTCGACGGCGCCTATACCGGCAACCGGCCGGAGGCGAAACCGGAGGACTACGGCAGCCGGGCGGTCGATCTCGAGGCTTTCCTCGCGGTGCTGGCCGAGGGGATTGAGGAGCATAACACCCGGACAAACCGCCGGTCGGAAGTGGCCTATGGCCGGTCCTTCGCCGAGGTCTTCGACGCCTCCTACGCCTCGGCCCCGATCCGCAAGGCCACCGAAGCACAGCGCCGGTTGTGGCTGCTGGGTGCCGAAGGCCTGCGCGGCGACAGCAAGAGCGGCCTGGTGCGGTTCATGGGCAACGAATACTGGGCGCCCTGGATGGCCTCGGTCGCGGGCGAGCGGCTGATCGTCCGCTTCGACCCGGCCGCTCTCTGGGACGGCCTGCATGTCTACGGAGCCGACAATGCCTATCTCGGCCATGCACCCTGCAAGCTGAAGGCCGGCTTCCTCGACATCGGCGAGGCCCGAACCCATGCGAAGGCCCGCAAGACCTGGCTCAATGCCGAGCGCGCCGCCCTTGCGGCCCACCGTCGCCTTCGCGCCGCCGAGCTGGGCGCTGCGCTCGATCAGTCGGCACCCGCGCCAACCCAGACACCTGAAGCCAAGGTGGTGCGGCCGGTCTTCCGCAGGACCGAGACACTCGAGGCCATTCCGGAACCGCGCCCCGATGTCGAACGGGCACAGGCCGCGATCGTGGCGGAACTCGCCGCCCGCCGCCCGGCGCCGGTGGCCGAGGACGAACCGGCCCGGGTCCGCTTCCGCCGCGCTCTCGATCTCGAGGCGGCGCTGGCCCGGGGCGAAGCGGTGACGGCCGATCAGCAGCGCTGGCTGAGCGTCTACCAGCAAACACCGGAATACCGCGCAGAGCACCTGCTCTGGGAGGACTTCGGCGACGCGATTTTTGGGTGAGGAACCGCCGGGGGCGGGCAAGGCCCACCGGCGGCAAGAGCAGTAAACGGAGACGAGAGTGACAGACAGAACCAGACTTTACAACAGCGTGGCGCCCCTCAGGAACGTCGCGGCGCTTGTCGCCCTGATCGACAGGGTCAAGGACCGCCCGCACGGCCTGCCGGGCATGGCGACCTTCTACGGACCATCTGGCTTCGGCAAGACCACCGCAGCGGTCTACGCGGCCAACCGGTTCCAGGCCTTCATGGTGCAGGTCAAGTCGAGCTGGACCGCGCGCAAGCTTTGCGAGGCCACACTGGTGGACCTCGGCCTGAAGCCGCTCCGGACCATCGCCGATATGGTTGATCAGGTGAGCGAGCATCTGGCCCGTACCGCGCGGCCGCTGATCATCGACGAGGCGGATTTCCTGCTGACCCGAAACATGGTCGAGATCGTCCGCGACATCTACGAGAGCTCCGGCGCGCCGGTGATCCTGATCGGCGAAGAACTTCTGCCACAGAAGCTCCGCCAGTGGGAGCGGGTCCATGGCCGGATGCTGGACTGGGTCGCCGCCCAGCCCGCCGACATCCGCGACCTCGGCCACCTTGCGCCAATCTACTGCCCCGGGGTCGACCTGGACGCCGAGCTGAGGGAGTACCTGCTCAAGGTCTCGCAGGCATCGATCCGCCGCATCTGTGTCAACCTCGCCCGCGTCCATGAATTCGCCATGACCCGCGGCATGACAGCCGTCACGCGCGCCGACTGGGGCAAGGCGGACTTCTTCACCGGCGAAGCTCCGGCCCCGCGGAGGGCGGTGGCATGAGCCAGGGACGCACGTCGCAAGAAGAACTGCACGCCGCCTTCCTCGCGGTGGTCGAGAAGACGGAATTCCTTCCCGAGGACATCCAGCGGGCCTGCGGGGTCTCGCCTTCGGTTGCCGCGCGCTATGTGCGCAACTGGAAGCGCACCGGCGTCGCGGAAGTGGCCCGCGCTGACGGACACCGCCGGTACTACCGGATCGCGGCCCACGCCCGGGCAGATCAGGCGACACAGGAGATCCGCGACGAGATGGTCGCGGCCCCGTCCGAGACCCAGCATGGCAACATGTGGCGGACGATGCGGTTGCTGTCGGAGTTCACGCCGACCGACATCGCCGCGCATTCCTCGACCGAGGAAACCTATGTGTCGGAACTGATCGCGGGGGCCTATTGCCGCGTGCTGGTTGCTGCCGGGTATCTGCGTGTCGTCCGAAAGGCGGTGCCCGGCAAGCGCACGGCAACCTATCGCCTCATCCGGAACACCGGTCCTCATGCTCCCCGGGAGAAGCGGGTCCGCGCCGTCTATGACGAAAACCTCGGTGAGTTCACCCATGTGGCGCGGGGGCTGGCATGACAGACAGTCTCTTCCCGCCACTGGTCCTCCTGGTGCGCGAAGCCTGGGGCGAGGCCCTCCCGGAATGGGTGGAGGCCATGGCCTACGAATGCGCCAAGAGCAGCCAGAACCGGGTGGCCGCGCAACTGGGCCGGTCGGCTGCCCTGGTGAGCCAGGTGTTGCGTCGGAAATACACCGGCGATCTTCTGGCCGTTGAAGACCTGTTCAACGGGGTGTTTCGCGGGGATCGGGTCCAGTGCCCGGCCCTCGGACTTCTGCCGCTGAACGAGTGCCGCGACTGGCGGGTGAAGGCCCGCAAGTTCGTCAACGTCAACACGCTCCGGGTGCAGATGTACCGCGCCTGTGGCCAGTGCCCGAAAAACCATAAGGTTAGCGAAAATGACTGATCCGACCCGCTGGAGCATCGACGAGATGCTGGACCTGGCCGGCCGCGGCGCGGGCAAGGTCGATACCTTCGGCCTGCGCGGCGCGACGCTGGTCAGCATGGAGGAGGTCGCGGCCATGGCGGCGGTCCTTGCCCTCTCCGGCCTGAAACCCATCCCGCCGGGCACTTACCCGGCTCCCAATCACGTCACACGAACCGAAGGAGAACGGGCATGATACCTGAAGTGACCCCCACGACGATGTTTACACCGGCGCCGGTGCCGGACGGCCGTGTCGAAGTCGGCGGCCAGACCTACATGCGCGATGCGCGCGGGGCGCTGGTGCCTCTCGAGCTGGTCCGTGCCTCAGACCAGCTCGAGGATGAGGTGGTGCGCAAGATCGCCGGCTTTGCCCTGTCGCTGTCCGCCCAGGTCGCCCGGTTCAAGGCCCATACTTTCGAGGACCTCGGCGACTTCGATGCCCTGCTGCTGCAAGAATACGGCCTGACCAAGGGCGGGCCCAAGGGCAACCGAACCTATTACTCCTACGACGGTCTGATGCGGGTCTCAGTCCGGGTGGCCGATCTGATCGACTTCGGTCCCGGGCTTCAGATCGCGAAAGGTCTGGTCGACGAATGCCTGAACGAATGGGCCGCCGAGGCCCGTGCCGAGATCCGCGCCGTCGTGACCCGCGCCTTCAACACCGACAAGGAGGGCCAGATCAATCGCAGCGAGATCTTCACCCTGCTGCGGCTCGAGATCGAGGATGCCCGCTGGCAGGAGGCGATGCGGGCAATCCGGGAAGCGATCCGGGTCATCGGCTCGAAGATCTATGTCCGCATCGAACGGCGCCGGTCGCAGGACGCCCCCTGGGAAGCCGTCACCATCGATCTGGCGAGGGCGTGAGGAATGGCGATGCAGGTCTTTGTCACGAACGAAGAAGTCGCCGAGCAGCTCCAGATGGAGCCTGCCGACCTTGTCGAGGTTCTGGTCAATATCGCCAACCTCGACGACGAGGAGCTTGACGAGGTGATCGCCATGGCGGCGGATGCCACGGGAACGAACGCAACCACTGCGCACCGGGCGATCCCGCCTTTCCTTCGTCGCCTCGCCGACGCCATCGACGGGGCGGCCGTCTGATGGTCGCCTATTCCTTCCAGGCAAGGTTTGCGCCCCTGATCCGCGAGGGGCTCAAGCTCCAGACGATCCGGGGCCACCGGGCGCGGCATGCCCGCCCCGGTGAGCGGGTCCAGCTTTTCACCGGACTGAGAACGAAGCAGGCCAGCCGGATCGTCGCGGACCCGGTCTGCATCACGGTCAGCAACTGCGAGATCACCTTTGCTTCCGCCCGGATCAGCCGCGTCGTCGTGGCGGGCCTTCCGGTTCGCGACCTCGACATGTTCGCGGCGCTGGACGGGTTCGAGGACCTTGGCGACATGACGGCCTTCTGGCTCGAGCGTCACGGCGCCAAGGCCTTCTCCGGGGTTCTGATCGAATGGGCCCACCCGCGCAGCGCCATCGAAACCCTGCCCTGGCTCAGCCGGGAGGCGGGGGCTGCATGAACATCCTCGAGTTTCAGCGGGAGCTGCGGGAAATCTCGGACCGCTACCTGCGGGTCGCCATGGAGTGCCATGTCGAGATCTCCACCCTGGTCGAGATCGCCCGCCGGTCGGCCGAGCACGAGCCGGAACTCTACCTCGCCGTCGCTGAAGCCGAGGGCAGGCGGATCGACCGTCTGCTGTCCCACCAGGAGGAGGCAACCCTGTCATGAGCACCCGTGCCCTTCAGAAGCTGATCCACGTCGGCGCCCGCGAGCTGGGGCTGGATCCGGAGACCCGCCACGATCTGCAGCTGGTTGCCACCGGCAAGACGTCCTTGCGGGACATGAGCGAGGCGGAGCTCGAGAAGGTGGTGCAGGCGCTGAAGGACCGCGGCTTCCGTCCCGCGGTCGACCCGGGGAAGCGCGCCAGGGGCCGGCCTTCTGCCAAGCGCGCCGACGTCCGATTTTGCCACGTCATGTGGCGGCTTCTGGCACAGAAGAAGGCCGTCCGGGAACCGGGTCCGAAGGGGCTCAACGCCTTCATCCGGACCCGGTTCGAGAAGAAGTGGGGCTCTGTTCCCATCGACATCGACGCGATGCAGGACGGCTCGGAAATCAACGACGTGGTGCGCGCGCTGAAGGACTGGTGCAAACGCGAAGGGATCGACCTCGAATGAAGAAGCCGATTGCGACTGTCTCGGATCACGCCGTCGTCCGCTACCTCGAGCGGGTAATGGGCATGGACATCGAGCGCCTGCGCCGGGAGATCGGCCACAGGGTGGACCGGGCCGCCGGGATGGGCGCATGCGGCTGCATCCTCGAAGGGTTCGAGTATCGTCTGAAGGAGGGCACGGTCACCACGGTCCAGGTCGCGCAACGCCCCGACATGCGCTGCGGCCGCCAGCGGCGGGTGCCCGACGAATGAGCCAGCTGCCAGGCATTGCGGCGCTGATCGAGGAGGCCATCGGCCTTGACCTCGCCATGCGGCTTCTCAAACGCCGCGGCGGCACCCAGATCGCCATTCCTGTGCGGGCCCGCGGCTCGATGCTCGCCGACATCATCGGTCTCACCCCCGCCGAGAAGGTCATTGCCGCCCTCGGCCCCGGAAAGGTCCTCTTGCCCTGCGCCCACCTGCGCGGGGCAAAAGCGCGTAAGGCCGAAGCCAAGCGACTGCTCGCCGCCGGAGCCTCGCTTCTGGATGTGTCGCTGGCCTGCGACATCCATATCCGCACCGTGTCGAACTACCGGGCGGAACTCGATGCTGCGGCGTCGGAACGCCAGCTCGATCTGCCCTTTTGACAAGAGGCGGGTGCCTCTGCGAGACTGCCCGCGCCTCCCCCAAATCCCCGCACTGACAGGTTTCAAGGGCGATTTAACCCCCCATTGAAGGCGATTGTCCGAGAGCATCATCTCGAGGGTAATCCGATGGCCAAGGGGGTCAGCCATGAAGGTCTGAAGTTTCTCGAACGCGAGGAAGGCGTGGTCTTGCGCGCCTATCGTGACGTGGCCGGCGTCTGGACGATCGGCGCCGGTCTGACAGCCGCCTCCGGCGTCATCACCCCCAAGGCCGGAATGGTCATCACAAGGGCGCAGGCCTCGGCACTGCTGGCCCGCGCGCTCAGCGAGAACTACGAGCCCGCCGTCCGCAAGGCCATGCCGCCCGCCGATCAGCAGGAGTTCGACGGCGCGGTGAGCTTTCACTTCAACACGGGCGCCATCAGCCGCGCCAGCTGGGTCCGGGCCTGGCTGAAGGGTGACTGGGACGGCGTTCGCGCCGGTCTGCGGAAATGGGTGAAAGGCGACGGCAAGGTGCTGCCCGGCCTGCAGCGCCGCCGCGAGGCCGAGTATCGGCTCATGCGCTACGGCGATTACAGCCAGGCCATCGCGACAACCGGCAAGGACATGACCGCGGCGGCGCTGGCGCTGCCGCTTTCCGATGCCGAGATCCATGCCCTGCGCGATGCTCTGCAATCGCTGAGCTATGATCCGGGCGCCGCGATCTGGCCGGCCAGCCGCGCCGCCATCACTGCCTTCCAGGCGGACCATGGCCTCACCGTCGACGGGATCATCGGCCGCGCCACGCTGAGTGCCTTGCAGCGCCGGCTGAACGCCGGCGGGGCGACGGCATCCGCCTCGGCGACGGCCGCAATCGGCGGAGCCGACGCCGCCCACAGCGGCGCTGGTCCCGACATCATCGGCTGGCTGGTCCTCGGCGGCGGTGTCCTCTGGCTGGTCTGGACCGCCTGGCAGTACCGCGACGTGATCGCCGCGAAGATCAACCACCGACTGCCGCGGGCCGCGGCCTATCTGAGGAGCCTCTGATGAGTGCCATTGCCGCCCTCGCCGTGCAGATCGGCGCGCCGATCCTTGCGAAGGTCCTGAATGACAAACTGGGCGCCAATGCGCCGCTGGTGGGCGATGTGCTCCAGGCGGTCGCCAAGCGCGCTGGCGTGCCGGTCGCCGAACTCGATGCGCTGGTTGAAGCGGATCCGCCCCGGGCCGTCGATGCCCTGCGCGAGGTCGAGAAGGTGAGCCCCGAGCTGGTGGCGCTCTACGCCTCGGGACTGGAGTTCCAGCTGGCGCAGATCAGGGCCGAACAGGGAGAGCCGCTCTGGGCCCGCGCCTGGCGCCCGGCCGGGATGTACATGCTCGGGCTCCTGTGGCTCTGGAACACCGTCATCCTCCATGTCTGCAATGCGATCTGGAAGATCGCGCTGCCGCCGATGCCCTTCGAGGCCCTGATGCAGATCAGCGGCCTCTACATGGGGCTCTACATGGGCGGCCACACCGTGAAGGATCTGGCGGCGAAGTTCGGAGTGGCCCGGTGACCTTCGAATTCGACCTCACGATCACCATGAGCGTGGTCCTTGCCGTGATCACCATGGTCTTCACCTGGATCAGAACCAGACGGCAGGACTTCGAGAAGTCGATCCAGGGCGTCATGGACCGGATTACGGCCGCCACTGACCGGCAGGACCGCATGGAGGCGCGCCTCGCACGCACCGAGCAGACCCTGACCGGAATGCCGGCGAAAGACGACATCTACCAGCTGCAGCTGAGCCTCGTCGAGATGAAGGGTGACCTTCGGGCGATGCAGGCGACGATGTCCGGGAACAACCAGATCATGGGACGGCTCGAAGCGATCGTCTCCCGTCACGAAGAACACCTGCTAGATGGGGCCAAATGATGTCCGACTATGGCGACACTCTCCGCCGCCACCGCCGCCTGGCGGTCCTGCGTCACCTCGAGGCGATCCCGGAATACACCGGCAATGCCTCGATCCTTCAGGACGTCCTGCGGGGCCTCGGCCTGCCGGCGTCCCGCGACCAGGTCGTGACCGAACTCGCCTGGCTCAAGGAACAGGGCATGGTCAGCTATGACAGTCAGGCAGAATTCCTTGTGGTGACGGCCACGGCGCGCGGCGTCGACATCGCCCGCGGACTTGCCTTCCATCCGGACATCCAGCGCCCGAACCCGAGGCGCTGAGATGCCTCCCGCCCGCAAGATCAATCTGCTGCCGGCCGAGTTGAAGGGCTGGCTCAAGGCCGAGCTCGTGGCCCGCGGTTTCGGGGGCTACGAGGATCTGTCGGAGGCGCTGAACTTCCGCCTCGAGGAGGCCGGCTCGGAGCTGCGCATCCAGAAGACCGCGCTGGCCGAGTTCGGCGCCGAACACCGCGAGTTCGTGAAACTGAATGAACAGGCCGCCGCCTGGACCACGGACTGGATGACGAGCGAGGGGCTGCAGGACGAGGCAAACCGGCACAACATCCTCTTCCAGATGATCACCGCGTTGGCCTTCAAGGTGATGCAGGCGCAAATGCTGAAGTCGGGCGAGGAAATCGATCCGAAGGAGCTGCATTTCCTCGGGCGCATGATGAAGGACGTCATGGCCTCCTCCGGGATCCGCGAAGCCATCCTGGCCGGCGAGCGCAAACGCCAGTCGGAAAAGCTCGATGCCGCCGTGGCTGCCGGCGACATTGATGCTGACGCGGCCGACAAGGCCCGGCGCATCATGGGGTTCGCGGCATGATGAGGGGTCCGGGATCAACGTCGTCGCGCGAGATCGTCAATGATCTGCGCGCCCAGGCCCGGCGGCTCGAGCGCACCGGCAACGATCATCTGGTCCGCTCGCTGACCCGCGCCGCGACCGAAATCGAGACCCTGCTGGACGAACTGCACAAGGCGCAGCTGGCCGAGCGCCTGGGAATGCGGCGATGACGCAGGGCAGAGCCAAGGAGCGGTTTCGGTGGGTGTCGCCCGAGGGCCGTCGCGGGCGATGGCGTCGCAGCCGCCTTGGCGCCGTGATGGCGGCCGTCGCGGAGCATCACTCCCGTCCGACCAGCGCCGTGCGCGTGGCCCTCGATGCCCGCGCCTCGGTGGCGCTGTGGCCGGGCCTCGTGGAAAGCGGATGGCGTCTTGAGCGGGGGGGCCTTACGTGAAACCGGTCGTCAACTTCCTGCCCTACCAGCGTGCCTGGATCGAGGACCAGAGCCGGTTCAAGATCGGCATGTTCTCGCGCCAGACCGGCAAGACCTTCTCGACGGGCGGCGAATGCGCCGATGACTGCTTCCGGGGCTGGGCCGAAGACCGGAAGGTGCGCTGGGTGATCCTGAGCCGCGGCGAACGCCAGGCGGCCGAGATGATGACCGAGGTCATCAAGCCGTTCACCAAGGCCTTTTACGAGGTCTATAACACTCTCGTCAAAGGCGGTGAGCCACGCTTCATCGAGGGCGAGTTCCGCGCCCCCCAGGAGAAGGGGCCGGACGCGGTCTACAAGTCGCTCGAAGTGGCCTTCCCGAACGGATCGCGGATCACTGCTCTGCCCGCGAACCCCGACACCGCCCGCGGTTTCTCGGCCAACGTGATCCTTGACGAATTCGCCTTCCATGCGAAGTCGCGCGAGATCTGGGCCGCGCTGTTCCCGGTCATCTCGAAGACGGGGCTCAGACTGCGGGTGATCTCGACCCCGAACGGCAAGGGCAACAAGTTCTACGAGCTGATGACCGCCGAGGACACCGTCTGGTCGCGCCATGTTGTCGACATCTACGAGGCGGTGGCGCAAGGGCTCGACCGAAACATCGACGAGCTCAAGCGCGGCATGGCCGACGCCGATGCCTGGGCGCAGGAATACGAACTGAAATGGCTCGACGAGGCGAACTCCTGGCTCGACTACGATCTGATATCGGCCTGCGAACACCCGAGCGCCGGCGACCCCGCGCACTACCAGGGAGGTCCCTGCTTTGTCGGCGTCGATATTGCCGCCCGGAAGGACCTTTTCGTGATCTGGGTGATGGAGGCCGTCGGCGATGTCCTCTGGACCCGCGAGGTGATCGCGAAGCGCCGGATCTCGTTCCAGGAACAGGACCGGCTGCTGGACGAGGTCTTTCACCGCTACCGTGTGGTGCGTTGCCGCATCGACCAGACCGGCATGGGCGAAAAGCCGGTCGAGGACACGAAGCGCCGTCATGGCCAGAGCCGCGTCGAGGGCGTGCTCTTCACCTCGGCTGCGCGGCTCGAGCTGGCAACTGACCTGAAGGAGGCGATGCAGGACCGAAAGGCGCGGATCCCGGCCGGCGACCCCGTCCTGCGCGCCGACCTCCATGCCATCAAGAGCCAGGTGGGCGTGACCGGTATCCGACGCCTGATCGCCGACACCGACACCGACGGTCACGCCGACCGCTTCTGGGCCGCGGCACTGGCGACCTCGGCCGGCAGCACCCCGGTCCAGCCCTATGAGTACCGTGGCGCCGGCGGACGGTCCTCCGAGGACGGCCCCGATGACGAAACCGAGGCTCGCGGCTGGTGGCGAAGCCCCGTCGGCGCGGCTGTTCGGGGGAGCGTGTGATGATCTGGTATACTCGTTCGGCCCGCCGACGGAAGCACGCCAAAGCAAGATATGACTGGTGGCTGGTGTTCGCCTGGTGGCCGGTCAAGCTGGAAGGCGAGCGCGTGGTCTGGCTCCAGCGCTATTACCGCCGCTGGATCGATTTCGAGTATCATCCCGGCGGATCGTTTCAGCGGGTCCTGCCGGGCGAGGACGGGACGCCGCGCCTGCCGTTCATGGACCGGTCGAACAATGACCCGCCGGGCTGCGGCATGCCCCTGCCGCCCGCCGTCTCGCCTACTGCCCAATCGAAAAGCCATAGGGGGACTTGATGGCCCGCACCGCACAACTGCTCGATCGCTGGGGCAATCCCGTCCGCGCCCGCGAGCTTGAACGGGAGCTTGCGACCCCGACCCTGACCGGTGTCCGCTCGCCGCTGTCCGGCTATCCGGCCGACGGGCTCAACCCGCTGCGCCTAGCGTCGATCCTGCGTGAGGCGGATGGCGGCGACCCGGTCCGCTACCTCGAACTCGCCGAGACGATCGAGGAGCGCGACCCGCATTATCTTGGCGTCCTCGGCACCCGGCGCCGCTCGGTCAGCCAGATCGACGTCTCGGTCGAGGCCGCATCCGATGACCCGAAGGACCAGCGGATCGCCGAAGCGATCCGGGACTGGCTGCGCCGCGACGAACTGACCGAGGAACTGTTCGACATCCTCGACTGCATCGGCAAGGGCTATTCCTTCACCGAGATCATCTGGGACCGATCCGAGGGGCAATGGATGCCGCTGCGGCTGGAGTGGCGCGATCCGCGCTGGTTCCGCTTCGACCGAACCAACCTTGCCACGCCGCTTCTGCTGACCGAGCACGGCCAGGAAGAACCGCTGCCGGCCTACAAGTTCATCTTCGCCTCCATCAAGGCGAAGTCCGGCCTGGTGCTGCGTTCCGGTCTCGCCCGCGCCGCCGCCTGGGCGTGGATGTTCAAGGCCTTCACCCAGCGCGACTGGGCGATCTTCACCCAGACCTACGGCCAGCCCCTGCGTCTCGGGAAGTTCGGCCCCGATGCCAGCGATGCGGACAAGAACACCCTCTTCCGGGCAGTGGCCAACATCGCCGGCGATTGTGCCGCGATCATCCCGGAAGGCATGGCGATCGAGTTCGTCGAGACGAGCTCGGTCGGCCAGACGGCGGATCTCTACGAGAAGCGCGCCGACTGGCTCGACCGGCAGATCTCGAAGGCCGTGCTGGGACAGACGGCGACGACCGACGCCGTGACCGGCGGCCTCGGCTCCGGCAAGGAACATCGCCAGGTCCAGGAGGACATCGAACGGGCCGACGCGCGGGCGCTTTCGGCGATCCTCAACCGCGATCTCATCCGGCCGTGGGTCGATCTCGAGTTCGGCCCCCAGAAGCGCTACCCGCGCATCGTCATCGCCCGGCCCGAGAAGGAAGACCTGAAGGGGCTAGTGGACGCGGTGGCCCAGCTGGTGCCGCTCGGGCTGCGGGTGGAGGCCAGCGAGATCCGCGACCGCCTCGGCCTTTCCGATCCCAAGCCCGATGCCGAAGTGCTGCGCAGCGCCCCCGCCAGTCCTGTGCAAGGCTATGCCCCGTCCGGTGACGGGAGCGCTGTGGCCCCTCAGAGCGCGACCTCCGAGCCGGTTCCTCCGACGCCGGAAGACCTGCTGACCGACAGGGTGGCGGAGAATGCGGCGCCGGCGATGGCGGAGGTCCTCGCGAAGATCGAGGCGCTGCTGGCTGCGGCGAGCGATCTGGACGAATTCCGGATGATGCTGGTCGAGGCCTTCCCGGACATCGACATCCGCCCGATGGTCGCCGTGCTGGGCAAGGCCTTCGTCGCGGCCCATCTCGGCGGCCGCGCCAGCGTGGAGAACGAGGGTGGCTGAGCCGCTGTCGGGAACGTTCCGCCGACCCTTCGACGAGCAGATCGCAGCCTTCCGGCTGCGGCTCGGCAACCTGGTGCCGACATCGGCCTGGGATGACCTCTGGCAGGAACAGCATGACCGCGCCTTCATGGTGGCCGGTGCGACGAAGGCGGACCTGCTGGCCGATCTTGCCGCAGCCGTCGACAAGGCCGTGGCGCAAGGCACCTCGCTCGAGGAGTTCCGCCGCGACTTCCGCACGATCGTCGAACGCCACGGCTGGCATGGCTGGACCGGAGAGGGATCGAAGAAGGGCGAGGCCTGGCGGACGCGGGTGATCTACCGGACCAACATGTCGACCAGCTACATGGCCGGACGGTATGCGCAGCTGACGGCGGCGAACTATCGCTACTGGGTCTATCGGCACAGCGGCGCCGAGCATCCGCGGCTTGACCATCTGTCCTGGGACGGCATTGCCCTGCCACCGGACCATCCCTTCTGGACCCAGCACTACCCGCCGAACGGCTGGGGCTGCGGCTGCAAGGTCTACGGCGCCCGAACGGAAGCGGGCATCCTCCGTGTTGGTGGCACTCCGGGAAAGGATCTTCCCGAGGGATGGGACCGGGTGAACCCGAAGACTGGCGCCCCGGTCGGGATCGGCAGGGGTTGGGGCTATGCGCCCGGCGCCAGCGTTACCGACACCGTCCAGTCATTGCGCGGCAAGCTCGATCAGCTGCCGCCGCTGCCCGCGACAGAACTGATCCAGTCCTGGCTGCGCCTCAATGCTTTCCCGAACTGGCTCAACCATCCGACGGGAAACTGGCCTCTGGTCCGGATCCCGGAGGAGGATGCCGCGGCGATCGGCTCGACGAAGACGGTAGCGGATCTGTCGGCCGAAACGGCCGCCAAACAGATGCGTGAACATCCGGAACTGGATGCGACCGACTACGCCGCGGCACAGAGGACGGTCGATGAAGCCACGATCCGGCTCCTCGAGCAGGACTCGCGGACGGGCACCAGGAGCATCGTCTATGTCCATGTCGTGGAGGATGAGACAGCGGGAGGCCGTGTGATCGTGGTCAAGGCCACGCTGTCGGGACGGGGTCTGTTCGTGACAAGCCTGCGCCGCCTGTCGCGAGACGAAGCTGTCCGCGACGCGGAGGTTCAGAGGCTCATTCGAAAAGCCGGACGGCGGTCGTCTGCTTCTGGGGAGGAGAGGGGAGAGTGAGGGGGCACCTGGGCCCCCTCGTGGGTGCTGCGCGGTGGGCTCCCCTGACCACCGACGGAACCTTTGGACCCCAGGTCGGTCCTCAGCGGATGCCGGGAGACTTTGCCGCAGCGCCTTGCCGGAGAATGTAGTCGTGATAACCATCGAACTCAAGGATGAGGAGATCGCCGCGGTCCTCGACAGGGTGCAGCGGTCACTCACCGACCTCACGCCGGTGATGCAGGATATCGGTGACGATCTCCTCGCCGGAACCGATCAGCGGTTTCGGGATGGGGTCTCTCCCGAGGGGGTTCCCTGGGCGCCGAAATCTCCCGTCACCCTCGAGGCCTATCGCAAGCGCGGTGCCAGCATCAGCTTCAAGCCGTTGATCGGGCCGAGCCGGGCGCTCTCCACGAATATCTCGTTTCGCCACGGCGCCGACTTCGTCGAGATCGGCTCCAACCAGGTCTATGCCGCCGTGATGCAGTTCGGGGCGGCCAAGGGCGCTTTTGGCACCACATCCCGCGGCGGCCCGATCCCCTGGGGCAACATCCCGGCGCGCCCGTTCCTCGGCCTCTCGGAAACCGACCGCGCCAACATCGTCGCCACCGTCGAGGAGTGGATCGCCCAAGCCACGGGTGGGGCGGCTTGAGGGGAATTTCGCTCCCTGGGCCCGCCGGGCCGACCTCCGACCGGGCGAACCCGTCGCGTTGGGGTCTGGGAGCCCCGTTAAATACCCATTTAATACCCTTGTCGGCTTTGCGGGTTGCGGAGTAGCCTTCAAGGCAAGAGGCCGCCCACGGGCCCGCTGAGCGCCTCGACCGCAATTCGCCCCCACGACATGTTCCGGCACTGAAACCCTTCGAGGGTTATTCGCGCCCGCGGCTCGGCGATTGTCGCTGCATGAAGCATCTCCTCAAACAGCACGCCACGGCCTGCATGGCCGCACTTGCCTTCCCCGAGGAGGCCGAGGTCCCCGAGTGGGTGCACCTGGTCCCGGCGGTTCAGGGCGAAGTGCGCACCGCAGACGGCCGCGGCCCCTACATCGTCGAGGACGCCGCGGCGATCATCGCCGCGAGCTTCGCCGAAGAGACGCGGCTGCAGATCGACGAGAACCACGCGCAGGATCTGGCAGCCCCGACGGGCGGTGCGTCGCCGGCACGCGGCTGGATCGCCGAGATGCAGGTCCGCCCCGACGGCATCTGGGGTCGCGTCGAATGGAATGCCGCCGGCCGCGCCCTCGTTGCCGACCGCGCCTACCGCGCCATGTCGCCGGTGATCCTTCACGACCAGTCCAAGCGCATCACCCGCATCCTGCGGGCGAGCCTCGTGAACCGCCCCAACTTTCGTGGCCTCGCCACTCTCAATCAGGAGACCGACATGTTCGACGTGAAGAAACTGGCGCAGGCCCTCGGCCTCGCTGAAGACGCGAGCGAGGAGCAGATCCTCGCGGCGATCGCCAAGCTGAAAACCCCCGGCGAAGCTGAGGAAGCTGCCCAGTCGGCCATTTCCGAGATCGCCTCGGTCCTCGGGATCGAGGGCGGCGATGCCCGGGCGGTGGTGACCGCTGCCAAGCTTGCCAAGGCCGGCAATGGCGATGTGGCGGCGCTGCACTCGCAAGTGACCGCGCTGCAGGGCCAGCTTGACACGATCAAGACGGCGAATTCCCGGGCCGCTTCCGAGGCTTTCATCGACGCTGCCTTCCGGGACGGCCGCGCCGGCGTCCGCCAGGACAACCGCGAAGAGCTGATCGCGCTGCACATGGAACAGCCGGTCACCGTTCGCAAGCTGATCGAGGGCATGCCGAAGCTGGATGGCACCCGGACCCGCATCGAGCCGCCCGCGCCGAAAGATGGCGTGATCGCCCTCAATGCCGAGCAGACGCAGGCCGCGAAGCTGCTGGGCATCGATCCCGAAACCTATCGCAAGACGCTCGCTGCTGAGCGCGAGAAGGAGACCCTCTGATGACTGCGCTTGCCGCTGATCGCAACACTCCCGAAGCCATCGGCCAGGACCGCTCGGGCCTCTTGGGCGCCAGCCAGGCGATCTTCGCCGGCGCCATCCTGATGCGCAATGCCTCCGGCCATCTGATCGAGGGCGCCACCGCAACCGGGTCCTTTGGCGTCGGTCGCGCCGAGGAACGGGTGGCCTCGACCACCGCCGGCGTCACGCCGATCGCCTACAAGCCGGGCGTCTTCCGCTACGCCAACTCGACGGCCGGTGATCTCATCGCCGAGGCGGATGTCGGCACCGTCTGCTACATCGTCGACGACCAGACGGTCGCGAAGACGAGTGGCACCAACACCCGTTCGCCCGCGGGCATCGTCGACAGCGTGGACGCCCTGGGCGTCTGGGTCCGCTTCGACGAGGCCCTGACCCGCGCCGCCCTGTCGTAAGGAACCCCTGACATGCTCATCAATTCCGCGAACCTCGATGCCCTGCGCCTGGGCTTCAAGACCAATTTCCAGAATGGCCTCGGCCAGGCTGACCAGGACTGGCAGAAGATCGCCACGGTGGTCCCTTCTGCGACGAAAGAGCAGAAGTACGGCTGGCTCGGCAAGATCCCGAACGTCCGGGAATGGATCGGTGCCCGTGCCGTCCAGAACCTGATGCAGCACGACTATGCCATCAAGGAAAAGGCCCTCGAACTGACCCTCGGCGTCGACCGCGACGACATCGAGACCGACAACCTCGGGATCTACAACCCGCTCTTCACCGAGATGGGCCTGTCGACCGGATCGCAGTGGGCGCAGATGGTCTATGCCCAGCTGAAGTCCGGCTTCGCGAGCAACTGCTACGATGGCCAGTTCTTCTTCGACACCGACCATCCGGTCCTCGATGCCGCTGGCAATGTCACCAGCGTCGCCAACACCGACGGTGGTTCCGGCACGGCCTGGTTCATGCTGGATGCCAGCCGCGCCCTGAAGCCGATCATCTTGCAGAAACGCAAGGACTTCGAGTTCGTCTCGAAGGACAAGGTCACGGACGACAACGTCTTCCACAACAAGGAATTCATCTACGGCGCCGATGCCCGGGCCAATACCGGTTTCGGCTTCTGGCAGATGGCCTGGGGTTCCAAGCAGACGCTCGATGCCGCCAGCTACGCAACCGCGCGTGCAGCGCTGATGGGCATGAAGGGCGATTATGGCCGCCCGCTGGGTCTCAACCGGTTCCTGCTTGTGGTGCCCCCGAGCCTCGAAAGCGCCGGCCGCAAGATCCTCAACTCCGACTACGGCACCGGCGGCGTCACCAACGAATGGAAGGGCACGGCCGAGCTGATGGTTACGCCCTGGCTCGCCTGACCCCTGACGGCTCTTCCAGAGGGGGCGGGTCGCGCCGCCCCCTTCGATGAACCGCCACCAGGAGCGACCGATGCCCGAGACCCCTGAACAGAACAGCGTCACGCCCGAAAAAGCTGCCGCGCCGGAGAAGTCCACCCGGAAGAAGGCCAAGGAAGAGGCCTGGCTGATCGTCTCCGGCCCGGCCAACGGCCGCCGCCGCGCCGGTCATTCCTTCGGTGCCGAGGTGACCGAGCTGCGAGCCGCCGATCTGACCGACGACCAGATCGCCGCCATCAAGGGCGATCCGCAGCTGGCCGTCGCGATCGAGTTGCGGCCGGAAGCCCCCGCCGCCGACCTCTGATCGGTCCAGTTCATCTGCCAGGAGAAAACGATGACCACGAAGGTGACAGTGCACGCGAACCATGGCTGGCCCGTCTATGTGACACCGATTTTGCGGGATGGATCCGGGATCGGCACTCCGTCCCGCGTGGCCGCAGGAGATACCCGGGAGTTCCACGTTCATTCCGGGCAAGACCTGCTGATCCGTGAACTCCAGCCCGATGAGGCCTCCGAATGATCCGTGAAATCTTCGCAGGGATATTCCTCGTTCTGGCGGGGCTGTTTCTGGGCCTGACCCTTTTCCTCGCGCTGTCAGCTGACAGCTTGCGGGTCTTCCCGGAGCCTCCGGCGGTGCGTGATCCTCAGCCCGTACGAGCCGACAGGTCGTTCCTCGTCCTGAATGCCCGGTCTCTCAAGGGCCGCAACATGGGCGGAGTGCATTGCGCCGGCGATCTGGGCCGTCCCGCCGTGAAGCCCCGGGTGGCCTGAACGATGACCTACTGCACCCTTTCAGACCTGACGGCGCGCTACGGAGCGCGGATGCTGGTGGCCCTGACGGACCGTGCCGACATCCCGACCGGCTCGATCCATATGGGTGTGGTCGATCGGGCGCTGTCGGATACCGATGCCATGATCGACGGCTATCTGGCAGGCCGCTATGCGCTGCCGCTGGCGGCGGTCCCGGTGATGCTGACGGACATCGCTCAGCAGATCGCCATCTGGAAGCTCCATATCGCCGCCCCGGATCCGAAGATCGAGGCGGATTACAAGGATGCGCTGCGCCAGCTGCGCGACATCTCCGCCGGCACGATCCGGCTCAGCCTGGCGGGCGTCGAGCCCGCGGGCACCGGCGGCTCGGGTGTGGTCATCACCGACCGCGAACGCCCGCTGACCGCCGATAACCTGAAGGGGTTCATCTGATGGATGCCGTCGCCGAGGTCATGACACGCCTGAAGGCGCTCGTCCCCGGTCTGGCCCGACGGGTCGAGGGCGCGGCCGACTTCGCCGAGCTGATGCGCCGCAATGCACTGCCCCAGCAGACCCCGGCCGCCCATGTCCTGCCGCTGGGGCTCCAGGGCGGCCGCGAGGATGCGATTGCCGGAGCGTTTCGCCAGGATGTCGTCGAAGTGGTTGGGGTTCTCCTGACCCTGCGCACCTTCAGCCAGACCGGCGCGGCCACGCTGCCCGAGCTGAACCTTCTGATCCGCGACGTCATCAATGCCGTGGCCGGCTGGGGCCCGGCCGAGGCCGTTGGCGTCTTTCGCCTGGCGCGCGGCCACCTCGTGACCATGTCCGCGGGCACCATCGTCTACCAGATCGAGTTCTCGATCTCCGATCAGCTGAGGATCCCGTCATGAGCGCGACCGGCCCGAACCTGCCCGAAGCGGGTGGCAGCTACATCCGCGAGCCGGACGGGACGCTGCGGCCTGCGGGGGCCCCCGTGAAACCCACCGTTAAAGGGCCCGTTAAAAGCCCCCTGAAGGAGTCCTGAAATGGCCATGTTCTGGCGCCGCAAGGCCCTGCTCTGCAAGATCGAGACCACCTATGGCACCGATCCGGTTCCGACCGGCGCGGCCAATGCGATCCTCGCCAGCAATGTCCGCATCCAGCCGATGGAAGGCCAGGATGTCAGCCGCGAGCTCGACCTGCCGAACATGGGGGCGCAGCCGACGATCCCGGTGGGCCTGCATGCCAAGCTTTCCTTCTCGGTCGAGGTGAAGGGCTCGGGCGGCCAGACCGCGGGCACGCCGCCGGCGTTCGGCCCCTGCCTGCGCGCCTGCGGCATGGCGGAAGTCATCGCTGCCGGCGCCACCGTGACCTACAACCCGGTCTCGACCGGCATCGAGAGCGCGACCTTCTACCTCAACATCGACGGCGTGCTCTTCAAGCTCACCGGCGCCCGCGGCACCGCAACCTATCGGATGACCGCGCAGGGGCTCGTCGTGCTCGAGTTCGAGTTCACCGGCCTCTTCGTGCAGCCGGCCGATCTGGCGATGCCGACCGTGGCCCTGACGACGCAGCTCAACCATGTGCCGCAGGTTGCCACCACCCAGAACACTCCGACGCTGTCGCTGGGGGCCTTCACCCCGGTCACGCGCAGCTTTTCGCTGGCCTTCGGCAACCAGGTCGAAACCCGGTTCCTGATCCGCTCGGAGGCGGTGCTGATCACCGATCACGCCGAGCAGATCGAACTGGCGATCGAGGCGGCGCCACTGGCCACCTTCAACCCGTTCCAGCTGGCCGCCGCCCAGACGCCGGTGGTGCTGAGCCTCGTCCATGGCGTGGGCGCCGGCCGGATCACGACGCTGTCGGTGCCGGCGGCGCAGATGCAGCGCCCGTCGGGCTTCGAGCAGCAGCAGGGGATTGTCGAGCAGACCCTGCGCCTGGTGCCGATGCCGCAGGCCGGCAACGACCAGTTCACCATCGCCTTCAGCTAAGGAGACCCGCCCGTGCTCAAGATCGTCCGCAACCCCGAGTTCAAGGCCCCGGTGAAGGTGGTCCTGCCCATCGACGGCGGCCAGCGCGAAGCCACCTTCACCGCCCGGTTCCGGGCCCAGACCCGCTCGGAGCAGGCCGCTTATGACCTGGCCACGGTCGAGGGCACCGACGCCTTCCTTGGCGCCGTCATCACCGGCTGGGAGGGCCTCGCGGATGAGGATGGCCAGCCTTTCGACTACAGCAGCTCGAACCTCGGGCTGCTTCTGGATCTGGGCTATGTGCGGGTCGCCTTCGTGAAGGCCTACTTCGACGCCACCAGCGGCATCCGGGCCGCAAAGCGGGGAAACTGACAGACCTCGGCCGCGCCTGGGTCCGCGGGGACACCGGAGCGGCCGGGGCGACTGCCGGGGATCTGGCCGAGGACATCGGCTTCTTCGGCCTCGATGCGGAGGCCTGGGACGCCGGGCCATCCACCGCGGAGGTCGAGATCTGGGATGAGCATGCTCCCGCCTGGTCGGCCTGGTGCGCGGTCTCGGGTCAGTGGCGCACCACGGCGCTCGCGGGTCTCGAGACGGTCCGGATTGTCTGGCACGGGCTCGATTACACCGCCGCCAAGGCCGGGTTCGAGTTGGCAGGGATCGAAATGACGGCGGACCTCTGGGACGAGGTCCGCGCCATCGAGGCGGGAGCCGTGAAGGAGTTCGAGCGTGGCCGGTGACATTCGCGTCAGGATGCTTTTGGAGGCAAACGCCCAGCAGGCGCGGGCCGAAACACAGTCGCTGACAACGGCGACCCAGCAGCTCTCCCAGGGGGCAACCGCCGCCGGGCGTGCCGCCGCCGTAGCCGCCCCGCAGATCCGCAGCATGGGGACATCGTCCCAGACGGCAGCACAATATGCCGGCCAGCTGACCTACCAGCTGAACGACATCGGCATGATGATGGCGATGGGCCAGTCGCCGTTCCTGCTGATGGTCCAGCAAGGTCCGCAGGTGGTGCAGGTCTTCGACCAGATCCGTCGCAGTGGCATGTCGATCGGACCGGCGATCGCCGGCGCCTTTACCTCGATGCTCAACCCGGCGTCCCTGGCCACGATGGCTGTGATCGGCATCGGCGCGGCGGCAGTGCAGTGGTTTACTGCCGCCGAGGAGGAAGCCAGGTCGCTGACCGACACGATCGAGGATCTCGAAGGCCGGGTTCAGTCCTATGAGTCTGCCGTCGAGATGGCTCTGACGCCGATGAGCAAGCTCCGGAAGGAGTGGGGCGATCAGGCGGTCGAGGTCCGCGAGATCTACGATGCACTGGCCGACCTGGAACGGCTCCGCGCCATGGCTGCCCTGGATGAGAGTGCGAAGACGATCACGAAGACGTTCTCCGGCCTGAAGTCCGAGCTGAACACCATCAAGGACATCCAGGCCAACATGGGGGCCGGGCTCCTGAGTTCGGAACAGATGTTGGCCAGTCAGGAGGCGCTTGAAGTCTGGGCGGACAGCCTTCGGCAGACCTACGGGATGACGATCGAGCAGGCCAGCCGTGTGCAAATGGCCATCGATCAGATGTCTACCGCAAAGGGACCCACGGAGTTTGCCGGGGCTGTCGCTGGTCTCCGCACCGAAATCATGGCTGTCGCCAACGAAAGCGGACGGCTGCCGGGACCGCTGCTGGAAGCCGCCGATGCCGTTATTACCGCCGAGCTGGAGGCCCGCAAGCTGGCCGGCCCGCTTGCCGACGGTGCGCGCTCGGCCGAGGCGCTGGCCCGCGTTGACATGGCCTCCGGAATTGCCGCCGCCTCGGCCCAGGCGCAATTGCTGGCGGCCAACCTCGGGATATCGCTCGATCTGGCCCGTGCCATCACCGGCGAAGCAGCCGCTGCCAAACCGCGCGTCGGCTTTGGCCTGCCAGGAATGGCGGACCCGGTCATCGGCGGTGCGCCGGGCCTGACCTTTGGCGACAACCCGGGCGGCGGAACGACCCGCGACGGCATGCCGATCGTAAGGACGAAGACGCCAACCGCCGGCGCCGGCCGGAGCGGGGGCGGCGGTGGCGGGGCTTCGAAAGAGCGCGATGCCATCAAGGAACTGATCGAGGCGGAGGAGCGTCAGATCCGGGTGCTGCTGGAAACTGACCCGGTCCAGAAGGAAATCCTGAAGAACCACGAGGCGCTGGCCAAGGCGGGGCCCAAGGAAGCCGCGGCCGTCGAGATGATCATCGCCAAGCGGATGCAGCTCGAGGACATCCGCGACCGCATCGACGAGATCGGTCAGACCGGAGAGGACGCCTTCACCGGCCTGCTTAGCGGGGCCCACTCCTTCTCCGACGCGCTGTCCATGGTGCTGACGAAGCTCGCGGAGATGGCGGCTTCCGATGCCTGGGACATCCTCTGGGGCGACGGCGGCGGCAAGGGCGGCTTCAACCTGGGCGAGATGATCGGCGGCTGGCTGGGCGGCCTGGGCAAGAAGGCGGATGGAGGCCGGATCGCGGGGCCGGGCGGGCCCCGTGACGACGGGATCCTGACATGGACCTCGGCCGGAGAATATGTCGTCAATGCCCGCGCCACCGCTGCCAACCTGCCGCTGATCGAAGCGATCAATGCCGGCGCGAGCGTCGGACAGCTGATGGCCATCATTGGCGGGCAGCGGCTCACAGGGCTTGCCGATGGCGGGATGGTGGGCGCTGCGGCCCCGTCGAGCTGGCGCGCTGGTCTGCCGGGGGGCGCCACGGCGGGGGGCAGCGGGGAGCGGGGCGGCGAGGCGCGGCTCAGGGTCTATTTCGACAAGGACCTGAACTTGCGCGGTGAGATCGAGCAGATCAGCGGCCGGGTGGCGGCGGATGTCGTCGTCGACGGGATCTCGACCTTCAGCTCGGAGATCCTGCCGGGCCGCGTCCAGCAGATCGATGCCAACCCGCGACTGAGGGGCTGAGATGGCGCTCCTGACCTTCCCCCTGAGCCTCGACGAGTTCTTCCACCTGCTGCCCGCTTCCGTGGCGAAGATGAGCCCGGGCGAAGCGCTCGAGGTGGCGGAGACCGGCGGCGGCGAAATCCTGACCGCCGACATCGGCACCGCCCTCTGGGCGGGTCAGCTCGACATGGGCCCCATGACCCATGCCGAGGCCGCGTCCGTGGCGCCGCTTCTGAACGTCCTGCGCCGTGCCGGCAGCTCCTTCCTCGTCTCGGACCCGACCCGGCCCTGGCCGCGCCTCGATCCGAATGCCGCCTTCCTCGGCAGCTCGACCCCGAAGATCCGCGCCGTGGGCCCCTCGATGCGCGAGCTGTCGGTCGAAGGTCTGCCGGCGGGCTATCCGCTGTCCCGGGGCGATCTGCTGTCGTTCCAGTATGGCACCGCGCCGGTGCGCCATGCGCTCCATGAGCTTGTCGGCTCCGCGATCGCCGACAGCGCCGGCCAGACCGGCCTGATCGAAGTCAACCCGCCGCTCCGGCCCGGCGCCGTGGCCGGCATGGCACTGCAGTTCCTCTGGCCGCGCTGCAAGGCCCGCCTGGTGCCTGGCTCGGCCGAGACCGGCACCTCCCGCCACGTGATCACCAGCGAGATGAGCCTCCGCTGGACCCAGACGCTGAGGTAATCATGCGCGCATATACCTCTGCCGAACTTGCCCATATCCGCGCCCGCCAGGGCGTCCGGCCCCGGCTGCTGGTCTGGATCGCCGCAAGGAACCGCACCACCGGCGCCCTCGAGGCCGCGGGTTTCTGGTCGGGCGACGATGACACGAGCTTCACGGTCGGTGGCGAGGTCCGGACCTATCACGGCGCCGGGCCGCTGCTTGGCATGGACGATCTGACCATCGAGGTCGGTCTCACGGTGCGCCGGATCAACGTCTGGCTCTCCACCGCTGCCCCGGAAGTGCTGAACGCCGTGATGGGCTATGACGTCCGTCTGGCCGCGACCGAGATCCACCGGGTGCTGACCGATCCGCTGACCCATCAGCCCTTGGCCCAGCCGCACCGGATCTGGAAGGGCTGGGTCGACGGCGCACCAAGGGTCACGCCGGCCAAGGGTCTGAACGGCGGGCGCATCACGCTGCAGATCGCCTCGGCGTCGATGGCGCTGACCCGCACGCTCACCGCGAAATACTCCGACGAGGCCATGCGGCTGCGCGGTGGCGACCGGCTGTTCCGCTATGCCGATGTCTCCGGAAAGGTGCCGATCTACTGGGGCGAGAAGAAGGTGGCGCCGAGCAGTGGCGGCGCCCCGGCCGCCTCGGCCACTCCGGCCGCGCCGACGTCCCGGCCCCTGCCGCGGGGGAGCGACCGATGAGACTGTCCGACTGGCGCACCCGCCTGGCCGCCCATATCGCCGCCCATGCCCGGCTGCCGTTCCGCCCGGGGAGCCATGACTGCGCGCTCTTCGCCTCCGGCGGCCGCGCGGCCCTGACCGGCACCGACGTGCTGGCGCCTGTAAGGGGGTGTTACAGCACCCTTGAAGAGGGCTTTGAACTGGCCGCCCGGCATGGCTACGCCAGCCCCTTCGATGCGGTTGTCGATGGCCTGGAAGAAATCCCGCCGGCCTATGCCCAGGTCGGCGATCTGGCGCTGCTCGAGGGCGATGACGGACATCCGGCCATGGGCATCGTCCAGGGCGAACTCGTCTGTGTCCTGCATCCCCGCGGCGTGGCGATGTTGCCGCTCACCGATGTGCGGAGGGCCTGGCGGGTATGATGTTCTGGACCCTGATCCTCTGTGCGCTGCTGGCCCCGGAGCCCGCCCAGGCCGCACCGATCGTCGCGGCGATCGGCGCCATCGGTTCTGCGATAGCCGGCGCCTTCGGCCCGATCATGGCCACCAAGCTCGGGGCCTTCCTGGTAAAGACCGTCGCCTCGATGGTGTTTTCGAAACTGGCCGAGGCGCTGAGCCGGAAGAGCGCGCCGCGGCCGCCCGGCATCCAGACCGACATGACCACGTCCGGCGGGACTACCGTGCAGAAGTTCATCGTCGGCCGCTATGCCACCGGGGGCCAGCTGATCGCGCCCCCGAACAGCTATGGCGATCCGGGGCATACCCCGCGCGCCTGGCTGATCTATCCGATCGCGCTGTCGGTCGTGCCGGGCTGCACGATGGAGCGGGTGATCGTCGATGACGAATACATGACCTGGGCGGGCGCGGCCGGGCCGAGCTGGGGCGTTCCCGCGACCGGCAACATGGCGGGCTTCGTCTGGGTCGATTACGAGGACGGCAGCCAGACATCGGCGCATCCCGACCTGATCGCCAACTTCGGCACCGATCCGGACCGGCCCTGGCTTTCCGACATGGTCGGCCCGGGCACCTGCTATGCCGTGCTGCGGTTCAAATACAACCGCGAGCGCTTCAACAGCCTGCCCGCGGTGCGCTTCGAGATGCTCGGCATCCCGCTCTATGATCCGCGCGCCGACAGCAGCGCCGGGGGATCGGGTCCGCAGCGCTGGTCGAACCGCAGCACCTGGACGCAGACCCAGAACCCGGTGGTGATCATCTACAACATCCTGCGCGGCATCGATGTCGGCGCCGGCATGATCTGGGGCGGCGAATGCGCGGCCGAGGATCTGCCGCTCGCCAACTGGTTCGCGGCGATGAACGAATGCGACCTTCCGGTCACCCGGGTGACCGGCGGGACGGAGCCGCAATTCCGCGCCGGTCTCGAGATCGCGCTGTCCGATGAACCCGCCGACGTCATCGAGGAGCTGAAGAAGTGCTGCTCGGGTTCGATGGTCGAGATCGGCGGGGTCTGGAAGATCCGGGTCGGGGCCCCGGCGCTGCCCTCCTACTACATCACCGACGACGACGTGATCGTGAGCCGCGATCAGGAGTTCGACGAATTTCCCGGGATCGGCGCGACCGTCAACGGCATCACCGCGACCTATCCCGATCCGCAAAGCCTCTGGGAGAGCCATGAGGCCCCGCCGCGCTACAACCCCGCCTGGGAAGCCGCCGACGGCGGCCGGCGGCTGGTGGCCAACCTCGATCTGCCGGCCTGCCCATACCCGGCCCAGGTGCAGCGGCTGATGGCCTCTCTGGTCGCCGATCACCGGCGCTTCCGGGCCCACAAGCTGGCGCTGCCGCCCGAGGCGATGGAACTCGAGCCGCTGGAGACCATCGGCTGGACCTCGGCGCGCTACGGCTACGCGGCCAAGACCTTCGAGATCACCGCGCTGACCGACAGCCTGACCACCATCGTCCAGGGATTGTCCCTGCGCGAGCGCGATGCCGGCGACTATGACTGGTCGCCCTCGGACGAGCTGCCCTCCGATCCGGCGAAGACCGGCGTCACGCTGCCCGCGCCGCGCACGGTCCCGGGTTTCGCGGTGACTGCGGACATGATCCTCGACGGCAACGGCATCGGGCGCCGCCCGGCGATCCTGATCAGCTGGGATCCGGCACAGGCGATCGACGCGCGCGGCATCCTCTGGGAGGCCCGGGTGGCGGGAACGCTGGGACCGAAGCTGTCCGGCAGCCTGAACGCGATCGAGGCGGGTCAGCTCCGGATCACCGATGGCCTGCTGGCCGGCACCGATTACGAGGTCCGCGCCTGCCTGATCCTCGACCGGCCGGTGGTCTGGACCGCCTGGACGGCGGTCACCACGCCCGGCGTCTATATCACCGACCCGGATTTCGGGCCGGGCGGCGTGGCGGAGATGTTCCGGGCGGCCGGGCTGTCGACCCCGCGCCTCGTTGCGGCGCTGCCTCTGGCCGGCCCGACGCGCTTCGTCGGCGAGCTGGTGCTCTTGACCACCGATTTCAAGCTCTACCGCTGGACAGGGACCGCCTGGACCGCGGCGGTGCCGACCACGGACCTGACCGGCCAGGTGGCCTCGTCCCAGCTGCTGATCGCGGATCTCTCGAACCTCTGCGAAAACCCCGGCTTCGAGCTTGGCTCCGCCGGCTGGGGCGCGGTCTCCGGGGGCCTCGGCTTCAGCCTGCCGAGCACGAACGCCCGCAGCGGCACCCGCTGCGCCGCCCGGATCTGGGCGGCCGGGCTCGCGGCCGATGCGAGCTATCGCAACAACCTGGTCTTCGACGTGGTGCCCGGCGCGGCCTACCGCCTCTCCGCCCATGTCAAGCGCGATGCCGGGGGCCTTTGCGCCTCCGTCGGCGTGCGGATGAGCTGGCTCGACGCCGGCAAGGCCGAAATCGCGGTGTCACAGACCGGCCTCACCCAGGCCGAGACCAGCACGGCGTACCTGCCGGTCAGCAACATCGTCACGGCGCCGGCCGGGGCGGTCTATGGCCGCGTGGAACTGGCGGTCACCGGCCATTCGGCGGGCAGCTTCTACTGGGACGATGTCTATTGCTACCGCGCCAATGGCGGTGAGCTGATCGTCGACGGCACGATCTTCGGTAACCACGTCGCCGCCAATACCCTGACCGCCGGTCTGCTCGCGGCCGGTGCGGTCAAGGCGCACAACATGGAGATCGACGAAAGCCTGACGATCAGCGCCGTGGATGCCGGCTTTGCGATGGGCAAGTCCTCTGCCACCGACATGAACTCGGACGGGCTCTACATGGGGCGGGCGGCGAAGGCGGACGGCAGCACCGGGTTCGGCTTCCTGATGGGCCGCCAGAACGGGGCCGGCATCCGCGAGTACATCCAGCACACCTCGGATGCCGGCCTGCGGATCATCAACGCCAAATTCGGCCTGCTGGCGGATGTCGCGGCGCCCGAACAATGGGTGACGTCGAACACGACCGTTGTTCTGCCCGTCGGCACCAAGACCCTGAGCCTGGCAATCCAGGGCGGCGGCGGTGGCGGCGGCGTCACCGCAGGGTTTGTCCAGACTGCCCCGCAGGCGGGCGGCACCACCACGGTCCAGCTCTACGACGGCGCCAGCTACACCGGTGTGCAATGGATTGCCGGCGGCGGCGCTGCGGGTCTGAACGGCAACTACCCTCCGACGGCCGGCGAAAGCTCGCCCCTCGGCTCCGGCGGCGGCGCCGGGTCCATGGTCCAGGAAGGCAACGGCGACAACGTCAGTTACTACGCTGTCAGCGCCGGCAATGGCTCCGGCTATGGCGCAGGCGGCGGCGGCGGCTACCAGGGCGGCAAGGGCGGCAAGAAGGGCGCGCTGGTCAACGTCCTGAACCACGACGTCTCGGCCCTGGCAAACCCGCGGCTGGTGATCACCGTCGGCGGTGGCGGCGGCCGCGGCGTCGATCCCGGCGCAGTCGGAGCCTATCCGCAGCGGTCGAACGGCGGCTTCGGGTCGCAGGGCCTGGTCCGGATCAACACCTCGGCCAGCCAGATCATCGACGCCGGCCCGGTGCCCTTCCGGCGCACCTTCCAGCAGAACGTCTCGCGGCCGGCGAACTACACCGGGGCCCTCGTTGCCGGCACCTTCAAGCCCGGCATCTGGATGCTGGACGAGACCTCGGGCAACTTCCTCGAGACGAACCTGCAGCTCGACCACCTCGGATCGGCGGTTTCCTTGTGGAGCACATCCGCGGCGGTGGTCTTCGCCGAAAAGACCCCGGTCGTCACCTTCTCCTCCGGCAATGCCCGCACCATCCGGTGCCTCTACTTCCCGTTGCAGGTGTAAGCCATGTTCGTTTTCCACGATGCCCAGATGAATGTCCTGAGCCTCGCCTATGGCGACCCGGAGATGATCCCGGCCGACGCCGGACCCTACATCGAGATGCCGGATCAGGAGTTTCAGACGCTTCTCGGCCTGAAGATCATCGACAACCAGGTGGTGCGCGACACGGGCGATGCGAGCTACCAGGACAGCCTGCGCCGGAGGATCGACATCGAGCGCGACCGGCGCATGAAGGCCGGGTTCCTCTTCGGCGGCGTCGCCTACGACTTCGACGACGCCTCCAAGGCCCGGATCACCGGCATGGCCACGCTGGCCGGCTTTGCCATGGGACAGGGCGCCCAGGCCGGCAACTACCACTGGCACGGCGGCACCGATCCCTTCGTCTGGATCGCCTCGGACAACAGCTTCGTGCCGATGGATGCCCCGACCTGCTTTGCCTTCGGACAGGCGGCCGCGGCGCATGAGATCGCCTTCATCTTCGCGGCCCGGCTGCTCAAGGACATGGTGCCGGTCCCGGAGAACTTCACCGACCCGCTCTACTGGCCGGGAGGGGTGTCATGATCCGCAAGCTGCGCGAGCTCTGGAGGGCAATCCTGACACCGTCCCCGGCCGACGAGCCAGCCTACGACCGGCTGGTGATCTCGGCCGCGCACGCGGTCCTTGGCGCCGCGCTCGCCGTGCTCTTCGCGCCCCTGACGGTCGCCGCCGCCATCCTGCGCCCCGTCCTCTACTGGCTCCTGAAGGAACGCCGGGACCTCCGCCTTGGCGGCAGCTTCCGCGACAGCCTCTGGGACACCGCCGCCGTCACCCTCGGCCTTGGCTACGGCACCCCCTGGTGGCCCTTCGCCGCCCTCGTCCTCGCCCTTGCAACCGCCCTCGATCGGAAAGGCACCTGACATGCCCCTCGTCACCACACTCCTCACCGGACCGGTGCTGCTGCCCTCGGGCGCGGCACCCTCCGGCGGCTTCCTGCGCTTCGTCATGGACACCTATGACACCGACGGCGGCCAGATCGTCGCACCGGCCTCGGTGCGTGTCGATATCGGCGCCGGCGGCCAGTTCCAGGCCGCGCTCTGGCCGAACTCCCGCGGCTCGCGCGGCTCGCGCTACGGCGTCCTGCTTGGCCTGCTTGCGGCGAACAACACACCGGTCGAGGTGAGCCTCGGCAGCATCTCGGTGCCGGAAAGCCTGGCCTCTATCGAGCTCGAGGATCTGCTCGGCATACCGGTGCTGCCCGGCTATTCGGCCACGGTCGTGCTCACCCAGGCCCAGTACGACGCGCTGCCGGCGCCCGATCCCAATACCCTTTACCTGATCGAAGGCTGATCCCCATGTTCGGACGTTTTACCCGCGCCTATGCCGGCACCAAGCGCCTCGGCCGCATCCAGCAGGGCGCTGCCCCGATCTGGGCGGCCGGTCAGCAGACCACTCCCGTGACCCCGGTCCAGCGGAGCCCGGTGCCCTACCTCAAGATCGTCGCCGGCGAGGCCTTCAGCTATAATCTCGGCCAGCATTTCAGCGACTGGCATTCCATGGCCATGGCGCCGGGGTCGCCCGCGCTGCAGGGCGGCGTGGCGCTGTCGCCCGATGGCTGGATCAGTGCCGCCGTCACACCGGCCGCCGCGCCGGCGATGAACAATTTCCCGATCATCCGGCTGACCAACGCCAGTTCGGGCCTGACACTCGATGTGATGCTGATGGTCTCGGTGGCGGAAAAGCCGGCCTATTACGGCGCCCCGACGCTGACCCGGATCGACGCCAATACGGTGCGGGTGACCCGGCCGGCGGCGCCGGCCAACACCCCGCCGATCACGTCGATCGATATCCTGCACGGCTCGACCTTGCCGCTGGATCCGGCGACCGGCGTGACCATGTTCAACGTCTTCCTCGCCGGCGCGATGACCAAGGACATCACGCTGCCCGACACCGTCGCCCATCATGTGACGCTCCGCGGCAAGATCGCCTGGGGCGACGGCACCAACCTGACGCCCGACGGCGCCACCGGCGGCTGGTCGCCGAACACCGCCACCATCGCTGCCACGCCGACGAACTCGGCCCCGGCGATCATCACCGAAGGCACGATCAGCCCGGCCACGGGGCCCACCGGCACCGAATTCACGCTGACCCCGCCGACAGCTTCGGGCACACCGGCACCGAATGTCGGCCTTCAGTCGCTGACGCAGGCAGGAGCCGATGTCCTGGGACAGGTGGCGGCCGGCAAGTTCACCAGCACCGCGCCCGGCGCCCTTGTCGCCACATGGCTGGTCTCGAACGGCGTGGCGCCGGATGCGACATCGACGGCCTCGGCGTCGATCGCTTCGATCCTCACCGAACCCGGACAAATGGGTCAGGCCACGGCCGAGGTGATTTCCGCGTCGCAGATCGACGTGACCCTGGCGCCCGATCCGCAGAATGGCGGTGCGACGATCACCTCGCGCGACCTGCGCTACTCGCTCGACCAGGTCAACTGGACTTTGCTGTCGGGATTGGTAGCCAACGAGAAGCGGTCGATTTCGACGCTCAGTTCGTCAACCGTCTATTATTTCGAAAGCCGGGCCATCAACAGCGTCGGTCCGGGCGCCTGGTCGCCCGTCCGGAGTGCGATGACCAACGCGGCCGCGGGCACCGTGTACCGCTTCGGCCAGTTCACCGCCGTCGGCGCGGCCGGGGTCAGCATTGCCGCCCCGGACGGCACCTATGGCCAGTTCACGGTCTCGGCCGGCAAGATCAGCCCTGCGGTTTCGCCGCTGACGGTCGGGACCATCTCGATCGTCGGGATCAACATCGAAGTCGTGGCGGGCGAGGTCAGCGTCGGGACGCTGGCGGAGTTCACCGCGGCCCGTTCGGCGCTCGGCACGACCGGCGGCCGCACGATCCGGTTCAGATCGGGAAGCTATGCCATCGGGCTGGGCTATATCCTCGCCTCGGCCGCCTATGCATCGCGTGTCAGGATCACCGCCGAGGCGGGCGCGGTCTTTGTCGGCAATGCCGTCCTCGACAGCCCGTCGAACGTGACGGTCGACAACCTCGACATCCACTGCACCACCCCGACCGGGACTGCCTATGTCCTCCGCCTTGCCGGGGCCTGCGACGGCTGCATCGTCGAGGACAACTATCTGCACGGCGTGACCCGCGATCCGCTCGGCGACTTCTCGGTCTGGCAATCCTACCAGAACCCGGATCAGGGCATCCTGGCGGATCAGAAGGGTGGCATCTACCTGAAGAACTGCATCATCCGCCGCAACTGGATCGAGCATGTCGATGAGGGCATCGTCACCTATTACGGTGGCGACGGGCCGTACATCGTTGAAGACAACATGATCGGCTACACCTATTCCGACGCGATCAAATACGTCATCTCGACCACGGCAGCCCTGTCCGCCCCCAAGAAGTGGAACCGCAACCAGTGGTACATGATGATGGGGCGGCAGGACGACGAAGGCCCGACGCCCGGGACGGGGGTGATCGCGCCCGGCAACGGCCCGCACTCCGACTTCCATCAATTGGTCCGCTCCGCCGCCTCGGACGGGGCCTATGTCGATAACGTCGAGATCTGCCAGAACATCTGGGTGCTGACATCCTACAGCCGTGCGCAGAACATCCAGGGCATCGTGTCCTTCGCGGATGGTGGAAACCGCCCGACCTATCGGAATGCCAGGATCACCGGCAACTTCTCGCAGTCGGACTCGGTGCATGCCGTCAGCCTCAAGATGGACGGGGGCATCCTGGCGCACAACACGCTGATCCGCACGCTGGCTCCGAAGCTTCCGGCCCCGCTTGGCAAGGGAACCTTGAAGGTTCGTTTCTATCTCGAGATACCGGCAGGCGCCGTGAAGCCGAAGCTTATCCGCAACGTCTGCGACTGGGCACCGCAGCTTTATGGCGCCCAGGCCGCAGTCGACGAGTACGACAACATCTATCTCGGCGATGCCGGCGCCACGATCCCCTACGCCACCGCTTTCGCCAATGGTGGTGTCGAAGCGGCAAACTGGACCCAGACCCTCGCCAATTACACCCTGAAGGCCGGCGGGCCGCTGGATCTGCCCTTCGGCCGCGGCGCCTTCGGATCGGCGATCGGCACCTACGGTCCGAACACGCGCAACCCTGCGGGCTGGAGCTATGATGCCCGGCTGGAGGAGGTCGCCCCGCAGCTGGCGCCGCCGCCGGTGACGGCGATGATCATGGGGCAGTCGGAGCCGGAGTACCTGCTCGACAACTCCGGATACAGCCTGATCCCGCAGCCAGTGCCCGGCAACGACAACCTGGTAGTCATCACCCAGTCCGGCAGCCTGACCCCACCGGTGCGGACCTCGGTCAACCCGACCACGGTCGCGGCCGGTCAGGTCAACGTGACGATGGCCAGCCTGTCGGCCTTCCTCAACTTCGTACGACCGGGCTACAAGTTCGTCGTCGGCGACGGCTGCGTGTCCGGCACCTCGCGCTACAGCCTGATGAATGATCAGGACACCGGTCGCTACTTCAGCGATTTCGCGGCCGTCCATGCCGTCATCGAGGCCGAGTTCGGCACGGTGAAGAACTTCATCGAGTGCTGGTACAACTCGGACGCCCAGCCGGTGCTGACCTTCAAGAAAAGCTTCTGGGCCTTCTACTTCGGCCAGAAGTCGGACGGCACGCTTTACACTCTCGGCAATCCGATCGGTGAAGGCTTCAATCCCGCGGCCATCGCCCATCACTGCCTGTTCGATGCCTTCGCAACCCCTGGAACCAAGGGCCGTGGCCTCTTCCCCTTCGGGGGCGGCGATATCAACTGGCACATGATCTCACCGATGCCGTTCCATAACGCACCGGTCTCCCCGGCGCCGGAAGCCACGCAGTTCTATCAGGGGCAACGGAACTCGGAGCCGACCCGCGCGATCATCGACGGTCTGACCGCCGAGCCCAATGCCCAGGCGCTGAACCTGAAGGTCGGACCTTCCGCCCATCTCTGCGACTTCGGCGGCGGCATCCACCCGGTCCTCAACAGCCCCGACGGTCAGATCCTGATGTCCTGGCCATTTGCGATCGCCCTGTTGCGGGCCTCGGGGATGACTATCGGAGAGCCGAGCATCGTCGGCGTGGAGGGACCCACCGACGGCAGCTATCTCGATGTCGTGGTCGATCTGCCGAACGGCGGCACCCTGACAACGCTGCGACTGGTGCGCCAGCAGGCGATGCCCGCTGCGCCGTCGCCGCACCAGCAACAGGTGACCGGCTTCGAGCTGGCCCGTACCGGTGGAACCCGGCCGGTCTTCAAGACGACCGAGACGGCCTATCCGGCGCAGTTTCGCGGGACCGTCACGATCTCTGATCCCGGATCCGGGTCGCCGCGGCGCGGCAGGGCACGGATCGTCCCGGAACAGCCCTTCGTCTATGGCGATGAGTTCGGCGGGTACCTCAAAGGACAGGCGACCGCGGTGCTGTCGGACCCACGCGATGTGGCCAACCAGCTCTACAAGGACATGCTCGTCGAGCACATCCCGGCCTTCTATGACCCCGCCGCGCTCTATCCGTTCGAGGGCATCGCCGTGAAACCCTACCAGGCCAACATTCCGGTACCGCTGCCGGTCCCGGCGTTCACGCCGAAATCGGCGGGCTTCAACGGCACAACCTCAAGGCTGTCTTCCACGACCCTGAGCGTTCCGGCGGCCAACGAGCTCGTTGCTGCTGGCTGGCTCTATATGCCGGTCTGGGGATCGGCGCAGTCCCTGCTGCAAACCCGGATCGGGACCGGCATCAACCTGAACATCCTGACCTCCTCCGGAGGCCGGTTGCAGGTGGTGCTGAGCGGTGTGGCGACCTTCGCCACCCCGACCAGCACCTTCCAGGCCGGGCGCTGGCACCACTTTGCCCTCTCGGTGCGGGGCGGGTCCTCGCCCCGCTACCAGCTCTGCGTGGATGGTGGTGCGCCCATCGGCGGGACGCCGGTTCCGACCGATGTCACCCTGACGATGAACGGTCAGAACATCACGCGGGTGGGCCTCGGGTACAACCTGTCGAGCGGCTACTTCCCCGGCTCGTTGGGGCATTGGCTGCTCGACCTCCAGGCCAGCGTGGATCTCGCCGATCCGACCGTGCGCGCCAAGTTCTTCAACGGCAAGGTGCCGGCGGACCTTGGTGCAAATGGTGAGCTGCTCCTCGGCCGAGCCCCACAGTTCTACCTCTCGGGCGGAGCCGGGATGACCAACTTCGGCACCGGCGGCGCGCTGACCCCCGTCGACCTCGCCGAAGGCGCATCCCCGGCGCTGCCGTGACCTGAAACGACCCCGGCCCCTGATCATGTCAGGGGCCGGATCCTACTGAAGCTCTTTGAGTTCGCTCAGGGGGCCGGGGAGCGCGCCAACGCCCCCCGACACGGGGCCCGAGTTCCACAGCCCCCGCCGACCAGACAAAGCTTTTGGCCGCCACCTCCCCTCGAGGGACCGGCATAGAGGCATGATTCTACCAATGTCGAAAACCCCCTATTTAAGCCCCGTTAAACCGGTGGTTCCCGTCGCCCCCTGGCTGGGCGGCAAACGCAACCTTGCGAAGCGGATCACCACCCTCATCGACAGCATTCCGCACCAGACCTATGCGGAGGCGTTCGTCGGCATGGGCGGGATCTTCTTTCGCCGCGGAGGCCGGCCACGTTGCGAGGTGATCAACGATTTCGGTCGCGATGTGGCGAACCTGTTCCGCATCCTTCAGCGCCACTACCCGCAATTCCTTGAGACGCTCCGCTTCCAGCTGACGACGCGCGCGGAGTTCGAGCGCCTCGTGGCGACGGACCCATCAACGCTGACCGACCTCGAGCGGGCCGGACGCTTTCTCTACCTTCAGCGCACCGCCTTCGGCGGCAAGGTGTCGGGACGCAACTTCGGTGTTTCCAAGGATCGACCGGCCCGGTTCAACCTGTCGACGCTCGAGCCCATGCTCGAGGACGTGCACGCCCGGCTGGCTGGGGTGATCATCGAGTGCCTGGATTTCGAAGCGTTCATTCGCCGCTATGACGGACCCGGGACTTTCTTCTATCTGGATCCGCCCTACTGGGGCTGCGAGGGCGACTATGGAAAGGCGATGTTCGCCCGCGAGGATTTCGAGCGTCTGGCTGAAACCCTTGCTCAGGTGAAGGGCCGGTTCCTGCTGTCGCTGAATGATGTTCAGGAGGTCCGCCGCATCTTCGGGCGATTCGACATCGAGGCGGTGAAGACCACCTATACGATCGGTGAAAAAGCGACCGAGGCTGGTGAGGTTCTGATCAGCGGGAGAGGAGGGTGAGGCCGCTAAAGGCCAGCCCGAGCAGAAAATGCAAAACTGCAGATATCTCTGTCAAACACTGCAGAATTTGCTGTCACGCTACAGCCCCTCAGGCGATGTATTTGAACCAAAGCCAGAGCAGACCGAAAAGCACCGGCTGATGGACCAGATAGATCGCCAGGCTGTGTCGTCCGGGCCAGGACAGCGCCCGGACAAGGGAACCCGGCGCCCGAGTCGTCGCCAGCCGTTCGGGCACTCCGGCACGGGCGGTGGCGATGCCCAGAAGCACCGGGCCGATCCAGGGAAAGACCGGCTCGAAATCGATCGAGCGCGGGATTTCCGACGACAGGCCCAGCCACAAAAGCCAAGGCGCATCGAAAGCGGTTGAGCGCAGGTAGTGCGGGGCGATGAAGGCCAAGGCTGCGGTCGCGAGTGTCAACCAGATCGGCGCCCGCAGGAAGGGAAGACCGATCAGGCTTGCGGCGGCGATCATGTGGAGGATGCCGAAGAAGACGTAAGTCTCGGGGTTGTCGGCATAAGTCGCGGCGCTGACCAGGGCTGCGCCGACGACGATCTGGGCAAGGCGCTTCAACCAGGGGCGCCAGCGGATTTTGCGGCGATGCGCCAGCACAAGGCTGATGCCGACCAGAAACAGGAAGCTGCCGGCGATGGCATGGGCGAAATAGCGGAAGAAGCCGGTGAAGGGCAGATCCGGGGCAACCACGCCAAAGAGCGCCAGATCCACGGTGAAATGGTAGATTGCCATGCACACAAGGGCAACGGTCCGCGCGATGTCCAGCGCCGGAATGCGCGGGCGCGGAGCGGGAAGGGGCGCGGGTGCGTCGGTCATGCGGATGAGCGTAGTGGCGGCGCGGGGCGCCTGCCAGACAAAAACGCCCGCGCCGGGACGGGCGCGGGCGGCATCGTTGCGGCGATGGGTGTCAGTCCATTTCGCCCGCGTCGCGCGCGGCCTTGTGGGCGGCATCCAGCGCGATGGTGGCGCGGTCGATCAGCAGGTCGATTTCCGCCTTCGAAATCACCAGCGGCGGCGAAATGATCATCGAATCGTTCACCGCCCGCATGAACAGCCCCGCGTCGATGGATGCCGTGCGGCAGGCCAGCGAATAGGTGTAGATCGGCGCCTTGAAGCGCGACCGGGCCTTCTTGTCGGGCGTCAGTTCCAGCGCGCCCATCATGCCGCAGATCCGCGCCTCGCCCACGATCGGGTGATCGCCAAGCGCCTTCCAGCGGTCCTGCAGGTAGGGTCCGGTTTCCTGTGCCGCGCGTTCGACGATCTTTTCCTCTTGCAGGATGCGGAGGTTTTCCAGCGCCGCCACCGCCGCCGCCGGATGGGCGGAATAGGTGTAGCCGTGGTTGAAGTCGCCGCCCCGCTCGATCAGCCCTTCGGCCACGCGGTCGTTCACGATGCTGGCGCCGATCGGCAGGTAGCCCGAGGACATGCCCTTCGCGACCGTGATGATGTCGGGCGAAAAACCGAAGGTCTGGTGGCCGAACCAGTTCCCGGTGCGCCCGAAGCCGCAGATCACCTCGTCCGCGATCAGCAGGATGTCGTATTTGCGGCAGATCCGCTCGATTTCCGGCCAGTAGTTCGCGGGCGGGATGATGACGCCGCCAGCGCCCTGAACCGGTTCACCGATGAAGGCCGCGACGTTTTCGGCGCCAAGACGCAGGATTTCGGTTTCCAGTTCCTGCGCGCGAGCAAGGCCAAAGGCCTCTGGCGTCATGTCGCCGCCTTCGCGATACCAGAAGGGTTGGTTGATATGGGTGATATGCGGGATCGGCAGGTCGCCCTGTTCGTGCATGTAGGTCATGCCGCCAAGCGAGGCCGCGCCGACGGTCGAGCCGTGATAAGCGTTCTTCCGGGCGATGATGGTCTTCTTCGACGGTTTCCCCATCGAGGCCCAGTAATGCCGCACCAGCCGGATGTTGGTGTCATTGGCATCCGACCCGCCGGACGAGAAGAACACATGGTTCAGCGTCCCCGGCGTCACCTCGGCCAGCTTGGCCGACAGCCGGGCCGCGGGCGGATGGGTGGTGTTGAAGAAGGTGTTGTAGAACGGCAGTTCCATCATCTGGCGGGCGACGGCATTGACGATCTCGCGCCGGCCATAGCCGACGTTCATGCACCAAAGACCGGCCATGCCGTCGATGTAGCTCTTGCCTTCGCTGTCATGAATATAGACGCCTTCGGCCCGGGTGATGATCCTGACCCCCATCTCATTCAGCTGCTTGGTGTCGGTGAAGGGGTGCAGATGGTGCGCTGCGTCAAGGGCGCGCAATTCCTGGGTGTCATAGCTGTTGGTCAGCATTTTTCATCTCTTTCGAAAGGCATGGCACAGGCCCATGGGGGCCCGTGGGCGCTTGGCCGGATGCGGATTTGTGTCGCCACCAGACTGGGCCGCGCGGGACCGGAAAGCAAGTTCCGGCAGGCCCCGCATCTGTAAGCCAACCTGCAAAAATACTTTAATCCTGAAAGTCTGGCTAACAGGTCGTATCATGCCGGACCTCGGATCGCGGCAAGCGGCTCGGCCCCCCTTGCGCCTTGCGGCGATCTTGCCTATAACCTTCCCGAGGCCCGAGCATGGAGTGTCCCGATGTCGCTTGCCCTTTCTCCCGCCGACAAGGCGAAATTCGCCGCCGCGCGCCGATCCGTCGATTTCATCGAGGATGGAATGCGCGTCGGGCTCGGCACGGGATCGACCGCCGCCTGGATGGTGCGCTGCCTGGGCGACCGGGTCCGCAATGAAGGGCTGAAGGTGACAGGCGTCGCCACATCCGACCGCACGGCAGAGCTGGCGATCAGCGAAGGGATCAAGGTCGTCACGCTGGAGGAAGCCGGCTGGCTGGACCTGACCATTGACGGGGCCGATGAATTCGACCCCGAACTTAACCTCATCAAGGGCGGCGGCGGGGCGCATCTGCGCGAAAAGATCGTCGCCACCGCATCGGACCGGATGATCGTCATCACGGACGCGGCGAAGGAAGTGGCGCAGCTGGGCGCCTTCCCGCTGCCGGTCGAGGTGATCCCCTTCGGCTGGCAGGCGACGCAAAAACTGATTGACGAGGTGCTGGACGGCATGGATGTCCTGGGCCGCGAAATCACGCGCCGCATGGCAGGCGCTGTGCCGCTGGTGACCGATGAGGGCAATGCGATCCTCGATCTGCACCTGAAGCGGATCGGCAATCCCCGGCAACTGGCCATGGTCCTGAACCAGGTGCCCGGCGTGGTGGAAAATGGTTTGTTCATCGATATTTGCGACGTGGTGATCATCGGTCACGCGAACGGCCGCGTCGATCTGCGCGACATCACTGCCGGGGTGCGGGTCCAGGAACAGGTCGATCTGGGCGAGGACGACAACCTTTTCGCCGATCTGGACGACTGACATGGCGGGGTTCGACTACGATCTTTTCGTCATCGGCGGCGGTTCGGGCGGGGTCCGGGCGGCGCGGATCGCGGCCGGGGAACATGGCGCCCGTGTGGGTCTGGCCGAGGAAAGCCGCATGGGCGGCACCTGCGTCATCCGCGGCTGCGTGCCGAAAAAGCTGATGGTCTTCGCCTCGGCCGTGCCCGATGCGCTGGCGCTGGGCCGCGATTACGGCTGGGAAATTCCGCCATCCCGCTTTGACTGGCCGACCTTCCGCGCCCGTCTGGATGCCGAGCTTGACCGGCTTGAGGCCGCGTATCGCGGCGGGCTCTTGAATGCCGGCGTGACGATCCACGACGCCCGCGCCACGGTGGTCGATCCCCATACCGTGCGTCTGGCCACGGGCGAAATCTTCACCGCCAAGCATATCCTGATCGCCACCGGCGGGCGTCCCCATGTGCCCGAAAACCTTGGCGCGCCGGTCATGACGTCGGACGATATCTTCCTTCTCGACCGGTTGCCGGAACGGCTCCTGATCGTCGGCGGCGGTTATATCGCCTGCGAATTCGCGCAGGTGATGGCGGGTCTTGGCGTGCGCGTCATGCAGTTCTACCGCGGCGACCAGATCCTGCGCGGCTTCGATGACGAAGCGCGCGCGATGGTGGCCGATGCGATCCGCGGCTCGGGGATCGATCTGCGGACCGGCACCGATGTGACGTCGCTGTCCCGCGATGACCGGGGCATCTGCGTGACCTGCACCGATGGCAGGCAGGCGCATTTCGACGCCGTAGTCTACGCGACGGGGCGGGTGCCGAATACCGAAGGGCTTGGCCTTCAGGCGCTGGGCTTGACGCTTGGGCCGAAAGGCCAGATCCCCGTCGATGGTTGGAGCCAGACGGCAGTCCCTTCGATCTTTGCCGTGGGCGACGTGACCGACCGCATGAACCTGACGCCGGTCGCGATCCGCGAAGGTCATGCCTTTGCCGACACCGTTTTCGGGGCGCGGCCCTGGCAGGCCGATCACCACCTGGTCGCCTCGGCTGTGTTTACCCGGCCCGAACTCGGCGCGGTGGGACTGACCGAAGCCCAGGCGGCGGAAAGAGGCCCGGTCGAGATCTACGAGACCGCGTTCCGCCCGATGAAGACCGCGTTTGCGGGCTATCCCGACCGGGTGATGATGAAACTGGTCGTCGACGCGATGACCCGGACGGTGCTTGGCTGCCACATCGTCGCGCCCGAGGCGGGCGAAATGATCCAGCTGGCCGGAATTGCTGTAAAGATGGGCGCCACCAAAGAGGATTTCGACCGCACCTGCGCCGTCCATCCGACCATGGCCGAGGAACTGGTGACGATGCGCAAGCTCACCCGCCAGCACGGAGTGATCGCAAAGGGTTGAATTCGACACGAAAATGCACAGTTGTGTCGGATAACGGACGGAAACGTCGAAAAAACGGATAAGGAACGGGAATGGCTGGAAGCGGAGGCCCTTGGGGCGGCGGATCATCCGATGACGAGGGCGATCGCCCCGAAGACAAGGGCAACCAGCGCCCGCGCGGGCCACGGCGGCCCGGCGAGCCCGCGCCTCTGCCCGAGATCGACGAGCTAATGCGCAAGGGGCAGGAAAAGTTCCGGGTTCTCATGGGGGGCAAGGGCGGCGGCTACGGCGGCCCGTCGGGCGGATCCGGCGGCCCATTCCTTACCCGCAATACGATTCTTCTGGGGGCGCTCGCGGTGGCTGCGCTTTGGTCCTTTGCGTCCTTCTATACGGTGAAGCCGGAAGAACGGTCGGTCGAGCTGATGTTCGGCCGCGCCACCGGCACCATCGGCCAGCCGGGTCTGAACTTCGCGCCCTGGCCGGTCATCACCGCGGAAATCGTCCCGACGACCGGCGAACGCACCACCGATGTCGGCACCGGGCGGGAGGGGGCGCTGGACAGCGGGCTGATGCTGACGCGCGACCAGAACATCGTCGACATCGAATTCCAGGTGGTCTGGAACGTCGCCGACCCGGAAAAATACCTCTTCAACCTGGCCGATCCGGCGGGAACGATCCGCGCGGTCTCCGAATCCGCGATGCGCGACATCATCGCCCGGTCGGAACTGGCGCCGATCCTGAACCGCGACCGGGGCATCATCGCCTCGGACCTGCGGACGGCGGTTCAATCGACGCTCGACAGCTATCAGTCGGGCATCAACATTGTCCGGGTGAACTTCAACCGCGCCGACCCGCCGCGCGACGTGATCGACAGCTTCCGTCAGGTCCAGGCGGCCCAGCAGGAACGCGATCGGTTGCAGAAACAGGCCGATGCCTATGCCAACCGCGTGACTGCCGGGGCGCGGGGTGAAGCCGCCAAGCTTCTGGAAGACGCCGAAGCCTACCGGGCCGAGGTGGTGAACAACGCGGAAGGCGAAGCCAGCCGCTTCACCGCCGTCTACGACGAATACGTCAAGGCGCCCGAGGTGACGCGGCGGCGGATGTATCTGGAAACGATGGAACGGGTGCTGGGCAAGATGGACAAGGTCATCCTCGATGGGGTCGAAGGCGAGGGCGGCGTCGTGCCTTACCTTCCGCTTGACCAACTGACCAAACCCAAACCCGCAACCGGAGGGTCCAAGTGATGGCGCGTTCGATCTATCTTTTGCCGGCGCTGGTCGTGGCGCTGGGTGTGGCCGCATCGTCGCTGTTCACCGTCGATGAACGGGAAAAGGCGCTGGTCCTGCAGTTCGGCGAATTGATCCGGGTTCAGGACAAGCCGGGGCTCTACTTCAAGGTTCCGCTGGTGCAGAACGTGGTCAAATACGATGACCGCATCCTGAGCCTGCCGACCCAGCCGATCGAGGTCACGCCGCTGGACGATCGCCGTCTGGTCGTCGATGCCTTCGCGCGCTGGCGCATTTCGGATGTGGTCACGTTCCGGCAGGCGGTCGGCGTCGAAGGCATCCGCCTGGCCGAGACGCGGCTTGACAGCATCATCAACGCCTCGATCCGGCAGGTTCTGGGGTCCGAACCTTCGACCCGGGTGCTGTCTGCGGACCGGACGCCGATGATGAACCGCATCCGCGATATCGCCAAACGCGAGGCGGCGGCGCTGGGCGTCGACGTGATCGACGTGCGGCTGACCCGCACCGACCTGCCCGAACAGAACCTTGCCGCCACCTTCGCCCGGATGCGGGCCGAACGTGAACGCGAGGCCGCCGACGAGATCGCCCGCGGTGGCGAAGCGGCGCAGCGGCGCAGCGCGGCGGCGGACCGCGAGGTGGTGGTGCTGACCTCGGACGCGCGGCGGCAGGCGGAAATCATCCGCGGTGAGGCCGATGCCGAACGCAACCGGATCTACGCCGAGGCCTTCGGCCGCGACCCGGAGTTCTTTGCCTTCACCCGTTCGCTCATTTCCTATGAACGGGCGCTGAAGGGGGAAAACACCTCGATCGTGATGAAGCCGGACAGCGCATTCTTCGATTACCTGCGGTCTGATCAGGGAATCGCGGGCGATGCCCCGGCGCGTCCCGCGACCGGCGCCACGGGTTCGACCGGCACGACTGCGCCCGCCGCGCCCGCGCAGTGACTCTGAATTTGCATCTTTCTGAAACAACGGCAGATCCGCAAGGGTGTGCCGTTTTTTCGCGCCAGGTTTCCTCCGCGCCCAGGTTTCCCCGCGCCTTTTTGCAGCGGGAACAGAAACCTGCGGCAAATGTTTCCAAAATTGGCCCTTGCGTCACCGCGAAGTGAGGCGGCGCGAGGGGCTTTGTCTTGAAGCTGTGCCTTCTTGAGCAGAAATTGTAGCGCAATGCCGGGACGGCCCGGCACCTGATTGACCCCAAAGAGAACAAGGGAGTTCGGAGTGAAACCGCAGCAAATGTTGCATCGCCCCACCGCGCCGATTGCGCGCCGGGCCCGTGCCGTCGCCATGACTGTCATGCTCGGTTGTGCCGCAGGCTTTGGCCAGATCCTTCCCGCGCAGGCCTTTGCCGCGCCCGAAAGCTTTGCCGAGCTGGCCCAGAAGGTCAGCCCGGCCGTGGTGAACATCACCACCTCGACCATCGTCGAGGCGCCCGCCCGGCCCGGCCCGATGGTGCCGCCCGGATCGCCGTTCGAGGATTTCTTCAAGGAATTCGGCGCGCCCGGCGGACCGGGCGACGGCGGTCCGCAACGGTCGGATGCGCTGGGGTCGGGCTTCATCATCTCGCCCGACGGCTATATCGTCACCAACAACCACGTCATCGAAGGCGCCGATGAAATCCAGATCGAGATGTTCTCGGGCAAGAAGATGGATGCCAAGCTGATCGGCACCGACCCGAAGACCGACATCGCGCTGCTGAAGGTCGAGGAAAAGGATCTGCCCTTCGTGCCCTTCGGCGACAGTGACAAGATGCGTGTGGGCGACTGGGTCATGGCGATGGGCAACCCGCTGGGGCAGGGGTTCTCGGTCAGCGCCGGGATCGTTTCGGCCCGGAACCGCGAGCTGTCGGGCACCTATGACGACTTCATCCAGACCGACGCGGCCATCAACCGTGGCAACTCGGGCGGGCCGCTTTTCAACATGGAAGGCGACGTGATCGGGGTGAACACCGCGATCCTGTCCCCGAACGGCGGCTCGATCGGGATCGGCTTCTCGATGGCGTCGAACGTGGTGTCGAAGGTCGTCCAGCAGCTTCAGAACTTTGGCGAGACGCGGCGCGGCTGGCTGGGTGTGCGCATCCAGGACGTGACCCCGGACGTGGCCGAGGCGATGGGTCTGACGGACGTCAAGGGTGCGCTGGTGACGGATGTGCCCGCCGGTCCGGCGATGGATGCCGGGATCAAGGCCGGTGATGTCATCACCGCCTTCGACGGAACGCCGGTCGATGACACGCGCCATCTGGTGCGCCGCGTGGCCGATACCGAAATCGGCAAGGCCGTTCCCATCGTGGTCCTGCGCGAAGGCAAGTCTGAGACGCTGTCGATCACCCTTGGCCGCCGCGAAGATGCCGAAGGCAGCAAGCAGACGCCTTCGGAACAGTCGAAAGTCGAAAAGCAGGGCAACGTGCTGGGGATGAACCTTGCGGTCATCGACGAACAGATCCAGCAGGAGCTGAAGTTGCCGGCCGATGCCGCCGGTCTTGTGGTCACGAACATCGACCAGACCTCGGACGCCTTCGACAAGGGCCTGCGCCAGGGTGACATCATCACCGAAGCCGGCCAGCAGAAGATCGCGACCATTGCCGATCTGCAGGCCCGGATCGACGAGGCCAAGCAGGCCGGACGCAAGTCGATCCTGCTGCTGGTCACCCGCGGTGGCGATCCGCGCTTCGTGGCGCTGTCGGTCGACTGAGGCGGCTTCCACCAACAGACGGGCGCTGCGGCAAAGGTCGCGGCGCCCGTTTTTCATGTCGCGCACCGGCTGGCAAATGCCGCGCGCATGTCCTATCTCAGCCGGCGACACTCCCCTAACTCCCGGATGGACAAGGCCGATGGCAAAGATCACCTACGTCGAATTTGGCGGAACCGAACATGTTGTGGACGTGCCCACGGGCCTTACCGTGATGGAAGGCGCCCGCGACAACGGCATTCCCGGGATCGAGGCCGATTGCGGCGGCGCCTGCGCCTGTTCCACATGCCACGTCTATGTCGACGAGGCCTGGGTTGACCGCCTGCCGCCGAAAGACCCGATGGAATCGGACATGCTCGATTTCGCCTGGCAGCCCGATCCGGTGCGGTCGCGCCTGACCTGCCAGATCCGCGTCTTCGACAACCTTGATGGGCTGAAGGTCTACATGCCCGAAAAGCAAATCTGACCGGGGTCGTCCGCGCCCTCAGCCCAGGAAGTAGTTGACCGGGGCCAAGGGGGCGGGGGCGGGTTCGCCCAAGTGCGGGCTGACGGCGATTTCCGCCGCGCGGCAGATCGCGTCAAGCGGCAGGCCGTTGCCGGTGATGGTGAAGGGATGGGCCAGCTCCTCGGTCACTTCAGCGAGGCCGAAGAAGACGTAGGCCACCATCGCCGACAAAAGCGGCGCGACCCAGCCTGCGGGGCCGACCAGCACCAGCGGCAAAAGCAGGCAGTAGACGTAGACGGTGCGGAAGATCAGCAGCGAATAGACGTAAGGCAGCGGGGTGGACAGGATCCGTTCGCAGCCCGCCTGATTGAGCGCCATGGTCCCCAGCCGGGTGGCCAGCGTCCGTGCCCCGAAGCCGTCGATCGTGCCTTCCCGCACGCCGCGCGCAACCTCGGCGCCGATGGCATCCAGCGCCGCGCAGGGCGGGTGGGGCGCGCGCGACAGGGCGGCGCCGCCCCAGTTCGCCGCCGCCTCGTCCAAGGGCAGGCGGCGCAGGTTCAGCCGGTGCAGATGCGCGAAGGCCAGCGCCAGCCGCAGGATGCGGGCGCGGGCGCCGGGGTCGGGCACGCTGATGTCGGCTTCGCGGGTCAGGCTGCGGATATCGGCCAGAAGGCCACCCCAAAGCTTCCGTGCCTCCCACCAGCGGTCATATGCGGCGTTATTGCGGAAGCCCAGAAACAGCGACAGCGCGATACCGAAGACGGTGAAGGCCGCACCGTCCAGATGCGGAAGCGGGTAGACAAGGTGATCCACCGCGACCAGAATCGCGGAATAGGCGGCGAATCCAAGCATATGCGGCAGGATCTTCGGCAAGACCGAGCCGCGCATCGCAAACAGAAGCGACCAGAGCCCGGGCTTGTCGCGGACAATCATCTAAAGCGCACGCCAGCCGATGTCGCGGCGGCAGAACCCTTCGGGCCAGTCGATGGCATCGACCATCCCGTAGGCGCGGTCGCGGGCCTCGGCCAGGGTCGCGCCGCGCGCAGTGACGTTCAGGACGCGCCCGCCATTGGCGACGATCTGGCCGTCGCGGGCCGCGGTTCCGGCGTGAAAGACCATATGCGCGGTGTCTTCGGTCAGGGCATCCAGCCCGCGGATCGCCGAGCCCTTGGCATAATCGCCCGGATAACCCTTCGCGGCCAGAACCACCGTCAGGGCGTGGTCATCGGCCCAATTGACACGGGCATCGGCCAGCCGGCCTTCGGCGCAGGCCAGCAGCAGGTCGAGCGCCTGCGCACCCAGCCGCAGCATCAGCACCTGGCATTCGGGGTCGCCGAAGCGGACGTTGTATTCGACCAGACGCGCCTGACCGCCCTCGATCATCAGCCCGGCATAGAGGACGCCTTGATAGGGGGTGCCCCGGCGCGCCATCTCGGCCACGGTGGGGCGCACGATCCGGTCCAGCGCCTGTTCCATCAGCGCATCCGTCAGCACCGGGGCCGGGGAATAGGCGCCCATGCCGCCGGTGTTCGGGCCGGTGTCGCCCTCGCCCACGGCCTTGTGGTCCTGGGCCGAAGGCAGCAGCGCGTAGTTTTCGCCGTCGCAGAAGGCCAGGAACGAGGCCTCCTCGCCGGAGAGCGCCTGCTCCACGACCACGCGCGCGCCCGCCGCGCCGAAGCTTCTGGCGATCATCATGTCGTCGATGGCTGCCAGCGCCTCGTCCACGGTTTTGGCCACCACCACGCCCTTGCCCGCGGCCAGGCCGTCGGCCTTGACCACCAGCGGCGCGCCCTGCCTGCGGATGTAGTCCCGGGCGGCTTCGGGGTCGTCGAAGACCTGGAAGTCCGCGGTGGGCACGTTTGCCGCGCGCATGACGTTCTTGGCGAAGGCCTTGCTGCCCTCAAGCTGGGCGGCAAAGGCCGAGGGACCGAAGCAGGGGATGCCCGCCTCGGCCAGGGCGTCGGCCAGGCCCAGCACCAGCGGGGCCTCCGGCCCGACCACCACCAGGCCGACCTGTTCAGCCTTGGCCAGGGCGATGAGCCCCTCGATGTCGTCGTCCTTCACGGCCACGTTTCGGGCCTCGCGGGCGGTGCCGCCGTTGCCCGGTGCGGCCAGGATACGGTCCACCCTGGCGGAATCATTGAGCTTCCAGCACAGGGCGTGTTCCCTGCCGCCAGAGCCCACAACAAGCACGTTCATGGTCTGCTCCAGATGGGTCGGTTGGTGGCACAGGTCTAGTGAAATCGGCGCGGATTTGCAAGGCGGCCCCGGATTGCGTATTTCCGGCACAAAATGAAAATAGCACTTGCGCTGTTCCGGCAATGATCACATTATGCAATGAGTAAAATCCGTTTCCGCCTATGCACCGCACAAACGTTTGAGGAGGTCGGTCATGAGCATGATGAAGACGCAGGCCGCCAAGGCCCCGGCCAAGGCTCCAGCCAAGGCTCCGGCCAAGGCCATGTCCACGCTTCCGGCCAAGAGCATGTCCAAGCTGCCGGCCAAGGCCGCGCCCCAGGCCCCGGCCAAGGCCCCGGCCAAGAAGGCCAAGGCCCCGGTGCGGAAGAAATCCAGCCAGGAGGCCATGCTGGCGCGAGTCGAGGCGGTGCGCCTGGTGCAGCGCGAGGAAGGGCATTTCGACTGCTTCGGCAGGGCCGGCAGCGGCTACTGCGACCAGGGCGAGTGC
>DISE01000106.1:87737-88164 GCA_002421865.1 Castellaniella sp. UBA6218
CCTGCCGCGACCCTTTCCCTGCGCGGGCGAATCCCGTACACTGCCGCCCATGACGAACGAAAGCGACGCCAGCCCGCGCCAGAGCCTCCGCGGTTTCGTCTTCGCGGCGCCCTGGAACCTGCTGCTGCTGACCGCGGGCGCCCTGCTGGTGGGCTTTGCCGTGAAGTCCGTGGCCGTGCCGCACGGGCTCTTGACGGGCGGGGTCTCGGGCCTGGCCCTCTTGAGCTATTACCTCCTGCCCGCGCTCGACCCCGGCATCTGGTACTTTCTGCTCAACGTGCCGATCATGCTCCTGGGCCTCAAGCTGGTGAGCCGCCGCTTCGTGCTCTACAGCCTGTACGGCATGGCCGCCACCAGCCTGTTCATCGACCGCATCACGTACGTGCTGCCCGTGGCCGACCCCTGGCTGGCGGTCATCGCCTGCGGC
>DISE01000005.1 GCA_002421865.1 Castellaniella sp. UBA6218
TCGGCCATCTTGTGGGTGTCCTCGCGCTTCTTCATGGCGCCGCCGCGGCCTTCGGCGGCATCCATCAGTTCGCCCGCGAGACGCAGGTCCATCGACTTCTCGCCGCGCTTCTTCGCGGCTTCGCGCAGCCAGCGCATGGCCAGGGCCAGGCGGCGCACGGGGCGCACTTCGACCGGCACCTGGTAGTTGGCGCCGCCGACGCGACGGGACTTGACTTCGACCACCGGCTTGATGTTGTTGATGGCGGTGTTGAAGACTTCGATGGGTTCCTTCCCGGTCTTGGCCTGGATCTGGTCCAAGGCGCCGTACACGATGCGTTCCGCCACGGCTTTCTTGCCGGACAGCATGACGACGTTCATGAACTTGGCCAGCTCGACACTGCCAAATTTGGGATCGGGGAGGATTTCACGTTTCGGTACTTCGCGACGACGAGGCATTTCTGTTTCCTTGTGACGATTCAGTTGAGCCGCCTGTGCGGCCACGGCTTCCATCCGGAGAGCCACTTACGTGCCACAGCGCCATGGCTGCGGCTGCACGGCCGATCTGGGACGATCGGATGACTGCTGAAAAACGGGGGTGTTACTTCTTGGGGCGCTTGGCACCGTACTTGGAACGGGCCTGTTTGCGATCCTTGACGCCCTGGAGGTCCAGAGAGCCGCGGACGATGTGGTAGCGCACACCGGGAAGGTCCTTCACGCGGCCGCCACGCACCAGGACCACCGAGTGTTCCTGGAGGTTGTGGCCTTCGCCGCCGATGTAGGAGATGACCTCGTAGCCGTTGGTCAGGCGCACCTTGGCGACCTTACGCAGGGCGGAGTTCGGCTTCTTCGGGGTGGTGGTGTAGACACGGGTGCAGACGCCGCGACGCTGGGGGCAGTTATCCAGCGCCGGGCTCTTGCTGCTCTCGCGACTGACTTGGCGCGGCTTGCGCAGCAGTTGAGCAATGGTAGGCATGACCTTTACGCATCCTTTGTACTTGCGTACGTTTACGTCGATATTCAGAGTGCCCGGGCCTGCCTGGCCGCGCGAAGGCGGCGGGGGCATTTTCAGGCGGTGTGCGCAAAATCCGCCTGAAACGAATGACGTAAAGAGCGGGTCTTGCACAGTGAAGGCGATGCCTTCGAGGTGTTGCAGGGGTGAAAAAACCAGGCACAAGACCGGCGGCGCATACCGCGACCAGATGCCAATAACCCAGCAAGCCAGGAAGTTTAGCATGATTTGTTCATGCGGAGCAAAGAGTTATTGGCCCCGCCGCGCAACCCCTCGCCGGGCGAAGGCTTCGGACTTTTCCGTACTATCATGAGCGTTTGCATCAATCGCCCGACCCTCATGAACGTCCTCGTCCTGCACGGCATCAACCTGAACATGTTCGGCCAGCGCGACCCGGCCCAGTACGGCTCGATCACCCTGGAGCAGATCGATGAACGCCTGCAGACCCTGGGCCGGGAACTGGGCGCCGGGCTCGCCTGCTTTCAGACCAACCATGAAGGCGAAATGGTCGAGCGCATCCACCGCGCCCACACCGACGGCACCGACGCGGTGCTGATCAACGCCGGCGCCTGGACGCACTACAGCTACGGCATCCGCGACGCCATCGCCATCCTGCGGATCCCCGTCATCGAGGTGCACATGTCCAACATCCATGCGCGCGAGGCCTTCCGCCATGAATCGGTGCTGGCTTCCGTGGTGCGCGGCCAGATCTGCGGCTTCGGCGTCCACAGCTACCTGCTGGGCCTACGGGCCGCGGTGGACATGGCGGCGCCAGGCGGCGGCGCCATGGCGTAACAAAGGTCCGGACGACAGCAGCAATCCCCCCGTCGCGATGATCAGCATGCCCACCCAGGTCATGGCGTCGGGCACATTGGAAAAAGCCAGCCAGCCCAGCAGGGTCGCCCAGAAGATCTGGGTATAACCGTACGGTCCCAGCGTCGTGGCCGGCGCGTGCAGCAGCGCATGCGTCATGATCAGATGACCCAGCGCGGCCACCGTGCCCAGTCCGATCACCAGCGTCAGGTCTGTCCAGGCCATGGGCGCCCAGTCGGCGATCCCCCAGGGCGCCAGGACCAGGGCGCCGATCAGGCCGGTGTACAGATTGCTGGTGGCGGGGTGCTCGGAACTGCGCGAGGCGCGGGTGACGAGCTGATAACACGCGTTGCAGACGGCCGAGCCGATCGGAAACAGGATCGCCCAGGTCAGCAGGCCGCCTCCCGGCCGGGCGATGATCAGCACGCCCGCGAAACCGCAGACTACGGCGATCCAGTCCAGGCGCCGGGCTTTTTCCTTCAGCACCAGGCCGGACAGCAGCGTCATGATGACCGGCGCCATGAAAACGATGGCGGTGGTCTCGGCGAGGGGAAGCCGCGCCAGGCCATTGATCACCATCACACTGCCGCAGCACAGACACAGGCCGCGAAACAACTGGATGCCGTAGCGATGGGCATGAAACAGGCTGCGGCCCATGCGCGGCTGGAAGATCAGGAAGACGGCCAGCGCCTGGGCCATGTAGCGGACCCAGACGATCTGGGTCACCGGGTAGCCGGCCGTCAGGTATTTGGTGCCTGTGTCCAGGCAGGAAAAGAACAGGCTGGCCACGCACATGAGCAGCGGCCCCAGCCAGACCCCGGAGGGACGATTCGCATCCATGGGGATCAGGCCAGTCTGAGCCGCTCCAGGACGGGTCGCACGTCGGGCAGCACTCCGAGCCAGACGCGGTAGGATTCGGCAGCCTGGCCAACCAGCATGCCCAGGCCGTCGACCACGCGGACGGCACCCCGATCGCGGGCCTGACGCATGAAGGGCGTGTCCCCGCCGTAGGCCAGGTCGTAGGCCAGACCGCCGGCCGACACCCGGTAATCCACGTCGGGCGCTTCGCCTGCGTTCAGGCCGGCGGAGGTCGCATGAATGACCACATCGTACTCGCGCCCGCCGGCCGCGCTCAGCGGCCCGCCCTGGATGCGGCCCCAGGGCGCCATCGCGTCGGCCAGGGCCAGGGCGCGATCGGCGGTGCGATTGACCACCAGCACATCGGCAGGCCGCGCCCGCAGCAGCGGCAGCAGAATGCCGCGCGCCGCGCCTCCGGCGCCGATCACGAGCACCCGGCGCCCGGCCAGGGACACGCCCAGCCGGTCCTGGATGTCCCCGACCAGCCCGACACCATCGGTGTTGTCACCCAGGATACCCTCGGGGCCGAATTTGAGCGTGTTGACGGCCCCTGCCGAGCGCGCGCGCTCGGTCAGCGTGTCCGCCAACGCGACGGCTTCCAGTTTGAACGGCGCGGTGACGTTCATGCCGCGCCCGCCGGCGGCGATGAACTCCAGCACAGTCGCACGGAACGCGTCCGGCGCGGCCAGGATGGCGTCGTAGCGAAGATCGTGGCCGCACTGGCGTGCGAACGCCGCGTGCAGCAGTGGCGACTTCGATTGGGCGATGGGGTTGCCGATGACGGCGTAGCGGTCAGTCATATGATGTCCAGTCGAGACAACCGAGACTATAGAACAGGAAGGCGCCGCCCGGGACGGCCCGCGGGCAAAAAAAATCCGCCCCGCCTGGCGGCGGAGCGGAATCTGGAAAGGCATGCCGCGCGGCGGGCGGCCAAGCCGCCCGCCGCCCCGATCATTCCTCGGCCGGGCCTTCGCCGTCGGCCGCGCCGGTGGCATCCGGATCGACCTCGTCCGAACCCACATGGGCCATTTCCGACGGTTCCCCGAACGGATTGGCCAGTTCGCGGGCTGCGGCGCGCTCGGCCGCCTCGAAGATCTCCTTGTCGTGGCGGGCGATGTGATAGGACATGCCCGTCCCGGCCGGGATCAGGCGACCCACGATGACGTTTTCCTTCAGGCCGCGCAGCTCGTCGCGCTTGCCCATGATGGCAGCCTCGGTGAGCACGCGGGTGGTTTCCTGGAAGGACGCCGCCGAGATGAACGAATCCGTCGACAGGGAGGCCTTGGTGATGCCCAGCAGCACGTTGTCGTACGTGGCCGGGATCTTGCCCTCGGCTTCCATGCGGTCGTTCTCGTTCAGCAGTTCGGAGCGTTCCACCTGCTCGCCGGTAATGAAGCTGGTGTCACCGGAGTTGCTGATGTTCACGCGGCGCAGCATCTGACGCACGATCACTTCGATGTGCTTGTCGTTGATCTTCACNNAAGCCAGCGGCTCGATGCCCTGCAGACGCAGGATATCGTGCGGATCGGCCGGACCGTCGACGATCAGTTCACCCTTGTTGACCACCTGGCCGTCGTGCACCAGCACCTGCTTTTCCTTGGAGATCAGGAATTCGTGGCTGACGCCGTCCATGTCGGT
>DISE01000109.1:0-32969 GCA_002421865.1 Castellaniella sp. UBA6218
CGCCCTTGCCGGCGGCGTCGCGCCCTTCGAAGAGGATCACGACTTTCTGGCCGGTTTCCTTGACCCATGCCTGGAGCTTCAGCAGCTCGACCTGGAGGCGGTATTTCTGGCGCTCGTAGTTCTTGCGCGACATCAGGTTCTTGTAGGGGTAGCCGCCGTCGCGCCAGTCTTCGGAAAGCATGTCGTCGGGGCCGAGTATGGGCTTGATGTGCGCGGCTTCATGCGGCTTGAGCAGGGCGTTGCGCAACACCTGGGCGTCTTCCGGCGAGGCGCCGGCGAGGATGGCTTGCAGCGTCCGCGCCAGTTCGGTGGTGTCGCCCGGCGCTTGCGCGGCGAGGATATCCTTCATCGCCGCGAGCTGGGATTCCTGTGCGGCGGAAACGGCTTCGTCCACGGAATACTGCTCGATATCCACCGGACCGGTGGTGGGGCCGGTGTCGCCGGCGCTGGCGGGGCGGGGCTGTGCGGCCTTGGCGCCGGCAGCCTTGGGGGATTTGGGCGGGGTCTTGCGGGTCGGTTCCTGTTTGGTAGCCAAAGTGCTTGTCCTTTCCAATTAACGTTGTGTGTAGCGGCTTAACCTTGCAGCGCCGCCGTGACGATTTCTTTTGCTTCCTTCACCACTTTGTCGAGGTGCGCGGCGCTCTTGAAGCTTTCCGCGTAAATCTTGTAGATGTCCTCGGTGCCCGAAGGCCGGGCGGCGAACCAGCCGTTGGCGGTGGCGACTTTCAGCCCGCCGATGGGCGCGTCGTTGCCGGGGGCACGGGTGAACTTGGCGGTGATGGTGTCGCCCGCCATGGTGGCGGCGGCGACGCGCTCGCCGGTGAGCCCCTTGAAGGCGGCTTTCTGCGCCGGCGTGGCGGGGGCGTCGATGCGCACGTAGTAGGGCGTGCCGTGCTGGGCGGCGAGTTCCTGGTAATGCTGGCCGGGATCCTTGCCGGTGACGGCGGTGATTTCGGCGGCCAGCAGGCCCAGGATGATGCCATCCTTGTCGGTGGTCCACACCGAGCCGTCGCGGCGCAAGAACGAGGCCCCCGCGCTTTCCTCGCCGCCGAAGCACAGGCTGCCGTCCATCAGACCGGCGGAGAACCATTTGAAGCCGACCGGCACTTCCAGGAATTTCCGTCCCAGTCCGGTCACCACCCGGTCGATCAGGCTGCTCGATACCAGGGTCTTGCCGACCGCCGCGTTGGCCGGCCATTGCGGACGATGGGTGAGCAGGTAGCGGATGGCGACGGCAAGGTAGTGGTTGGGGTTCATCAGCCCCACCGAGGGCGTGACGATGCCGTGGCGGTCCACGTCGGCGTCGTTGCCCCAGGCGATGGCGAAGCGGTCCTTGAGCTTCACCAGGCTCGCCATGGCGTACGGGCTGGAGCAGTCCATGCGGATCTTGCCGTCGTGGTCGAGGGTCATGAAGGCGAAGGCGGGATCGACCTTGGGATTGACGATTTCGATGTCCAGCCCGTATTTCTCGGCGATGGGCTTCCAGTAGGCCACCGCCGCGCCGCCCAGCGGATCGACGCCGATTTTGAGCTTGGCGTTGCGGATCGCTGCCATGTCGACGACGTTCTCCAGGTCGGCGATGTAGGGCGCGGCAAAATCTTCCTCGACGATGCAGGCGGCCTGGATCGCCTGCTCGTAGGGCAGGCGCTTCACCTCCCGGTTGCCGCCTTCCATCAGGGCGTTGGCGCGCTTTTCGATCCAGCCGGTCACGTCGGTGTCGGCCGGGCCGCCATTGGGCGGGTTGTACTTGATGCCGCCGTCGCGCGGCGGGTTGTGCGAGGGGGTGATGACGATGCCGTCGGCACGCGGCGCAGCCGCATCGCGGTTGTGCACGAGTATCGCCCGCGAGATCACCGGGGTGGGCGTGTAGCCGCCGTTGGCCTGGATGCGCGTTGCGACGCCGTTGGCCGCCAGTACTTCGATGGCCGTTCGCTGCGCGGGTGTGGACAGGGCGTGGGTGTCCATGCCGAGGAACAAGGGGCCGGTGATGCCCTGGGCGGCACGGTATTCGCACACCGCCTGGACGATGGCGAGGATGTGCGCCTCGTTGAAGCTCAAGTTCAGCGAACTGCCGCGGTGGCCGCTGGTGCCAAAGGCCACGCGCTGGGTGGCTTCGGCGGGATTCGGCGTGTTGCGGTAGGCGGCGAGCAGGGCCGGGATGTCGGTCAATACGTCGGCGGGGGCAGGTTGTCCGGCGAAGGGGTGGGGCATGTGTATCCTCCGTGTTGATTTTGCATAAGCCAAAACCTAATCATAGCCCCGCCGGAGCAAGCTGGACACCCAAACCGCATTGACCGATGCCGGGACTAAGCGGGATAATAGGGTTTCTCCATCGATGGCCGCCGACATGAGCAACGCTCTGATATACGCCCTCCTTAGCCTGCTCTTCGCCGGGGCGCTGGATGTCGCCTACAAGCAGTATGCCCGCAAGGACCGTTCGCGCGGCATGCACGTCTTCGGTATCGGCACAGTCTGGCTCGCGCTCCAGGGCAGCATGGCGGCGATGGGCGGCAGCGGGCTGGAGTGGAACGGCGCCACGTTGATTTACGGCCTGGCGGCCGGGATTTTCCTGGTTCTTTCCAACCTGCTGTTCATGGAAAGCCTCTCCCATATCCCGGTCAGCCTGGGATCGACCATCTACCGCCTCAACACCATCGGCGTGGTGGCGTTGTCCTTCGTCTTTCTGGGTGAGCCTCTCGGGGCGATGAAGCTGGGCGGCATACTCCTCGGCGTCATGGGCGTGCTGCTGCTTTACCAGCGTGGCACGGGGCCGGCGAACTCGCTGTTCGCGCTTTTCTGCGGCATCGCCGTTGCCGCCTCGGCGCTCAGGGCCGGCTACGGTGTGATTTCGAAGGCCGGTTTGACACGGGGAGGCGACCATCAGGCCATGCTGCTGATCGCCGCGGCTTGCTGGGTGGCCGGCGGCGCGGCCTATGCCCTGCTGCGGGAAGGGCGCTTTCGCCTCACCTGGAAAAAGACCGCCTACTCCCTGTTGACCGGCATACTGGTGTTTCTGATCGTCAATTTCCTGATACTCGCGGTGCGCGACGGCGAAGCCAGCATCGTGATTCCCGTCGCCAATTTGAGCTTCGTGATGGCGCTGGTGTTGTCGGTCGCCTTCGGCATGGAACGCATCACGCCGAAGAAAATGGCGGCCATAGGCTGCGCAGTGGGCGCCATCCTCATTCTGACCCGCACATAGTCACGAGCGCGGGAAAACCGCGACCGCCGACAAGTAGACTCCCGCCGCCGCCAGTACCACGGTGTTGAATCCCCAATGGGTGGCCAGCAGGGTCGCCAGTACAGCGGCGACCACCGAGACGCAGGCATTGACGCCCCATGCCCAGGGCAGCATGGCCGGCGCTGATTGCGACAGGCGGCGCAGGCCGAGGGGGAAGGGCATGCCCATGGCGACGGCGAGCGGGGCGATCAGCAGTAGGGCTGCGGCGATGCGGGCGGCGTCGGGGAGGCGCAACAGCAGCGGGGTGAGGGCGGGCAGCAGGAGAAGGTAGAGCAGCGCCAGCCCGGCGACGGCAAGCAGCGCCCGGCGCGCCGTGCGCTCTTCCGAGACGGCACGGGCCGCCAGGCGGATGCCCAGCCCGGCGAACAGCAGGAAGCCCGCCAGGGCGACCGCCACAGCGTACAGTGGGTGGCTGAGGAACAGCATCAGCTTCTGGATGAAGGCGATCTCGACGAACATGAAGGCTAGCCCCAGGGCGGCGAAATAGGCCGCCGTACGGCCGCGCCCGGCGTGCGGCAGACGAGCGAGCCCCAGCGGCAGCAGGATGAGGAGCGCGCCGAGCAGCGTAGCCTGTGCCAGGGTGGCTACCAGCACCGGGTAGCCCCATTCCATCAGCGGCATCCCGCCGCTGGCGCGCAGGGCGAAGAATTCCGGCAGCGAGCCCCACTTGAAGAACTGGAAGAAGTAGGGGCGGTCGTCGCTCACCGGTTCGATGCGGTATTTGTAATCGTCGAGGAAAGCCTGGCGCTGCGGCCCCAGCAGCGCCTCCATGGCATCGCGGAAATAGGGACGGTCGAGGAGATTGAAGCGCTCGCCTTCCTCCGGGTGTAGGCCGGGGAGCCAGTCGATGTCGAAGGAGCGCTCGCGGCAGAAGGCGCGGATGCGTTGCGATTCCTCTGTGGTGAAATCACCGTTCTTCACCAGCAGGGTGCCGGTGCGCCAGCTGCGGATCAGCGCCAGGCGTTTGCCCGGTTCGCGCACGCCCTGGCGTTCCAGGGCGGCGATGGCGGTGGCGGCGAGGCGCGGCAGGTCGCGTGGCGGCAGGCTGATCCAGCGGGTGACGGCGAGCAGGCCGCCGGGTTCGAGGCGGGCGAGGTAAGCGGCGTAGGCTTCCCCGGTGTAGAGATAGCTTTCCGCCAGCGCCGTCAGCCCCGCCGCCGAGCTGGCGAAGGCATCGACCAGGGAAAGCTGGATGAGGTCGAAGCGCTGCGACGTCGCGGCGGCGAAACCGCGCGCCTCGGCCAAGTGCAGGGTCACGCCGGGGCGGCTGTAGGGGCGCCCGGAAAAGTCGCCGAAGCGCTGCTCCACCAGCGCGGCGAGGTGGCCGTCTAGCTCCACCGCGTCCACCGTGGCGGCACGGTGGTGGAGCGCCTGCAGCACGTCCTGCCCGCCGCCCGCGCCCAGCACCAGGACGCGCGGCTGTTTCAGCAGGTGGTAGGGCAGTGCCGAGGTGAGGCCGTCGAGGTAGGCGAGCGGCGCCAAGTCGCCGTCGAAGCGGGTGATGGCGGTGAAGCCGCCGGCGTCGGTGAACACGCCCAACTGGGGCGGCGGTTCTCCCGCCACTGACAAACTCATGCCGGGAGCGTAGCGGAACGGCGCCGCCGGGCTGGACACCACGGTGAGCAGGCCGAGAGGGCTGGATTCTTCCGCTTCCACCCGCGCCCCGCCGATTCGCAGGGCCTGGCTGAGTTCCTTGTATTCGGAAGGTACGAGCGGCAGCAGGGCGGCGGGCAGCATGGCGAGGGCCAGCCCGGCACCGGCCAAAACCAAGGCGGCGCGGTTTTTTTCGCGCCACAGGATGGCCGCAGCGGCACCCATCCCCAGCGCGCCGATCACCGCCAGGGCGCGCATTGGCGGCAACAGGAACAAGAGCAGGATAACTCCTGCGGCCCCCGCCCCTGCCCCGCCGATATCCGCGGCATAGAGGCGCGGCGCGACGCCGCCGTGGCGGCTGAAAGCGACGCAAAGTGCCATGGCGGCGCAAAAAAACGGCACCAGCAAACACAGGTAGATCAGCCCCAGGCGGGCAAACTGGCCGCCGCCCCACAGGGCTTCGAGCGGATTGAAGGCGAGCGCCTGGGCTGCCAGGAAACAGGCCACGGCGCTCACGCCGAAGGCTGCCGCGCCGCCTGCGAACACCGTCTCGTGGCGCGCCAGCAGGCGCTCGCGCAGCACCGCGGTGAGGCTGCCCGCCGCCCCGTAGCCGAGCATGGCGACGCTGATCATCATGTAGGCGAAATGGTGCCACTGGATGATGGCGAACAGCCGGGTGAGGAGGATTTCGTAGGAGAGGGCGGCAGCGGACAGCAGCCCGACGGCGAGATAGGGCGGCCTTTTCATCGCTTCAGTGCCCCCCGGTCAGCGGGACGAAACGCACCGGCAGGAGCTGGCGGGTGGTGACGCCGCCGTCGCGGTTTTTTTCCACCAACACCAGTTGCTGGGTGAGGAACTGCGCGCCGACCGGGATCACCATGCGTCCGCCGGGCTTGAGCTGCTTCACCAGCGACGACGGGATGTGGCTGGCGGCGGCGGTGACGACGATGCCGTCGAAGGGCGCGGCGTCGCTCCAGCCGTAATAGCCGTCGCCGATGCGCACCGTGACGTTGCGGACGCCGTTGTCCGCCAGGGTGCGCCGGGCGGAGAGGCCGAGCGGCTCGATGATTTCGATGGTGTATACGGAGTGCGCCAGTTCGGCCAGGATCGCCGCCTGGTAGCCCGATCCGGTGCCGATTTCGAGGATGCGGTGGCCGGGCTGGGGATTCATCAGGTGGGTCATCAGGGCGACGATGTAGGGCTGGGAAATGGTCTGGCCGTAGCCGATCGGCAGTGGGCGGTTGTCATAGGCGTATCCCCACAGATCCGCCGGGACATAGCGGTGGCGCGGCACCTTGCCCATGGCCTGCATCACCCGCTCGTCCAGCTTTTCGACGCCGCTGACGTAGCCCGCCTGCACCGCCGACTCGGCCACCGTCCGCACCATGGCGGCACGCTCCGTTTCGTAGCGGTCGGCAGCGGCGGCGGGAAGCGCCAGGAGCAGGGCGAGCAGGGGAAATATCCGGGTCATGGCGGCTCCTTTCAGGGCAATACCGTCAGCGCGCTGGAAGTGTCGATGTGGATCAGCGCGTCATAGCCCTTTTCCTCGATGAGGCGGCGGGTGATGCGCCAGCGTTCGCGGTAAAACTCGGCGCTGCCGTGAGTCGCCTCGCCCAGCAGCACCAGGCGCGCCTCGCCGATCAGGGCGAGAAGAGGGTCGTAATCATGAAGTTCCCCGCGCAGCGGCAGGGCGGCTTGGCGGATGGTTTCGACGATAGTTGCACGCTCGGGCAAATTGCCCCTTGCTTCATCCGCGCCGGCCGGGGCGATAAAGGCCAGCAACAGCCATATCGCAGCGCCTCGCAGGGTGCGTCGGGTGATCTTGCGGAAGAGCGCGTTGGTGGGCATGGGCAAGGAGCGGCGGTTAGTTTCCCTTATCGAATCATAGTCAATTTGGATTTCGCCCGGGCGCGGGTTGTTATAATTCTTTTTCTCAGGCTTTGAGGAGTACTTCGTATGGCATCCGCAAAACGGGAAATGTCCGGCTCCATTCGCCTTGCGGTGGGATTGCTGTTTCTGTTCGCCGGTGTGGAGGCCCATGCCGTGGTCTACAAAGTCATCGGCGCTGACGGCAGGGTGTCGTATACCGACAAGGAGCCGCAAGCTACCTTGTCGGAAAGGACGGAAAAGCTGAAATTGCAGACTTATGCGGGCGCCCCCAGCGTTTCGTCGATGAAAGATACCGTTAAGCGGGTGACGATTTTATCTGCGCAGTGGTGCGGGCAGTGCACGCGCGCCAAAGCCTACATGGCCAAGCGCAAGATCGACTTTGAGGAATGGGATGTCGATAAATCCGACTATGCCCGCGCCAAAATGAACGAGCTGGGTGCCAAGGGTGTGCCTGTCATCCTGGTGGGGAAGCAGAAAATGGTTGGTTTCAGCGAGGAAGGGCTGGAGGAGCTGCTCAAATCCGCCGCGCGTTAGCGAGGCTGCTCATGCCCCGGTGGGCTGTGGCGGGGGAGGCGGCGGTGGCGGTGGCGGTGCAGGGGGCGGCGGAGGTTCCAGCGGTGCGGGGCGCGGTGGCGGCACCGCGACGTGATCGGCGGCCTGCTTTTGCACCTCGGCTTCATTCATCTTCCGATTTTCCGCTTGGGTGGCGACGAATTCGGCGTGGTTCTTCTGATTGCGGATGATGTTGTTCTGGTTGGTCTGGTTGTGCAGCTTCTCGATTTTCGCTTCCCAGCGTGCGTTGTTGGCGTGCCATTGCCGTTTCGCATCGGCGTTGATTGCCTCGGTGGTTTCGAAGCTGCGGCTCATCTTCAACCCTTCCGCGCTGAGCGAGACCTTGGTGCTGGGCGAGGCGGTGGGTTGCGAATTCTCAGTCGCGGCTGGTGCGCTGCCGGTGCGCGAGACTTCCTGGGTGAGGGCTTGGGCTTGCTGTTGCAGATAAAGCGATGGGCCGATGGTGTTCATGCTGCTCATTGTCGGTGGCAAATTTTGGGTGGAATTTTACAAATCTCTTTTGTGGTATTCAACCCTTGGTTTCATGGGGCTTTGTTAATCAAATCACAACTGTCCGGCGGAAATCCGCGACCACTGAACCGAAGGAAAGGGCGGGGTTTTGCCGGGTGCGGAAAACCAGTAGAATTCAGTCCTTTGGAACCAGGCTCGTAACCTTCTTCATGCTGACTTTTCAGGACATCATCCTCACGCTGCAAAATTACTGGGGGCAACGCGGTTGTGCGCTGCTCCAGCCTTACGACATGGAGGTCGGCGCCGGCACCAGCCATACCGCCACCTTCCTGCGCGCCCTCGGCCCGGAGCCGTGGAACGCCGGCTACGTCCAGCCATCGCGCCGCCCCAAGGACGGCCGCTATGGCGAGAATCCCAACCGCCTGCAGCACTATTACCAGTTTCAGGTGGTGCTCAAGCCCGCCCCGGAAAACATCCTGGAGCTTTACCTGGGCTCGCTGGAAGCGCTGGGCTTCGACCTGAAAAAGAACGACATCCGCTTCGTCGAGGACGACTGGGAAAATCCCACCCTCGGCGCTTGGGGCCTGGGCTGGGAAGTCTGGCTGAACGGTATGGAGGTGACCCAGTTCACCTATTTCCAGCAGGTCGGCGGCATCGACTGCAAGCCGATCACCGGTGAGATCACCTACGGCCTGGAACGCCTGGCGATGTATCTGCAGGGCGTGGAGAACGTCTTTGACCTGACCTGGACGGAAGGGCTCACCTACCGCGATGTCTACCACCAGAACGAGGTGGAGCAGTCCACTTACAACTTCGAGCACAGCGACGTGGAGTTCCTGCTGACCGCCTTCAACGCCCACGAGAAACAGGCCAAGCACCTGATGGGGCAGCAGCTTGCCCTGCCGGCCTACGAACAAGTCCTGAAAGCCGCGCACACCTTCAACCTGCTGGACGCGCGCGGCGCCATCAGCGTCACCGAACGCGCCACCTACATCGGCCGCATCCGCGCCCTTTCCCGCGCCGTGGCGCAGGCTTACTACGATGCGCGCGAACGCCTGGGCTTCCCCATGCTGCGGGAGGTCGCGTGATCATGAGCATGAATCCGAACACGCGCCCGCTGGTCGTCGAACTGGTCACCGAGGAGCTTCCTCCCAAAGCGCTGGACGCCCTGGGCCAGGCCTTCGCCGAGGGCATCCGCAAGACGCTCGACGCACTCGGCCTGCTGGCCTCGCCATGCGCCTGCACCGCTTACGCCACGCCCCGGCGACTGGCCGTGCGGCTGGACGCCGTCCTGGATCAGGCGCCCGACCAGGCCTACGCTGAAAAACTCATGCCCGCGTCCATCGGACTGGACGCCGCGGGCTCACCCACCGCCGCACTGCAGAAGAAACTCCAGGCCAAGGGCCTGGGGCATCTGGGTGTCGACAACCTGACCCGCAAACACGACGGCAAGCAGGATGTGCTCTACGCCGAAGGCACGGCCCCCGGCGCCCGTCTGGCCGACGGCCTGCAGCAGGCCCTGGACTACGCCGTCACCCACCTGCCCATCCCCAAGGTCATGCAATACCAGCTGGCCGACGGCCGCACCAACGTCAAGTTCGTGCGCCCGGCCCAGCGTCTGCTGGCCCTGTGGGGCGCCGACATCGTGTCCGTGCGCGCGCTGGGTCTGGAATCCGGCCGGATCACCCTGGGGCACCGTTTCCTGGAAGGCGGCCCGCTGTCCATCGAATCGGCCGACGCCTGGGCCGGGCGCCTGGCCGACGACGGCCGCGTCGTGCCGTCCTTCGCCGATCGGCGCACGCTGATCGCCCGGCAACTGGCCGAAGCCTCCGCCTCGCTGGGCGCGACCATCGGCCAGGACCCCGCGGTCGAGGCCCTGCTCGACGAGGTCACCGCCCTGGTCGAGTATCCGACGGTCTATGTCGGCGCGTTCGAGGAAGCTTTCCTGGCCGTGCCGCCGGAATGCCTGATCCTGACGATGCGGCTGAACCAGAAATACTTCCCCCTGTTCGACCCGTCCACCGGGGCGCTGACCCACCGCTTCCTGATCGTCAGCAACATGCGCCCCGCCGACCCGTCGCACATCATCCAGGGCAATCAGCGCGTGGTGCGCCCACGCCTGGCCGACGCGCAGTTCTTCTACCAGACCGACCTGAAGACGCCTCTGGGCGAGCGCGTGGCCGAACTGGCCAACAGCGTCTATCACAACAAGCTCGGCACCCAGCTGCAGCGCACCGAACGCGTGCGCGCGCTGGCCCGCTGGCTGGCGCCGCTGCTGGGCGGCCAGGCCGCATCCGCCGACCGTGCCGCCCTGCTGGCCCACGCCGACCTGGGCACCCAGATGGTGGGCGAATTCCCCGAACTGCAGGGCATCATGGGCGCCTATTACGCCGCTCACGACGGCGAGCCCGCCGATGTGGTGCGCGCCCTGCGCGACCAGTACCGCATCCGCCTGGACGAACCCGTCGGCACCGACACGCTCACGGCCGCCGTCCTGTTCATGGCGGAACGCGCAGAAACCCTGGTGGGGATCTGGGGCATCGGCCTGGCCCCCACGGGCGAACGCGACCCCTACGGCCTGCGCCGCGCGGCCCTGGGTCTGATCAGCGCCTACGAACAGCTCACGGCCGGTGGCCAGCTTCAGGCCAGCCAGGACTCCCCGGCGCGCCTGTCCGCCCTGCTGGCGCAGGCAGCGGCCGGCTTCGCCCCCGGCACACTGGCCGAGGGCACGGTCGATGCCGTGCTGGACTTCGTCTACGAACGCTGCCGCAACCAGCTGGCTGCCGGCTTCGACCGTTCGGCCATCGATGCCGTGCTGGCCCTGCGCCCGCCGCTGCACCAGGTCGCGGCGCGCGTCCGGGCCTGCGAACAATTCGCCGCGCTGCCCGAGGCCGAATCCCTGGCCGCCGCCAACAAGCGCGTCAGCAACCTGCTGAAAAAAGCCGACGACACGCAACCCGGCTTTGATCCCGCGCTGCTGGCCGAACCAGCCGAACGCCAGCTGGCCGAAACCATCGGACGCCTGGAACCGCAAGCCACCGCCCAATTGCAGGCTGGCGACTTCACCGCCAGCCTGGCCACCCTGGCCCAGGCTCGCGCCGCCGTCGACGCGTTCTTCACCGACGTCATGGTCATGGCCGAAGACCCCCGCGTGCGGGCCAACCGCCTGGCGCTGCTGAGATCCCTGCACGGTCTGATGAACCAGGTCGCCGACCTGTCGAGGCTCGCCCGGTGAAACTCATCATCCTCGACCGCGACGGCGTCATCAACCACGACAGCGACGCGTTCATCAAGTCGCCCGACGAATGGGTGCCGATTCCCGGCAGCCCGGAAGCCATCGGCCGGCTCAGCCAGGCCGGCTGGCGCGTGGTGGTGGCCACCAACCAGTCCGGCATCGCCCGGGGCCTGTTCACCATGGAGACCCTGGGCGCGATCCATGCCCGGATGCGCCAGGTGGTGGCCGACGCGGGAGGGCGCATCGACGCCATTTTCTGCTGTCCTCACGGCCCGGACGAAGGCTGCGCCTGCCGCAAGCCCATGCCCGGCATGCTGCACGACATCGCCCAGCGCCTGGACGTGCGCCTGGACGGAGTCCCGCTGGTGGGCGACAGCCTGCGCGACCTGCGCGCGGCGGCCGCCGCGCGCTGCGCACCCTGGCTGGTCCTGACCGGCAAGGGCCGCAAGACCTGGGAAACCTCGGGCACCAGCGGTGAACTCCCCGCCGGCACCCAGGTCCGCGACGACCTGGCCGCGGTGGCCGACACCCTGCTGAAGGCCGCGCCATGACCTATCTTCGATCCACGCTCTACATGATCTACCTGGTCGTGACGGTGATCCCTTACGCCCTGTGCTGCGTGCTGTGGGCGCCGCTGCCCCTGTCCTGGCGCTACCGGCTGACCCTGGGCTGGCCGCGCATGGCGCTGTGGGGCGCCCGCTGGATCCTGGGCATGCGCTATCAGGCGCAAGGATGGGAACATCTGCCCGTCAAAGGGCCGGCCATCATCCTGTCCAAGCACCAGTCCGCATGGGAAACCCTGTACTTCGCGGTGAAGCTGCCGCGCGACGTAGTCTTCGTGTACAAAAAGGAACTGCACCGCGTGCCCTTCTTCGGCTGGAGCCTGGCGCTGCTCAGCATGATTCCCATCGACCGCACCAAAGGCAAGGAATCCTTCGACCAGGTCGTGAAGATCGGCAGCCGGCGCCTCGAAGAAGGCCGCTGGCCCGTGCTGTTTCCCGAGGGTACCCGCGTGGCGCCCGGCAAGACCGGCCGCTACAAGCAGGGGGGCGCGCTGCTGGCCTGCCGCACGGGGGTGCCGGTGATACCGGTCGCCCACAATGCGGGGGAATGCTGGCCACGCAACGCCTTCCTGAAGACACCGGGGCTGGTGACCGTGTCTTTCGGACCCGCCATCGATCCAGCGGGCCATACGCCGACTTCACTGAACGACGCCGTGCGCGACTGGATCGAGGCCGAAATGCGGCGCCTCAATCCCGAGCGCTATGCAAAGCACTGACGGCCGCCAGCTCGACCTGTTCGGGCCGGCCGAAGACCTCGCGGGCAGTCTCGGCGCCGGCAGGCCCGCGCCCCACCCGGCGCACGAGCCACCCGCCCGTCAGAGGCCGGTACCCGGCCCGCACCGCCCCGACGCCGCCCCGCCCCCTCAACCGCCGTCCGCGCTGCCACCGGGCGCGCGCTGGCTGACTCTCGAACTGGAAGATGGGCGGGTGCTGGGCTACGTGCTGCGCCGGGCCCGCCGCAAGACCATCGGACTGCACATCCGCGACGCCGGACTGGCGATCCAGGCCCCCGCCTGGGCCACGCGCGCGCAGATCGAGGACGCCATCCGCCACAAGGCCGCCTGGATACGGGACAAGCTCCAGGACCGTGACCGCAGGCTGGAACAGCTCGCCTTGCAGGCCGGCCAATGGCGCCCGGGCGGCCGCATCCCCTATCTTGGCGTCGCCATCGAACTGCGCCTGGACGGCGCCCGGCCGGTCCGCTACGAAGGCGATCCCGCCGCACCTGCGGAGGGCGACCGGCTGTTCCTGCCCCTGCCCGACACGGCCGACGCCGGCCGCGTCCAGGAGCGCGCACAGGCCTGGCTACAGGCGCGCGCGCGGGTCGATTTCGAGGTGCGGTTGCGGCTCTGCCTGGACCGGACGGGACGGTCGATCGCCGGCTGGGGACTGTCATCCGCCCAGGGGCGGTGGGGTTCGTGCAGCAGCCAGGGGCGCATTCGCCTGAACTGGCGCCTGATTCATTTCGCCCCGACGTTGATCGACTATGTGGTCGCCCACGAAATCGCCCACCTGAAGGAAATGAACCACGGCCCGGACTTCTGGCGCGAGGTCGAACGCCTGTGCCCGGATTTCAGAGCTGCGCGCGACACGCTGCGGCGTCAGCCCCCGGATACTTTGCCGCTGATCTGAGTATGATGTCATATTGCTGTGCAACTGGAGGATCCCATCATGCGCCTGCTCCACACGATGCTGCGTGTCGGCAACCTGGACCGTTCACTGATGTTCTACACCGAGACCCTGGGCATGCGGTTGCTGCGCCGCAAGGACTATCCTGAAGGCCGTTTCACCCTGGCCTTTGTAGGCTACCAGGATGAAGCCGATGGCGCCGTCATCGAACTGACCCATAACTGGGACACCGACCGTTACGAGATCGGCACCGGCTATGGCCACATCGCCATCGAGGTCGAGGACGCCTACGACACCTGCGCCACCATCAAGGCGCGCGGCGGTCTGGTCGTACGCGAAGCCGGCCCCATGAAGCACGGCACCACCGTGATCGCCTTCGTCGAGGATCCCGACGGCTACAAGATCGAACTGATCCAGCGCTCGGGTCGCGAAGATTAAAGGCCGCTTGCGCTCAGGCGGTCGGGATGACTCCGGCGGCCGACAGGGCGTCAGCCATGTCCATGAACTGCGCCACCGTCAATTCCTGGGGCCGCGCTGTCGGCGCCACACCCAGGGCGTCCCAGTCGAGCCATTCCGCCCAGGCGCCCAGGCTGCCCCGGATCATCTTGCGGCGCTGTTCGAAGACCCGCGCCACCAGCCGTTCGAACACCCGCGCGTCGCGGGGGCGACGCAGCGTGTCGGCCGCCAGCGGACGCATGCGCACCACGGCCGACATGACCCGCGGCGGCGGATCGAAGGCCTCGGGCGGCACGTCGAACAGATGCGTCATCCGGTAGCGCGCCTGGAGCATGACGGACAGGCGTCCGTACTGGCTGTCGCCGGGGCGGGCCACCATGCGGTCGATGACCTCGCGCTGCAGCATGAAATGCTGATCGCGGATCTGGCCGGCCCAGTGCAGCAGATGGAACAGTAGCGGACTGGAAATGTTGTAGGGCAGGTTGCCGACCACGCGCAACCGGGGAGCGGCGGCCACGCCCGGGCCCGCATCGGCGTCGGGCGACAGGTCGCCGAAATCCACGGTCAGCGCATCGGCCTCGACCACCCTCAGACGGTCCTCGCCCCACCGGCCGCGCAGCCGCCGGGCCAGATCGCGGTCCAGTTCGATCACGGTCAAACGGTCCAGCCGGTCCAGCAGGGGCGCCGTCAATGCCGACAGACCCGGACCAATCTCGACCACGGCATCGTCGGGCCGCGGGTCGATGGCGCGCACGATGGCATCCACCACCGATTCGTCGGCCAGGAAGTGCTGGCCGAAGCGTTTGCGCGCCTGATGAGCCATGTCAGCGATCCCCGCCAGCCACCTTTTCCAGGCGATTGTCGATGTAGGCCTGGGCGCGCAGCTGGTCGAGCCAATCCTCGTAGGCCGGTCCGATGCGGCGTTGCATCAGCTCGCGGCGCGCCTGCATGCGGCGGAATTCCTGCTCCATGTTCTTGGTCTGGCGGCCCTCGACCTGGATCAGGTGCCAGCCGAACGGCGATTTGACCGGTTCGCTCACCTGGCCGTCCTGCAGGGCATTCATGGCCTGCTCGAAGGCCGGCACGGTCTCTCCGGGGTTGAGCCAGCCCAGGTCGCCGCCTTGAGGCGCGGAGGCGTCCTCGGAATAGCGCTTGGCCAGCTCGGCGAAGGATTCGCCGTTCTCGATGCGGGTGCGCAGGCCTTCGAGGATGGCGCGCGCCTTGGCATCGTCGACGACCTTGGAGGTCTTGATCAGGATGTGGCGGGCATGGGTCTGCGTGACCATCATGGGGCCCGAGGGCGCCGGCGCACGGGTCGCGGCGGCCTCCGGAGCCGGCGCCTGGGCGGATCGGGCGGGCGCGGCCTGGGCGGACTTGGGGGCGGGACGCTGGGCGTAGCCCCGGCGCAGGACTTTCAGGATGTGGAAGCCGCGGCCGCTCTGCACGACGCCGCTGATGCCGCCAGCCGGCGTGTTCGCGATGGCCTGGGAGAACAGGTCGGGCCAGTCGTGCAAGGGCCGGATGCCCATATTGCCGCCTTCCAGGGCCTGCGGTCCGTTCGACGAAGCGGCGGCCACACCGGCGAAATCGGCGCCGGACTTCAGCTTGCGCAGGATGGCCTCGGCCTGCTTGCGTTTCTCCTGGACGACGCTTTCGGCGGCGTAGTCGGGAACCTCGATCAGGATCTGTGCCAGTTCGACCAGTTCGGGGCCGGCCGGCGCGGGCGCGGGCGCGGGTTCGCTCGCGGGCGCGGCCGCGGGCGGCGCAGCCATCGGCTGGCCGGCGTTCATCGCCAGGAAGGCGTCAACGTCACTGTCGCTGATGGTGATGCGGTCCTCGACGAAGCGCTGGCGCAGGATGTCGTCCTGGATCTGGGAACGCAGGTCGGCGCGGTAATCGTTCCAGCTCAGGCCGCTGTTGGCGATTTCACGCTGCAATTGTTCGACTGTGATGCGATTGCGCTGGGCGATGGTCTGCACGGCGCGGTCGACCTGCGCGTCGGACACGCGAATGCCGACACGCTTGGCCTCGTGATCCTGCAGGATCGCGTTGATCATCTGCTGCAGCACCTGGCGCCTCAGCACAGACGCCTCGGGTACAGGGATGCGCTGCTGCTCCATCTGGCGGCGCACCTGGACCGCCTTGGCGTCGACCTGGGCCAGTGTGATGACTTCCTTGTCGACGATGGCGGCGATGCCGTCCACGAATTGCTCGGATGCGGCCTGGGCGGGGGCCGGGCGGGGCGCCGGCTTGCCGGTCGCCAGGGCGGACGCCGACACCCCGACGCTCAGCACGACGGCCAGCGACAGGGCACGGACTGGATGACGCAAGCCAGACATCATTCGTACCTCTCGAAAACGGTTTTTTCAGGCGTAGGGGGCGTCACGGGCTGATAGCCGATGACGCGATCGGTCAACAGGGACATCGGATCGGTGCCCAGGGAACCCAGGCCGGTGAGTTCCAACTGCAGGAACAGCGCCGTGTTGGTCTTCTGGGCCGACACGGCATAGCGTTGCATCACCACGCGCGCGGCCCAGCCGCCGTCGCCCCGGTACTCCAGGCCCATGATGGACTGCGTGTTGCGTTTTTCCGCCAGTGAATAATCATAGCGGCCCACCCCGTACCAGCGCACGGACAGCGGCCACTGGGCGCTCAGGCTGACCTGTTCACGGCTGGTCGGGACGGCCCCCGACGGCAGCACCCCGTAGGGGTCGGCATAACTGTTGATGTCACGCTCGTAACGATAGGACAGCGACACCGTGGCCAGGCGCTTGGGGGTCCAGCGCACGCCGCTGCTGAGCCGGTTGCGCTTCTGGGTCTCGTGGTCGAACAGCCCGTCGAAATACACCGAGAACTTGTCGGTCAGCGCCGCCTTGGCGCCGACCAGGTAATCCGACTGGGTGTCGTTGCGGGGTGTCTCGCTCGATAGCGTCACTTTCTGCGTATCGAAATAGAAGCGCTGGGCGAGCGACAAGGACAGGCGCTCGAATCCGGTGTCGGCGTCCAGCCATCGGCTGGTCAGGCCGACGGTCAGCTGGTTGGCGTTGGCGATGCGATCCCAGCCGCCGCTGAAGAGGTTCTCGTCGAAGGCCTGCTGATAGTTGAAAGTCGCCAGCCCCGTGTCGAATACGGGCAGGTCGGACTGGTCGCGGTACGGCACGTACAGGTAGTACAGGCGCGGTTCCAGCGTCTGGATGGCGGCATTGCCGAACAGCGAGGCGTCGCGCTCCATCGTCAGGCCGGTATCCACCGAGGCGATCGGCAGCACCCGGGACTGGCTGCGGGGACGCCCGGAGAATTTTTCCATGCCCGGCGTGTCGGAGAACCATTGGGTCTCATACTGGGTCATGTGCAGGCCGACCTTCGGGGTCAGGTAGGCGCCGGGCAGGACGAACGGTCGCGCGACCGAGGTGTAGGAGGTCAGGCGCGTGCCGTTGGGCATCAGGCGCCGGCCGGACAGATCGGGAAAGGCGTCGCCGCGATAGATCGGCGCGATGAAACGCGTGGCGGTGTTGTCGGACACCACATCCAGGCCATGCCAGCCATAGTGCTGCGCGGTGAAGCTGAGCTTGGGCAGGGTGTCGTAGGGGGGCGTCAGGAAGGATCCGGTGCTGTCCTGCAAGGTCTGGTAGCGGTAGAACTGCAGGGAGCCCGACAGGTAGCGGTTGTCCGACCAGGACAGCATCGCCTGGCTGGGCATGTAGGTGATGGCCGCATCCGTCAGCCCGAATGACGAGAAATCGCGGAAATAATTGTCGTCCGAAACCTTGCGTGCATCCAGGTAGGCGCTGAAGCCATTGCCCAGCGTCTGGGTATGCTGCACCGAATACATCCAGCGCTTGTCGCCCGTCTGCTGGTCGCGCATGATGTAGGTGCCGAACAGTTCGGAATGGGAATCGGCGCTCAGGTGGCGGAATTCCGTGCCCAGCAGCAGGCCGCGCTTGCTGAGATAGCGGGGATACAGGGTGGCGTCGTAATTGGGTGCCAGGTTCAGATAGTACGGGGTGGTGATCTCGATCCCGCCGTTGCTGGACGTGCCGTAGGTCGGCAGCAGGAAACCGGTCTTGCGGTCCTTGCCCAGCGGAAACGTCAGGTAGGGCGAATACAGGATCGGCGCGCCCTTGAAATACAGCACGCCATTGCGCGCCGCGCCCTCGTTTTCGTCCAGATACAGGTCGACGCGGCTGGAATCGATGTACCAGGCCGGGTCCGGTCCCGTCCAGCCGCTGTAGCGCACGTTCTTCAGACGCATGTGCTGGCGGCTGAGGATTTCCGCCTCGTCGGCCTTGCCCGACCCGGCCGAGCCGCCCAGCCAGAAACGCGGCTGCTCGACCAGGCCTTGTTCGGAATCGACGTTGTAGCGCAGGTGCGGCCCGCGCACGATGTTGCCATCGCGGACCACCAGGCCGTTGCCGCGGACATCGACCTCGCCCGTGGACTGCAGATAATCGATGCGGTCGCCCTTGATCACGGCATCCAGCCGTCGGACCTGGGCGTTGCCGCGCAGGATCACCCGACCCTGGGCATCGCGGTTGATGTCGTCACCGATCAGGAACGAGGGCAGCGCATCGGCCTTCAGGCCAGGGTGCAGCCGCAGGCTGCCGACCATCCGCATACCGTCCGCATCCGGCGAAGGCTGTGCCGCGAGGACCGGCGCCGGCAGGCACAAGCCCAGGAAGATGATGCGACCGATCCAATGCGTCAAGACCCGGTTCCCCGAAATGGTTGAGAGAGACGACGGCCGATCGGTCCACCCGCGACGACCAGCGACCCAGTATTATAGAGAAGCCGGGCGGCATCGTGTCCCGACCTCTCGTCCGGGCGGTCCGCCTCTTTTCATTTCCCCGAATTCTTTCCGAATCCCGCGCATGACCCCTACACCTCCTCCGGATCTCCGCCTGGACAGCCTGCGCCGCTGGCTGGGCCTGCACGCCGACCGCCTGGGCCTGGTCCTGGACAGCCTCGCTCCGGTCTCGGGCGACGCCAGCTTCCGCCGCTATTTCCGCCTGCGTGCCGCGAACGGCACCGCGATCGCCATGGACGCCCCGCCGCCCCACGAGGACTGCGCGCCCTTCGTCCGCATCGCCGGCCTGCTGGCCCGGGGAGGCCTGCGCGTGCCCGATATCCTGGCCCAGGATCTCGACCAGGGATTCCTGCTGCTGTCCGACCTGGGGGACCGCACTTTCTACGAGGCCCTGCGCGACGGCCTGGAACAGGACGAAGCCGCCTTGCAGCGCCATTACCGGGGCGCCCTGCGCGCGCTGGTTGCCCTGCAACGATGCCCGGCCGACGGCCTGCCGACCTACGACGAGGCCCGCCTGCTCGAGGAACTGGCCGTCTTTCCGCAGTGGTACCTGCGCACCCACCTGGGCCACACGCCCGACGCCGCCGCCGAGGCCGCGCTGGCGAACATCTTCGATCTGCTGGCACGACGCGCGGCCTCGCAACCGCGCGTCCTCGTGCACCGTGACTTCCATTCGCCCAATCTGATGCTCGGGCCCGACACGCCCGACGCCGCCCCCGGCGTCATCGACTTCCAGGACGCGCTGGACGGACCGATCAGCTACGACATCGCCTCGCTGGCCATGGACGCCCGCACCACATGGGACGAGGCCCGCCAGCTCGACTGGGCCATCCGCTACTGGGAATACGCCCGGGAGGCGGGCCTGCCGGTCCCGGACGACTTCGCCCGGTTCCACGTCGACTATGAATGGATGGGACTGCAGCGCAACTTGCGCATCCTCGGCGTCTTCGCCCGCCTGTCGCATCGCGACGGCAAGCATCACTATCTGGACCACATCCCCAGAGTACTGGCCTACGTGCGCCAGGTCGCGGGCCGCTATGCCGTCTTCCACCCACTGCTGCGGCTGCTGGATCAGGCCGGACGCGTGCCGCGGGCGGACGGGTACTCGTTCTGATGCGCGCCATGATCCTGGCCGCCGGGCGCGGCGAACGCATGCGCCCGCTGACGGACACCTGCCCCAAGCCCCTGCTGCCGGCCGGCGGCAGGCCGCTGATCGCGTGGCACCTCGAACGCCTGGCCCGGGCCGGGATCACCGACATCATGGTCAACCACGCCTGGCTGGGCGGCCGCATCGAGGCGGCGCTGGGCGACGGCCGCGCATACGGCGTGCGGTTGCGCTATTCGGCCGAATCCCCGGCCCTGGAAACGGCGGGAGGCATCGCGCGCGCTTTGCCATTCTTCCAGGACCGGCCCTTCCTGGTCATGAATGGCGACATCTGGTGCGACTGGAACCCGGCGCGGGCGGTCCGGTTCGCGGCCGCCTGGCCGGTGGACCGCCTGGCCCACCTGGTTCTGGTGGACAATCCCGATCACCACCCGGAAGGCGACTTCACGCTGCATGCCGACGGGCTCGTCACGCCTCGCCCGCACGCCGCGGCCCCTGCGCTGACCTTCGCCGGCATCGGCCTGTACCGTCCGGCCCTGTTCGCCGCCACCGATCCGGACCAGCCCTCGCCGCTGGCGCCGCTGCTGCGCCAGGCCATGACGGATCGAGCCGTGGACGGGGAACGGCACGGAGGCGAATGGGTCGACGTCGGCACGCCCGCTCGTCTGGCGGCGCTGGATGCCAGACTGGCGGACCGCACGGCCGACCGGGACGTCTGACCACGTCCGTAAAATCGCAACCGGATGTTGACGCGGTCCCAGCGGGATCGCGAAAGCGTTTATCCTAATTGGTTTCGCACCCGCGCTCTTTGCGCGGCGTTTCGTGCAAGCTTCAAGCAATTCGGGAATTTCGTCATGTCGCTCGGCCCCAAACGCCCCTCCTTCAAACCCACGCCCTACGGCTACACCAGACGCAGTCGCGGGATCCCCCGCTGGCTGCTGCTGCTGATCACCGGCGTGGTCCTGGGGGCCGGGGGCGTGCTGTTCCTGCAGCGCAGCTACGGCCCGCAGCGCCTCACGGTCGAGCAATCCGAACAACTGCGCACGGACCTGAACACCGCCAACCTGGAAAATCAGCGCCTGTCCATCGAATCCGAAAAGATCCAGGCCCAGATCAAGCAGGCGCTGCAGGACCGGCAAGAACAGACCACCCTGGCCGAGCAGGCGCGCAAACAGGCCGCCGACATGGCGGCCGGCGTCGCCAGCCTGATCGAGGCCATCCCCCCCGATCCGCGCGGCACGTCGCCGGGCATCCGCGGCGCCGACATGATCGCGCGCGACGGCGGCGTGGATTACCGCATCCTGCTGATCCAGGATCTGCCGGAGGGCCAGTCCGAGGCGCCTACCCTGCGCGGCCAGATCAGGCTGATCGCCCAGGGATCCTATCCCAACGGCAACGCGGCCCACGTCGAACTGGTCACGCAGCCCCTGGAAATGGGCCGCTACATCGTCGTCGCGGGCCGGGCCGAATTGCCGAACAAGGCCTTCCGCCCGCGCCAGGTCACGATCCAGGTCCTGGCCGACGGATCCGACAAGGTCATCGCCACGCGCACCTTCCACGTCTCGGCCGGGCGCTGATCCACGACGCCGTGGCGCCTGGCCCCGCCAGGCGCCCGGTTCAGGCCACGTGCTGCAGAAAATCCTTCAGGCGCTGGCTGGGCGGGTGGCTGAGGAGCGCCGCGGGATCGCCATCCTCGGCGATCTTGCCTCCGTCCATGAAAATCAGCCGGCTGCCGACCTTGCGGGCGAACTCCATTTCGTGCGTGACCACGATCATGGTCATGCCCTCTTCAGCCACGTCCTGCATCACCTTCAGGACCTCATGGCGCAGCTCCGGGTCCAGCGCCGAGGTCGGCTCGTCGAACAGCATCAGCAGCGGCTTGATGGCCAGCGCGCGGGCGATGGCCACGCGTTGCTGCTGGCCGCCGGACAACTGTCCCGGGTAATGGCCGGCCCGCTCGGCCAGCCCGACCTTGGACAGCAGCTCCAGGGCCTGTTCGCGAGCCTGCGGCCGGGGTGTGCCCCGGGTATGGACGGGGCCGAACATGACGTTCTCCAGCGCCGTGAGCTGCGGAAACAGATTGAACTGCTGGAACACCATGCCGGCCTCACGGCGCAGTTCGCGCACCTGGGCCGGCGGCCCCAGGACGCTGTGGCCATTGACGATGATGTCCCCGCCCTGGATGGTCTCCAGCACGTTGATGCAGCGCAGGAACGTGGACTTGCCCGACCCGGAAGGCCCGACCACGACCACCACCTCGCCCGCGTCGATGCTCAGGTCGATGCCATCGAGCACGACGTTGTCGCCAAATCGCTTGGTGACGTTCTTGAATTCGACGATGCTCATACGATGCGCGTCCTGTGTTCGATGAATTTCAGCGCCAGCGCGATGCAGCCCGTCATGATCAGATAGATCACCGCCACAGCGCCCCAGATTTCAACCGCGCGGAAGTTGCCGGCGATGATTTCCTGACCCTGGCGGGTCAGCTCGGCGACTCCGATCACGATGAACAGGGACGAGTCCTTGAGGCTGATGATGCACTGGTTGCCCATGGTCGGGATCATGCGCCGCAGCGCCACCGGACCGATGATGCGGGCCAGGATCTTGTGGAAAGGCAGGCCCATGGCCTGGCCGGCTTCGTAAAGGCCCTTGGGCACCGACAGCAGGCCGGCGCGCACGATCTCGGCGATGTAAGCGCCCGAATTGATCATCAGCGTCACGGTCGCGGCCGTGAAGCCGTCGATGCGCAGGCTCACCAGCAGCGGCAGCGCGAAATAGATGAACATCACCTGCACCACGATCGGCGTGCCCCGGATCACCAGGATGTAGACCTGGGCCAGAAAGGACAGCACCAGCGGGATCCTGGACAGGAAACGCCAGACCAGCAGGGCGAGCACCGCCAGCCGCAGGGCCCACCAGACCCCGTCGGGCACGCCGGCCAGCGGGCCGTCGCCCAGCCAGGACGCCAGCCTCAGCAACACCACGGCGGCCACCAGAACCACGACGCTCCACCCCAGGGTGCGGCGTGTCACGGGCACCGGCACGTACGTCACCACGACCCCGGACAGGGCGCCGATGATCGTGCCGCCGATCAGGCCTAGCAGGGTGATCTGGATCGTCATCCACGAACCAGCCATCAGATCGGGCCAGGCGGCCCATATGGCGGACCATTCAAAAGTCACGGTCTTTTCCCCATCAATGATGAAAAACGGCGGACGGACGCATGCATCCGGCCGCCGCCGTCGGGTCGGTCGCCCGCGCTCAGTTCACGGCGCTGGCTTTCTTGCCGAACCAGGTCTCGTACAGTTTGTCGTAGGTGCCGTTGGACTTCAGTTCGGACAGAGCCTTGTTGACGACGGGCACCAGTTCGCTGCCCTTGGGGAAGGCGATGCCGTAGAAGTCGCCGCTCTTGAGCGAGCCCACGACCTTGACCTTGCCGTTGCCGGCGGTCTTGGCGTAGTACTGGACGTTGGGGGTGTCGTGCACGACGGCATCCACGCGGCCCGTGGCCAGTTCCAGGAAAGCGTTGTCGATGTTCGGGAAGAGCTTGAGCTTGGCCGAAGGCACGTTGGCCTTCATGTAGTCCACCGTGGCGGTGCCGATCTTCACAGCCACCGTCTTGCCTTCCAGATCCTTCGCGCTCTGGATGGGGCTGTCGCTGGAGACCAGGATCGCCAGCCCCGATTCATAGTAGGGCTCGGAGAAGTCGATGACCTTGGCGCGGTCCGCGCGGATGGTGATCCCGGCCAGGGCCACGTCCACATTGCGCGTCTGCAGGCCCGGAATGATGCCGTTGAAATCCATCGGCTGCAGGCGGTATTTCAGGCCTGCCTGCTTGGCGATGGCTTCCCAGAGCTGGATGTCGAAGCCGGTGTACTTGCCGTTCTGCTTGAATTCGAAAGGCACGAAGGCCGTGTCGGTCGCGACGACCAGATCCTTGGCGGAGGCCTGGGTCATCGGCAGGGCCAGAGTAAGGGCCAGCCCCGCCAGGGCGGCCTTGAGGGTCTTGGACAGCATCATGATATGAAGTCTCCTTGTGGGATTCGTCTGCTGCGGCCGATTTGCCGCGTCCTTGTCAATGTTAACTGAAATGCCCGTGATGCCCGTGGCCGGAAGGCCGGGAACCACGGGCATGGGCCGCGATTTCGGGGAAATCCCCTAAAAAGTCCGGGGTCTTTCAGAACGCGGGAACGATGGCGCCCTTGTAGTGCGACAGGATGTAGTCGCGGACCTTCGGGGTGTGCAAGGCGTCGACCAGCTTGCGAATCGCGGGATCGTCCTTGCGGTCGGCACGGGTGACCACGATGTTGGCGTAGGGGGAATCCTTGTCCTCGATGAACAGGGCGTCCTTGACCGGGTTCAGACCGGCTTCCAGCGCATAATTGGTGTTGATCAGGGCGACATCCACATCGGGCAGCACGCGCGGCAGCGTGGCGGCTTCCAGTTCGCGGAACTTCAGGTGCTTGGGGTTCTCCGACACGTCGCGGGCGGTCGCCAGGATGTTGGCCGGGTCCTTCAGCTTGATCAGGCCCTGCTTTTGCAGCAACAGCAGAGCGCGGGCGCCGTTCGAGGGATCATTCGGAATGGCGATCTGGGCGCCGTCCTTCAGGTCCTTGATGTCCTTGATCTTCTGCGAGTAGGCGCCGAAGGGCTCCACGTGGACCAGGCCCACCGAAACCAGCTTCGTGTCGTGTTCCTTGTTGAAGGAATCGAGGTAGGGCTGATGCTGGAAGAAGTTCACGTCGATCTGCTTGTCGGAGACCTGCAGATTCGGCTGGACGTAGTCGGTGAACACCTTGATGTCCAGGTCCACGCCTTGCTTGGCCAGGTCAGGCTTGACGAATTCCAGCAGCTCGGCGTGCGGCACGGGAGTGGCCGCCACGGACAGCTTGGCCGCCTGCGCCGGAGCGGCGAAGGCCAGGGGCAATGCCAGCGCCAGGACCGGCGCGAATTTCTTGAACATGAGAGATCTCCTGAAAATTCTAGGAACTACCGTCTGTTGAGCCTGGCCACCCAGCGGTCGCCAGACACTTGGAAAACCTGGACCATGATCACCAGGATCACGACCGTGACCGCCATGACGTCGCCCTGGTAGCGCTGGTAGCCGTAGCGCACCGCGAGGTCGCCCAGGCCGCCGCCGCCGATCACGCCGGACATGGCCGAATAGCCGACCAGGGTGATGGCGGTGACCACGATCGCCGCCAGGATGCCGGTGGTCGCTTCCGGCAACAGCGCCAGCAGCACCGTCTGGCGGGACGTGGCACCCATGGCGCGGCAGGCCTCGTTCACTCCGGGGTCCAGTTCGCGCAGCACATTTTCGACCAGCCGGGCGAAGAACGGCGCCGCGCTGGCCACCAGCGGCGGGATCGAGCCCTGGACCCCCAGCGCCGTGCCCACCACCAGACGGGAAAACGGGATCATCACGATCAGGAGAATCAGGAACGGCACCGAGCGCAGCACGTTCACCACGAAGGCGACCGTCTGGTAGACGGCGCGGTTGTCCATGGCCTGCCCCGGACTGGACAGGAACAACAGCACGCCCACCGGCAGCCCGATCAGCACGGTGAACAGCAGGGAAAAGCCCGTCATCAGCAGGGTGTCGATCGTGGCTTCGCCGATCATCCACCAATCCACGTTCGCCATCATGGCCGCAACACCTCGTAATCGACGCCCGCCGCGTCCAGGGCGGGGACGAGCCCGTCCAGACCGGCCGCGGTTCCTTCGGCCGCCACGACCAGCTGGCCGTAGGGCGTGTCCTTGATCCGGCCCACGGATCCCTGCAGGATGCTCAGGTCAAGGCCCAGATCGCGGCTCAGGCGGCTGAGCAGCGGGCTGGCCGTGTTGTCGCCGCGGAAACTCAGCCGCAACAGACGGCCCGGCACGCCCTGCGCCAGGGTCCGCCAGCCCTCGCCGCCATCCAGGCCGCTCTCGGACAGCAGCGCCCGCGTCGCGTCATGCCGGGGATGGAGAAAAACGTCCAGCACTTGGCCGGCCTCGACGATGCGCCCGCCCTCGATCACCGCCACCCGGTCGCAGACCGCCCGGATCACGTCCATGCCATGCGTGATCAGCACGATGGTCAGCCCCAGGCGATGATTGATGTCGCCCAACAGCCGCAGAATGGATTGCGTGGTTTCGGGATCCAGGGCCGAAGTCGCCTCGTCGCACAAAAGCAGGCGCGGCTTGCTGGCGAGGGCGCGGGCGATGCCCACGCGCTGCTGCTGGCCGCCGGACAACTGCCCCGGGTATTTGTGCGCCTGGTCGGCCAGGCCGACCAGATTCAGGACCTCGCGGGCGCGCGCCTCGCGGTCCGGACGCGGCATGCCCGACAGGCGCAACGGGAAGCACACGTTGTCCATCACCGTGCGCGAGCGCAGCAGATTGAAATGCTGGAACACCATGCCCACCGAACGCCGGTATTCGCGCAACCGGGCATCGGAAAACGCCGTGATGTCGCGCCCGTCCACCCGCACGCTGCCCGCAGTGGGGCGTTCCAGCAGATTGAGCATGCGGATCAGGGTGCTCTTGCCCGCGCCCGAGCGCCCGATGATGCCGAAGACCTCGCCTTCGCGGATGTTCAGATTGACGTCGACGAGCGCGTTCACCGCCCGGCCGGCGGATTCGTACGTTTTACGGATGTTCTCGAGATCGATCAAGATACGGAGTCGCTTAAATGGCGCGATCCCGGATCAACGGGATGCGAAACAAGAATTTACCATGCCGATTTGATAGATTATCCCGATAGCATATTACTGAAAATAATGATCAAGCGGCACGGCCCGCAGCCGCTAGGGCGCGCGCGCCGGGCGGCGACATGCGCGGAAGTACGGATACACATCAACCGAGGCTGGTCGCACAATGACCTCAGTTGCCACATGCGTTTGCCACATGCGTGACGCCAGGCTTGCGGCAAAGCGACCGCGAAAAACACGGACGCCTCCGGGAAGGAGGCGTCATGTGTTTGATCCGCAAGGAAAATCTGGTGGGTCGTGCGCGGCTCGAACGCGCGACCAACGGATTAAAAGTCCGGTGCTCTACCGACTGAGCTAACGACCCACTAAGCCCTACATTTTGACATCGCATCCATAGAGCGTCAAGCATCAGGAAACCAGACCCCTGAGACCCGAGAGATTCCCATGTCCGATCCGACCGACTGTTCCTCCCTGCGGCTGCACATTCTGTCCGACCTGCATCTCAGCCAGCAGGGCCTGGACCTGCCCGATGTCGAGGCGGACGTCACCATCCTCGCCGGCGACATCGCCCGGCCTCGCGCGGCGATGGAATGGGCTGGACGGATCCCGCGGCCCGTGCTGTACGTGCCTGGCAACCACGAATTCTATGGCGGCACCATCCCGGCCGTGCGCGCGGCTCTGGACGATCAGGCGCGGGCCCACGACATCCAGCTTCTGGACCAGCGGGCCGTGGTGATCGGCGGGGTGCGCTTCCTGGGCGCCACCCTGTGGACGGATTTCGAACTGTTCGGTGCGGAACTGCGCGACCTGGCCATGGAACGCACGGCGGAATTCATGCGCGACTTCCAGGTCATCGGCAACGGCGACGGATCACGATTCACGCCCCGGGACGCCGCCGCGCTGTTCCGAGAACAATACGACTGGCTCGACGCCCAACTGGACGCCCCCCATCCTGGACCGACGGTGGTCATCACCCATCACGCCCCCAACATGCGCAGCGTGCATCCGCGCTTCGCGGAATCCCTCGTCAGCGCGGGTTTCGTGTCCGAATGCGCAAGCCTGCTGGGCCGGGCCGATCTCTGGATTCACGGCCATACGCACGACAGCTTCGACTACTCGGTATACGGCGCCCGCGTGATCTGCAATCCGCGCGGCTACTGCCGCGACGGCACGAACGAGAATCCGGACTTCGATCCGGGCCTGTGTATCGACGTCCCCCGCCGCGCCGAAGCACTGCGGGCGTAGACTGCGCAGCGTGGGGGACTCTTTTTGCCGCCGGGCCGCCCCAAGGCAAAAAGCGCCTCCCCTTGGGGGGGCAGCAAGCAGCCGCAGGCTGCGCAGCGTGGGGGGCCCCTATCGTGCCCGGGAAATCCTGACCTCGGCGCCGCGCCGCTTGACCTCCAGCCCCTCGGACGGCAGGATCCGCAGGCCTTCCAGGCCCTTGATGTAGCTGGAGCCCTGCATCTGCATGACGCGGATCTTGTTGCGCATGACCACCGGATTGTGCTCCGGCATGCCGAACATCCAGACTTCTTCCAGGATGCGGGCCGAATTGATCTCTCCGGTGTGCTGGGCCACGGGCCCCAGGCACAACATGTGGCCCTCGCGACCGAACACCGGCAACGTGTCCAGGCCCGTACGCACCGTCCAGCGGGTGCCGCCTTCGTAGCGCCAGCCCGTGTTCAGATCCCACCAGGCATCGCCCTTGGGCAGATAGACTTCCGTCGCCTCGCCGGGCCGCATCACCGGCGCCACCAGCAGCGCGGGACCCAGCAGGTATTGCGTATCCCAGGCGTGCGCGTCGACATCGGCGGGATAGGCCTGCGCCATGGACCGTTGAACCGGCAGTCCGGTGCGCACGGCATCGTCGATGATCCCGGCCACGTACGGCAGCAGCCGGTAGCGCCATTGCAGCCAATGCGCGATCAGGGCGCGCGTATCGGCGTCGAAGGCATCCGGCATCAGTTCCGGCAGTCCCTGGAAGCTGAAATTGGCGGAGAACACCCCCATCGCCAGCCAGCGCAGGTAGAGTTCGGGCGTCATGGCGCCGGTCGGGCGCCCGGCGTTGCCCAGACGGTGGGTCTGCACAGCCACGCCGCTGTTGCCGACGGCCAGGGCGGCACGCAAGGTGGCCGCGTAGCCATCCCAGTCATTCTCCACGGACGGCCCCTGCTGCCAGGCGAAACGCTGCACACCGGGAAACAGGTCGCGACTGAGCATGACGCCCTCCTGGGGCGTGCGCGGGCCGGCGACGGCGTCGAACAAGGCTCGGCGCGCCAGGTGGGGATAGGCCGTACGCAGCACCGCGCCGGTCTCGCCGCCCCGGGCCTCGATACTGTCGGGCAGGTCGAGCTGCGCCTGGCAGACAGGCGCGGCCAGGCCCTCTTCCACCGCCTGCAGATGACGCTCCGTCCACAGGCGGGCGGCGTCCCGGTGCGTCAGGTCCAGCAGTCCGAACGGTCGCCCGCCGGAAGCCGGCGTACCGGGACAGACCCAGGGTTCTCCATCGGTGTCGCACAGCAGCCAGCCCCGGTCTTCCCATTCCTCGAACAGCGGCGTGCCCTGCAGGACGCCGGGGACGCAGGAGCCCGCCAGGTGAATATCGAGCGCGGACGCCGCCGCCGCGAAACCGCGCCAGTCGGGGATGCGCTCGGACCATTCGAAGACGGGCTTGTCGGCCTGGAAGCCCAGTATGGCCGGGTCGGCCAGCAGCAGCGCGTCAAGCGCCATGCCCTGCCCGCGCAGGCTGCCGACCTGCTGCAGGCTGGATTCGACGGACTGGCCCGGAGCCTGGTCCAGCCAGACCCCCATGGGCCAGAGATTGGGCTGGCCTGCGCGTCCGGTCAGCGCCGTGTACTGATTCAGGATTTCGGACGGGTCGCCGACGAACAGGAACAGGTCGAGACCCGCACCCCGCGCCCGGACAGCATAGACGCCTTCGGTCCGCAGATCGTGTTCCACGCGGTCGAGCGTATTGACGTGCGCGCCCCAGCCGCGCGGACTCCAGACCAGGGGCAGTGCCCGGTCCGCCGGCAGGTCGGACAGCAGGCGGACGCCCCGGCGATCGAGGGCGGTCCGGGATTCACCCAGACCGTACAGCCCCTCGTCGGATCCCAGCGTCCAGTCGAGCGACCAGTGGCCGTCGCCGGACGGCCGGACCGGCAGCCGGGCACGGGCCACGCATTGGCCGCCCCGGGACAGGCGCAGACCGGCATCGGCGCCGAACTCCAGGCCAGCCTCGCCCTGCGTCAGGCGCCAGCCGCCCGAGGCCAGGGCCTGGCATTCCATTTCCCCGACAGGCTCCTGACGAGCCAGCAGCATGTCGGCCTGGCGCTGTGCGCGCAGGGTCGGTTTGCCGGGCTCCAGCCAGACGCGCGGACCACAGCGCAGCCGGAACACCCCAGGCGCGTGGGCCTCGACCCGCAGGCGCCATTCATCGGCGTGAAACGCCCATTCGACGCAGGAAGGCGTCGTAACGACCGGGCCGGTCTCGAAAATTTGGTCCGCCAATTCGATGGTGGGCGACACAGCGTGATCCTCTGGGCACTCGACCCGCAAGAGTCTTGCAAAGGACGTTATTCTGACGGATTTGCGCCATAAAATAAAATCCTGGATTCAGCGAGGGCCAATGCGCCGGACCAGTTCGCGCTCGACGGGCTCGGGCTCGCCATCCATCCAGGCGCCGATCAGGTCACCCGCCAGGGCGGACCAGCTCAGGCCGCGCGAACCATAGGCGCACGCCAGCCACAGGCCCGGCCGATCCGGCACGGGGCCGATCAGGGGCAGATGGTCTCGCGTGGCGGCACGCCAGCCGGCCCAGCCGGCGGCCGCGCCACGCCCCAGCCAGGGGATGTCCCGCGCGTCGACCCAGTCCCGCACGCGGGCCAGGATGTCCCGATGACCCGCCTCGTCCGCCACGGCTTCGTCCGCATCGGGCAGGTACGTGCTGCCGGCCACGCCCCAGCCTTCCCGGGGCGGCAGGCAGTAGCCGCGTCCCGACAGGACGCAGCGCGGCACATCGGACGCACCGGCCGGATACAGGCTGACCTGGCCGGCGAGAGGCGCGAGCCCGGACAGGACCGGCAGGCGGTCGACCGGCATCGCGGTGGCCAGCAGTGCCCGCGCGTTCAAGGCATTGGCCAGCACGACCCGGTCCGCCCTCCCCAATTCCTGTCCCCCCGCGTCCCGCAGCGACCAGCCGCCATCGTCCGCCGGGACCAGCGCCCCGACGGCAGCGGCCCGACGCGCCACGCCCGGGAGGCTCAGCAAAGCGGCGATCAGTTCGCCGGGGCATACCCTCAAGGCCTCAGGAAACCAGAGACCGCCCCCGGGCACCCCGACACCGGCCCGGAGGCGCGCCCCGGCGGGATCGAGCCAGCGTACCCAGTCTTCGGGAAATCCCAGCCGCGCCAAAGCATGCCGCTGCGCCTCGGCCTGCGCCTCCGATTGCGCACAGACCAGTGCGCCGCAGGCCTGCGGCCGGGCCGTTTCGGCCAGATCCAGCCAACGGTCCCTCGCCCGGGCCAGACCGGCGCGGCTCAGGCGCGAGCGCGTGTCATCGTCCGGACTGAGGGCGGGCACCAAGGCGGCGGCCCCGCGGCGCCGCAAGGCCGGGTCGACGTCCAGGGCGCACTGCGGATCCCAGACCTCGACCTGGTGGCCCCGCCCGGCCAGAGCCTGGGCCACCCCGGCGCCCGCCAGGCCGCCGCCCACCACCGCCACCCGGCGCCGGACCGGGTCGGGCGGCGAGGCGCCCAGGCCGGGTCGCAGCACGGCCACCGTCATGTCGCGTTTGCCGGCGATGCCCGGCACCTTCTCCACCAGAAAACCGGCGTCGCGCAGATCGCGCCGCACCTGCCCGGCCGAGCACCAGGTGGCGACCGTGGCGCCGCGCACCGCCAGGCGCCGCAACTGGCCGAAGACGGCGGGCGACCACATGTCGGGATTGACACGGGGCGCGAAGCCGTCCAGGAAGAAGGCGTCGACGCGGGCTTGCGCCTGGCGCGCCAGGCGGCGGATGTCGCCGAACAGGAGGGTCAGAGTGACACGGCCTCCCTGCAGATCCAGTCGATGAACGCCCGGCAGCAGGGCGGGCCAGTGTCCGGCCAGTTCCCGGGCCAGGTCCAGGTGCTCGGCGGGCAGCCGGCCCCAGGCCCGCCGCAGGTCCGCCACCGTGAAGGGATGCGCCTCGAACGCCAGGTAATGCAGCCGGCCGCTGCGCTCGGGATCGTCCAGCCAGGCCCGCCAGGCCGCCAGAAAGTTGTGTCCCAGCCCGAAACCGGTCTCGGCGATCGTGAACGCCGCGCGACCACGCCAGCGGCCGGGCAGACCGTTGCCGCCCAGAAAGACATGTCGCGCCTGGGGCAGCGCCCCGGCCTCGCCGTGATAGAAGTCCCCGTATTCCAGACTGCGCGGCACGCCGCGCGCATCCTCGTGCCATGCGGCGGGTTTCAGGATCTGATAGGAATCCGACATGCGGGGACACTCGTCCGATGGTCACGTACAATGGGATGAACACGCCACGCGGGCCGGCTGGCGGCCTCGCGGGCGCATCACGGGAATCAGCGCGTCATGTCCAGTTCGCACTTCCTGTCGGCTGACTGCCTGGACGCCGCCGTCACGGCGGCGCATGCCGCAGCCGCCATTCTACAAACTCACGCCCTGCACCGCGCGGATCTTGTGGTCGACCACAAGATGCGCAACGACCTGGTGTCCCAGGCCGACCGCGAGGCCGAACAGGCCATCATCGACATTCTGCGCGCCCGCACCCCGGAAATCGGCATCATCGCCGAGGAATCCGGCGGCCAGCCAGGCGTCCAGGCAACCTGGTGCATCGATCCGCTGGACGGCACCACCAACTTCATCAGCGGCATTCCCCACTACGCCGTGTCCATCGCCCTGATCGGCCACGCGGGCTGCCGTGCGAACGGCAGCGATCCGCTGCCCTGGGACACCCCGCTGATCGGCGTGGTCTACGACCCGAACCGGGAAGAACTGTTCTCTTCGCTGCACGGCCTGGGCGCCTGGCTCAACGGGCGCCGCATCCAATGCTCCACCACGCCGACACTGGATCAGGCGGTGCTGGCCACGGGTTTCCCTTTCCGCGACTTTTCCTTCGAAGCCCTCTACATGCCGACCCTGCACGACGCCATCCACGCCACCCGCGGCATCCGCCGCCAGGGCTCGGCGGCCCTGGACCTGGCCTGGACGGCCTGCGGACGCTACGATGGTTACTGGGAAATGGGCCTGGCGCCCTGGGATGTGGCCGCAGGCACGGCACTGGTCCGTGCGGCGGGCGGGGTCTGCGAAGACATCCGCCACCGGGAACCCTGGCCCGAGGGCGGCTACGTCTACGCCGGCAATCCGCACATCGCCACCGCGCTGGACGACCTGATCCATCGACACGCATGACATGACACGACAGCTCCTCGACACCCTGGGCGGCTGGCTGCCCGACCTGACCGACATCCGCCGCGCGATCCATGCCTGGCCGGAACTCGCCTTCCAGGAAGCCCGCACCGCCGACACCGTGGCGCGCCTGCTGGAGTCCTGGGGCATCGAGGTCCACCGTGGCCTGGGCGAGACCGGCGTGGTGGGCCGCATCGCGGGACGCGGGCCGGGCCGGTCCATCGGCCTGCGGGCCGACATGGACGCCCTGCCCATGCCGGAGACCAACACATTCCCGCACGCCAGCCGCAACCCGGGCGTCATGCACGCCTGCGGCCACGACGGCCACAC
>DISE01000109.1:33006-37972 GCA_002421865.1 Castellaniella sp. UBA6218
TTCGGCATGCACAACTGGCCCGGACTGCCCGCCGGCGCTTTCGGCCTGACAGACGGTCCCATCATGGCCTCCAGCAGCACCTTCGAGATCACGCTGCGGGGCCGGGGCGCCCACGGCGCCATGCCCCACCTGGGTGTGGACCCGGTGGTCGCGGCCGCCCAGCTCACCCTGGCCTTCCAGACCATCCTGACCCGCGACCTGGACCCACTGGAATCCGGCGTCATCAGCGTGACCCAGATCCACGCCGGCTCGGCCGACAACGTCATCCCGGACCTGGCCGTGTTGCGCGGCACGGTACGCACGCTGTCGCAGGACACGCTGGACCTGATCGAGACCCGCATGCGCGACCTGGTGGGCCCGCTCGCGCAGGCGCTGCGCTGCGAGGCGGTTTTCCGCTTCCACCGCGAATACCCGGCCACCGTCAATCACCCCGAGCAGGCCGCCCTCTGCGCCCGGGTATTGACCGAGCTGGTCGGCGCCGACCGGGTCGACGCCCAGGTCCGGCCATCCATGGGGGCGGAGGACTTCGCCTTCATGCTGCAGGCCCGCCCCGGATGCTACGTCTGGATCGGCAACGGCACGGGCGACCATCGCACGGCCGGCCACGGCCTGGGACCCTGCAACCTGCACAATGGCAGCTACGACTTCAACGACGCCATCATCCCGCTCGGCGCCGCCTACTGGGTGCTGCTGTCCCGCCGTTTTCTCGATTCCGCCGCCTGACCGATCCGCGCCAGAGCGTGCCCGCCACCGGGCCGCGGCCTGGAAAAAGGCCGTCCAACGTCACGAGCCTTTCATGCCGAACGGTTAAAATACGCGCTTTGCCGACGCGCGCCCTCCGATCCGGACGCGGCGCCCCGGCATCCATCCCGAGGCCGCCATGTCCACTACCCTGCCCTCTTCAGATCGCCCGGTCACTCTGCGCGTCATGCCCCAGCCGTCCGACGCCAACATCCATGGCGACGTATTCGGGGGCTGGATCATGTCCCAGGTGGACATCGCCGGCTCCATCCCGGCCACACGGCGGGCGGGCGGACGGGTCGCCACCGTGGCCGTCAACGCCTTCACCTTCAAGCAGCCCGTCTTCGTCGGCGACCTGCTCAGCTTCTACGCCAACATCACCCGCACGGGCCGGACATCCATCACCGTGTCGGTCGAAGTCTACGCCGAACGCCAGCGCCTGGAGGCCGATGTCGTCAAGGTCACCGAGGCCACACTGACCTACGTCGCCACCGACGAGGACCGCCACAGCCGCCCCCTGCCCCCGATCTGAGGAGCCCGCAACGATGGCCGATCTGCCCGTCGCCGACGAGACCGCCATCCCGGTCGTCATTCCACGCCGCCTGGACCCGGAGGACGCCCAGTTGGCGCTGCAGGAACTTCAGGCCATCCTGAAACGCCAGGAAGTCGTGGACGCGCTCGCCCAGCGCCAGCACGAAGGAGAGGACGAGGACGGCTCGAACCTGCTGGAAGGCATGTTGCAGCGCCAGCACGAGGACGAGATCCGCCAGATCGTCAATACGCTCCATCCGGCCGACATCGCCTTCATCCTCGAGTCCCTGCCGGTGCAGCAACGCCAGGCGGTCTGGCAACTGGTCAGCCAGGAACACGACGCCGACGTGCTGCTGGAGGTCGAGGACTGGGTCCGCGAATCGCTGATCGAGTCCATGGACCACGACGACCTGATCGCGGCCACGGGCGCCATGGACGCCGACGAGATCGCCGATCTCGCGCCCGACCTGCCCCCCGACGTCATCGCCGAGGTCCAGAAAGGCCTGACCGATGCCGAGCGCGCCCAACTGGTCGCCGCCATGGGCTACCCGGAAGACACCGTCGGCGCCATCATGGACTTCGACATGGTGCGGGTGCGCGAGGACGTGACCCTGGAGGTCGTGCTGCGCTACCTGCGCCGGCTGCATGAACTGCCCGATCACACCGACCAGATCTTCGTGGTGGACCGCGCGGACCAGTTGCGCGGCACGCTGTCGCTGTCGCGCCTGTTGCTCAGCGAGCCCGAGACCCTGGTCAACGCGGTCATGGAGCCCGACGTCCTCAGCCTCAATCCGATGGACGCCGACATCGACGCCGCCAACGCCTTCGAGCGCTACGACCTGGTGTCGGCCCCGGTGGTGGATGAACAGGGCCGCCTGATCGGCCGCGTGACGATCGACGAGGTCGTGGACGTGCTGCAGGAAGACTCCCAGGAACAGGAACTGTCCCGCGCGGGCCTGCAGGAAGAGGACATCTTCGCGCCCGTCCTGGCGGCCTTGCGCAACCGCGCGCCCTGGCTGCTGGTGAATCTGTGCACGGCCTCGATCGCCTCGCTGGTGGCGTCGCGCTTCGAGGACACGGTCAGCCACATCGTGATTCTGGCTTTCCTGATGTCCATCGTGGCCGGCATCGGCGGCAATTCCGGCAACCAGACGATGACCATGATCATCCGCGCCATGGCCACGGGCCGCGTCACCGGCGCGAACATCGCGCAACTGGTCAAGCGCGAGCTGCAGGTGACGTTCCTGGTGGGATCCTGCGGCAGCCTGGTGGCGGCCACCTTCGCCTGGGTGATCTCGGGCTCCTACGCAGTCGCCGGAGTGATGATGGCGGCCATGGTCGGCAACATGCTGATCGGCGCAACGCTGGGGGTGCTGATCCCGCTGCTGCGTGACCGCTTCGGCAAGGATCCGGCCATGGGTTCATCGGTGCTGCTGACGTTTGCCACGGACTCGCTGGGGTTTTTCCTGTTCCTTGGGCTGGCGACGTTGTTCTTGCTGTAGTTTTTGGCTGCGGGCGGGTTGATGCGGCTGGCTCTTGTGCGGCACCTCGACCGCACAGCCCCCTTCCGGACGCGCCGCTCACCCGGTTCCGGCTACGCCGGAACTGCCCAGGCTCCGGATCGCTATCCGGGCGCCCGCCAAACGCGCGGAGCGATTCGTCCCCCGGGCGAATCGCAAGCGTCCCGCTTGAACGGTGGCTCGCTTGCCTCCCGGCTATCGACCCTCCGACTGGCGGGCTCGAACAGCGCGTCCGGAAGGGAGCCATGCGGTCCGACGTGATTTCCAGCGCAGGCGCTCGATCTGGCGCGCCATGCTGACCTCCGTAGAAAATCGCTTGCCCGATGCACGGCCGACGAGCCATTCGACCCAGGCCGAGATATCGGCCCACACATGACCTTCGGGATGAAAAGCTGAAACTTGCTGAACGGCTGGCAGCAGCGGTCATACACCCTCGTCGGGCGACGTCCTGTGGCCGGGGCGGTCACGGGACGACGCCGAGATCGCACAAAAGCAAAAGGCCGGGACACAGCGCCCGGCCTTTCCGCCCACCCGAAGAAGACTTACTTCAACTGCCCATGGCAGTGCTTGTACTTCTTCCCGCTGCCGCACGGGCAGGGATCGTTGCGGCCCACGCGCGGCACCGCGCCGGCCGGGGTCGCCGCCTTCTGGCCGGGCGCCGGCGTCTCGTCCAGGCCCAGGTCCTCTCCGCGCAACGCCGCGTCGTAATCGGCGTGATGGTAGCGCACGTTTTCCACCGGCGACGCCGGCTCCTCGACCTGAACCTGCTCGCGCGACTGGATGCGCACCGTCATCAGCACCCGGATCGTCTCGTTGCGCACGCGGTCCAGCATGTCAGAGAACAGCGTGAACGCCTCGCGCTTGTAGGCCTGTTTCGGGTCCACCTGGGCGTAACCGCGCAAGTGGATGCCCTGGCGCAGGTGATCCAGTGACGCCAGGTGGGCGCGCCAGTTCGTGTCCAGCGCCTGCAGCAGCACCGAGCGCTCGAACGGCCGCCAGCCCGCCTCGGTCACCAGGGCGACTTTCTCGTCATACAGCCGCCTGGCTTCGGCCAGCACCCGCTCCAGCAGGTCGTCGTCCGTCAGGTTGGATTCCTTTTCCAGCATTTCGACCAGCGGCAGGGCGATCGCCCAGTCGGACTCCAGGGACGACTGCAGCCCCGGGATGTCCCACTGCTCTTCCATCGTTTCTTCCGGCACGTAGCGGCGGAATACCGACGTGATCTCGGCGTCGCGCAGGTTGGCGATCGTGTCGGCCACCGACTCCGCTTCCAGGACCTCGTTGCGCTGGGCATAGAGCACCTTGCGCTGGTCGTTGGCCACGTCATCGTATTCAAGCAATTGCTTGCGGATGTCGAAGTTGCGGCCCTCGACCTTGCGCTGTGCGGATTCGATCGAACGCGACACCATGCGCGCTTCGATCGGTTCGCCTTCGGGCAGGCGCAGGCGTTCCATGATGGCGCGCACCCGGTCGCCGGCGAAGATGCGCATCAGCGAGTCGTCCAGCGACAGATAGAAGCGCGAGGAACCCGGGTCGCCCTGGCGGCCTGCGCGACCGCGCAACTGGTTGTCGATGCGCCGCGATTCGTGGCGTTCCGTGCCGATGATGCGCAGGCCGCCGGCCTGCTTGACGGCCTCGTTGGCCGGCGCCCATTCGGCGCGGATGGCGGCGATGCGGGCGTCCTTGTCCTCGGGGGACAGGTCGGGATTGGCGCGCACCAGGTCGATCTGCTTGTCCACGCTGCCGCCCAGCACGATGTCCGTGCCGCGGCCAGCCATGTTGGTGGCGATCGTGATGTGGCCGGGCTTGCCCGCCTCGGCGACGATCTCGGCCTCGCGCGCGTGCTGCTTGGCGTTCAGCACCTCGTGCGGCAGGCCTTCCTTCTTCAGCGCATTGGACAGCAGTTCGGAGTTCTCGATGCTGGTCGTGCCCACCAGCACAGGCTGGCCGCGCTTGTGGCAGTCGACGATGTCGGCCAGGATCGCGCGGTATTTTTCCGCGTCGGTCTTGAAGACCTGGTCGTTCTGGTCCTGGCGCGCCATGGGCCGGTTCGTCGGGATGATGACCGTTTCCAGACCGTAGATTTCCTGGAACTCGTAGGCCTCGGTGTCGGCCGTCCCCGTCATGCCCGACAGTTTGTCGTACATGCGGAAATAGTTCTGGAAGGTAATCGA